>CAZBTA010000036.1:0-30087 GCA_964494515.1 uncultured Bryobacter sp.
TCGTGATGATTCTTGCCGTGGAAGAGATAGCCGGAAACGTAGCGGGCCGGGATATGCAGCAGCCGTAGCAGGCTGATCATGACATGAGCAAAATCCTGGCAGACGCCCTTGCGATCGGAGAGCGCGTGATCGATGGGCGAGTTGACCTGGGTATGCTCAGGCACATAGTCGAAGGCCTTGTAGATGGCGCCATTGATCTCGAGCACCAGCGAGAGCGGATCTTCACGCCGCTCCGCGCGGATCTCACGAGCAAAAGACTGGAGCAGCGCCGTGGGAACCGCGTAATCGCTCGGCATCAGGAACTCCCAGAAATCCTGCTGCGCGGTGAGGCTGTCGAGCTCTTCCCAGGCATGGAGCGGCAACACGTTGGGCAACTGTTCGGGCTCGAGCACTTCAACCGTGGCCTCAGTGGTGACGAGTAACTGCGTGTGCTTGGGGGCAACGCTGAAATGATGGACGTGATTGCCCAGGTGATCGCGATACTGCAACACGCGGGCCTTGGGGTTGACCTTGACCATGAAGCTCAAGCAACGCTGGCGGCCCTCGCTGCGCGGCTGCATGTGCAATTCCATAATGCTCTCGCTGACGGGCATGTCATAGCGGAAGCGGGTTTGGTGTTGGATCGAATAGAACATTAGGCTGGGAGTGAAGTCTCGATCGGGTAATCAATATAGGACTGATGGATGGCCGAGTGCATCTGGGCGCACTGGCGGATGATGTTCTCGAGAGTGGAGTTGAGGCCACCGGAGAGAATCTCTTCGACGTTGGAATAGCTGAGGCCGGCAACGAGGCGGCCGGCGATGCGCTCGACACGCGCCCGCTGGCCGCGCACGGAGACATCGGGCAGGGCGGCGAGCGAAGCCTCGAGGCGGCGCAGGCTGAAGAGGATCGAATGGGGATGCTGCGGGTTGAGCATCAGGAACTCGATGATGTTCTCGGCGGAGAACTCGGCCGTGTAGCGCTTGAGGTAAGCCTCAAAGGCGTTGCAACTGCGCAGGAGAGCGAGGAGTTCCAAGTGCTCCACGTCGGCCTCGCCGCAAAGCTCGGCGGCGTGGACCTTAAGCAGGGTGGAAGTGATGACGGCGCGCTCGATGTGGCGGCCAATCTGCATGAACCACCACTCTTCGCCGTGGGACATGGTGGCATCGGTCTCGCCCTTGAAGAGGCTGATGTTGCGGCGGACTTCGTTGAGGAATTCAAGCGGGAGATCCTGCTCGAGATCATCGGCGTCGTAGCGCTTGACGAAGTGGTAGAGGGAGTTGAGCTCGCTCCACATTTCGCTCGAGATCTGCTCGCGCACCTGGCGGGCGTTCTCGCGCGCCATCAGGATGCAACTGATGATGGAGGCTTTGTTGCGCGGGTCGAAGATCAGCGCATGCTCGAGCGCGGGGACGCTGAGCTTGCTCTCGAGATTGAGCGGCTCACCGAGGCTCTGATTGATACGACGGAGCTGGCGCTCGACCGCGGTGGGCTTCTGCTCGAGCATGAGCTGGATGTTGGCGTCGAGCAAACGCGTGGTGTGCTCGGCACGTTCGAGATAGCGCGCCATCCAGTAAAGACTGTCGGCGACGCGGGATAACATACCGGTTCCTCTAAAGTTCATCGACCACCCATGTATCCTTACTGCCCCCGCCCTGGGAGCTATTGACCACGAGCGAGCCCTTGCGCAAGGCAACGCGCGTGAGGCCGCCGGGCACAATCGTGATCTTGTCGCCGTAGAGAATATAGGGGCGCAAGTCGACGTGCCGGGAATCGAATTCGCCTTCAACAAAGCATGGAGCGCGCGAAAGCATGAGCGTGGGCTGACCGATGTAGTTGCGCGGGTCGGCGAGGATCTTCTGACGGAACTCTTCGATCTCGGCCTTGGTGGCGTGAGGACCGATCAACATGCCGTAGCCGCCGCTCTCGCCGACAGCCTTGACGACCATCTTGTCGAGGTTGTCGAGGACGTACTTGCGCGCGCTGTCTTCGGCGAGGATGTGCGTGTCGACGTTGGGAAGGATGGGGTCCTGCCCGAGGTAATACTTGATGATGCGCGGGACGTAGGCGTAGAGCGCTTTGTCGTCGGCGATACCGGTGCCGATGGCGTTGGCGAGGGTGACGTTGCCGGCGCGATAGGCGTTGAAGAGGCCGGGGACGCCGAGGATCGAATCGTGGCGGAAGGCGAGGGGATCGATGAAGTCGTCATCGATGCGGCGATAGATCACGTCGACGCGCTGCAGGCCGGAGGTGGTGCGCATGTAGACGATGTTGTCGTGGACGATGAGGTCGCGGCCTTCGACGAGTTCGATGCCCATCTGGCGGGCGAGGAACGTGTGTTCAAAGTAGGCGGAGTTGTAAACGCCGGGCGTGAGCAGGACGATGTTGGGCTCGTCGCGGCCATCGGGAGCGAGAGCGTTAAGCGATTGCAGCAAGGCCTGCGGATAGTGCTCGATGGGGAGCACGCCCGACTGGCGGAAGACCTTGGGGAAGATGCGCTTCATGACCTGGCGACCGGTGAGCATGTAGCTGACCCCGGAGGGGACGCGCAGGTTGTCCTCGAGCACCATGAAGTTGCCGTCGAGGTCGCGGATGAGGTCAGTACCGGTGACGGCAATGTAGACATCCTTGGGGACCTTGAGGCCCTTCATCTGCCGGCGGAAATACTTGCAGGTGTAGACGAGCTCGCGGGGGACGATGCCTTCGTCGAGAATGCGGCCGGCGTGGTAGATGTCGTGGAGGAAGAGATTGAGCGCGGTGATGCGCTGCTTGAGGCCAGCCTCGACGTGTTCCCACTCGCGGCGGGTGACGACGCGGGGGAGCAGATCGTGCGGGAAGATGCGCTCGGTGCCCTCTTCGCGGCCATAGACAGTAAAGGTGATGCCCTGATTGAGGAAGATCAGGTCGCTTTCCTGCTTGGCGCGTTTCAGTTCTGCCGAGGGGAGTTCCTGCAGCATGTCGTAGAGCGGCGCGTAATGGGGACGAACTTCGCCCGAGCCGTCGAACATTTCGTCGAAGGCGCCTTCGAGTTGATAGTTTTGGAAGGGTGCGGAGAGTGTAGCCACGGTGATTATCTGAGAGAGGCTGCGACCTTTTCGACGTCGGAGAACACGCGCAGCAAATTGCCGTGATAAATCTTGGCGATCATCTGGGGCGTGTAGCCTTTTTCAAGCAGGGCGCGGGTGAGATTGGGAAACTTGCTGGTGTCGTCGAGGCCTTCCGGCGTGCAGCCGATGCCATCGAAATCGCTGCCAATGGCAACGTGATCGATGCCGACGAGCTTGACGACGTGATCGATGTGATCGACGACGTCCTGCAGGGTGGCGCGAGGCGTCTGGCCACGGTATTTGGCCATCATGGCGCGGAACTGCTTCATGGCTTCCTGCTGGTCTTTGACCTCGGCCATGATGCGATCGCGCTCCTTGATGACCTCGGGGCGATTCATGGGGTTGGCATCCTTGGCCTTCTGGCTCAGGAAGTCGCAGGAGAAGTTGATGCCCATGACGCCGCCTTTTTTAGCGAGGGCCTTGATCATGTCGTCGGTGAGATTACGGCCGGCGTCGCAGAGCTGGCGGCAGCTCGAATGCGAGGCGATGATGGGGGCCTTGCTAGTTTCGATCACGGCCCAGAAGGCTTGATCGCTGATGTGGGAGACGTCGACCATCATGCCGAGGCGATTCATCTCGAGGACGATGGACTTGCCGAGATCGTTGAGGCCGCCCCAGTGTTTGACCTTGGGGTTGTTGATGTCGCCGGAGGAATCGCACCAGTTGTTGGTGTTGGCCCAGGTGAGTGTCATGTAGCGGGCGCCGATCTCGTAGAAGCGACGGAGAATGCGGACGTCGTCCTCGATGGCGTGGCCGCCCTCGATGCCGATGAGGGCGCTCATCTTGCCGGCTTTCTTATTGGCGAGGATATCGGCGGTGGACTGGGCCCAGGAGAACTGGGCGGAATTCTTCTTCCAGATGTCTTCTTTGATCGAGTCCATTAGGCGGAGGGCCTGATGGGCGCTGGAGTTGTTGGCGACGTAGTTGCTGGCGACAAAGGCGGCGAAGAACTGGCCACCCATGCCGCCTTCCTTCATGCGGATGGCGTCGGTGTGCTGGCCGGCGCCACGCTCGCTGAAGTTCTTGCCTTCGACGGTGAGCATGGGCACGTCGTTGTGGAGATCGATGAGGTAGGCGTCCTTGTGGATGCGCAGGACCTCGGCATCAGTCCAGGTCTTTTTGGCCTGGGCCGAGACAAAGCAAAAGGAGCCTGCCAGCGCGATGGCTGACAGGCTCCCGATGAAGGTGAGTCTCTTCATGGTCCTCTACGTTACCAGACAAGCTTGAGGGCGAGCTGGATGTTGCGAGGTTCACCCTGGCCAAGGCCCGGCGCGCCGGAACCGTTGCGGGTGTTGGTGATGAGACCGAAGGTGGACGTCGAGTTGAAGCTCGTGCCCGGGTTGGCGAAATTGGCGCGGTTGAAGAGGTTGAAGATTTCAACGCGGAACTCGGTCTTCAGGCGCTCGGTGATCGGCGTGCGCTTGAAGATCGAGAAATCGAGAGCGCCAAAGCCGGGGCCACGGAGAGCGTTGCGACCGATGTTGCCAAAGGTGCCAACGGTGGGAAGAGCGAACGCATCGACATTGAAGTAGCGACGGGCGCCGCCGGGGGTGGCGGGATCCTGCACGCCGACGGTGGGCTTGCTGAGGACATCGACGCGATCGCGATTGTCGAAGGAGTTGGAGCGGTTGACACCAGCGAGGATGTCAATCGGAGCGCCAGTGGTGGCCTGCCAGAGCGAACCGAGCTGCCAGCCCTGGAGCAGGAGCTTGGCGCGTTCGGTGAACTTGGGGATGTCGTAGGCAACGTAGCCGGTGAAGATCTGCTGGAGATCGATGCCGCCGGGGCCGTACTCACGACGCAGGTTGTAGCTGTTGGCCGGGAGCGTGTTGCGGACGTCGGTACCGTTGTCCATCTGGCGGCTCCAGGTGTGGTTGGCGTTGATCATGAGGTTCTTCCAGCGGGTCACGCGGAGCGAGGTCTGCCAGGAGTGGTAGATCGAGTTGCCAATCGTTTCGAGAGTGTTGATGGCGGCGGTGGTCGGGTAGGCCGTGTTGAACGGACGACGCGACTGGAGCGTGCCAGTGGTGCCAGGGATCGGGGCGTTGATGTTGCGGAGCAGGCTGAGCTTGCGGCCGGCGGAGCCGACGTAGCCGGTCTGCAGGATGGTGCCGTTGCCGAGCTGCTGCTGGATGTTCAGGTTGAAGTTCTGCACGTAGGGCATGCGGAAGTCCTGATTGATCGCATACGCACCGAAGGGAGGCGTGGGGTTAGCCGTACCGAAGATCGGCTGGCCAGCAATGATCTGGGTGGGCGAACCGGTGAGGTTGATATTGAAGACCGGCTCGGGACCGCCAGGATTGGCGTGGACGCCAGCCGCGCCACCGTTACCGGCGCCGGTGTTGGCGACGATGAAGTTGAGCGGGGGAGCGTCGTAGAACAGACCCCAGCTACCGCGGACGACCGTCTTGCCGGAGCCGAAGGGCTGGTAGGCAAAACCGAAGCGGGGAGCGAAGTTGTTCAGATCGTTCGGATAGAGCTTGTCGATGTCACGACCCGGGGTGACGAAGCCACGGCCGGGGATGAAGTTGGTGATGGTCTTGTCCACGTCATAGAGAACGCCGTGGAAGGTGTAGCGCACGCCGAAGTTGAGGTTGAGCTTGCGGGTGACCTGGAAGTTATCGTGGATCCACCAGTCGAAGCTGTTCTGGCGGTAATCGCGCTGCAGCTGACCACGGGTGATGGAAGCACCGTTGTTGGCGGTGGTGAGCATGGCGAGGAAGTCGGCCATGCTGCGCTCACGAGCGTTGAGGCCCGTGTCGGTGGCCCAGGGGCCGGCCGTGCCGTCGAAGGTGAAGCTGCCGCGCTTGTTGGTGTCGTAGAAGACGTCGAGAACGGCGCGACGGTATTCGCCACCGAACTTGAGCTGGTGACGACCAACGGTGTAGCTGAGGTTGTCGGTGATGTGACCCGTGGTATCGATACGGCCGAGGGGCTGGGTATAACCAGCGCCCGCGAAGTTGGTGATACGCAGGGTGGGGGTACCGATGAGGCTGGGCTCGGTGACGCCGGTGTTCAGGCCGAGGGCGACGGGGTTGAAGCTGGTGTCGCGATCGTTGAAGACCTGGAGGAAGTAGTTGGTACCGAGGATGAGGTTGTTGAACATGCGGGGCGAGAGGGTCGAGTTGGCGACGACGCTCACGTTGTGCATGCGGCTGGGCGCAACCTGGAAGTATTCCTGATAGGCGCCGCCAGTGGTGGCAGACTGCTTGCCAGTGCCGCCGTAGTAGCGCATGGCAATCGTGTGCTTTTCGTTGATGTTGTAGTCGACCTTGGCAATGCCGTTGTAGCTGTCGTAATCGTTCTGGTCACCGGCCTGGAGGTTGTTGGCGGTGGCAGGCAGATTGTTGTAGCGCGAAGGCCAGGCGGTGAGAACGCGCGAGGCGAGCGGGCTTTCGGTGACGTTGTAGCGACGGAGAACGGCGCGACCGGCTTCGACCCAGGCCGTCGACGGATGAGTGTCGAGCAGGCTGATGGCGGCGATGGCCTTCTGGGCTTCGCCGGTGGTGAAGAAGAACAGCTTGTTCTTGATGATCGGACCACCGAGTGAGAAGCCGTACTGGTCATTGCGAACGACGCGCTTCTTCGAGCCGGGGGCCTGGAAGGGGCTGAGGGCGGCGAGAGCTTCGCGACGGTTGAAATAGTAGGCCGAACCGTGGAGTTCGTTGGTGCCGGACTTGATCACGAGGTTGACGTTGGAACCACCGTTGCGGCCCTGTTCGGCGCTGGCGTTGGTGGCGATGGCGAACTGGTCAATGGCTTCGACCGGCAGCAGCGTGCCAGCGATACCGGCGACACCACCCTGATTCACAGCGGAGGTGTTGTGGAAGGCGTCGTTATTGTCGGCGCCGTCGATCTGATAGTTATTGCCGGAGGCGCGCATACCGTTGACGCTGTTGGTGATCGGGTTGACACCCGGAGCCATCTTGAGCATCTGGCGGAAGTCGCGACCGTTCATCGGCATGTCCTGCACCATCTGCGGATTCACAACGTTGGCGAGAGTGGTGGAGGTGGTTTCAACCGTGGCGGCGGTGGCGCTGATTTCGACCGTGGTGGCTTGCGTCGAGACGCCCATCTTGACGGGCAGGTTGGTGACGCGGCTGACGGCGACTTCGACCTTGTCGACCTTGGTGGTCTGGAAGCCGGTCTTCGAGAAGGTCAGCGTGTAGAAGCCGAGCGGAAGGTCGGGGAAATTGAATTCACCGGTGGCGGTTGTGGTTGCCTCGCGGGTGTAGCCGGTGCCATCGTTGATGAGCTTGATCGATGTATCCGGAATCGCGGCGCCTGAGGCGTCAACAACGTTACCGGAGATCGAACCACGGAAGGTTTGACCGAAAACGCTGTTGCCGATCAGACTCAGCAACAGAAGAAAAAGCGAAAGACGTGAGATTTGCTTCACGTTTGACTCCCTGGAAACTAACAAGATTGTGCTGTCAGTGCAGACTGGGCGCTGGCAAACGTAGATTAGAGAGAGGTTAGCATCATATGACAAAAGACTCAAATTGAGTCTTTTGATGGGTCTAATCATCATTTAAGCTGCTGTGGAGAACCCATTTCGACTGTTTCAGGATCCGTTGGGGTACCTGAGCCAAATTGCGGTGGAAAAAGGGGATGTGGCGCGGATGGGGTTTGGTGGGCGCGAGTTCGTGCTGCTGAATGACCCGGAGCGTATTGAGGAGTTACTGCTGTGGAATGCGGCGGGACTGGAGAAATTTCCGCGGATTGAGCGGACAAAGGGGTTGTTTGGAGAAGGTTTGTTAACCAGCGAGGAGCCGTTGCACCTGAGGCAAAGGCGGCTGGCGCAACCGGCATTTCATCGCGAGAGACTGGCGGGTTATGCGACGGAGATGGTAGCGGCGACGAAGCGGATGACCGCTGGATGGCGTGATGGGGAACAGCGGAATGCCGCGTTTGACATGGGGCAGCTGGCGCTCGACATCGTATCGCGAACGCTGTTTACGACGCAGACAAGTTCGCAGGCGCTGACGATTGCGCGGGCGCTTGACTGTGTGGTGGAGACGTTAAACCATCTGGTGACGCCGTGGGGGAGCCTGTTGCTGGGGCTGCCGACGCAGACGCGAAGGCGCTATCGGGAGGCGCTGGGAGAGTTGGACCGGGTGATCTATGGGCTGATCGCCGAACGGCGAGCGCAGGCCGAGCCGGGAGATGACCTGATGGGGATGTTGATGCGAGCCCTGGATGAAGAGACGGGCAAGGGGATGGACGATCTGCAACTGCGGGATGAGCTGATGACGATCTTTGTCGCCGGGCATGACACGACGGCGAATGCGCTGGCATGGACGCTATATCTGTTGTCGCAGCATCCGGAGCATCGGGCGCGGGTGGAAGAAGAAGTAGACAGAGTGTTGGGTGGGCGCGAGGCGGGAATGGGAGATGTGGGGCAGCTGGTGGTGACGACGAAGGTGTTTCGCGAGGCGTTGCGGATGTATCCGCCGGTATGGATCCTGGGCCGGAGGTTGTTGCGGGATGTGGAGCTGAGCGGAGTAAAGCTGAAGCGGGGGACGGTGGTGCTGGTATCGATGGCGGTGTTGCACCGCCGGCCGAAGCTGTATCCGGAGCCAGACCGGTTTGACCCGGACCGGGGTGAGCCGGAGCACCGGTTTGCCTACTTGCCGTTTGGCGCGGGGACGCGGTTGTGTATCGGGGAGAGGTTTGCTTGGATGGAGGGGGTGTTGTGCCTGGCGACAATGGCGCAGCGGTGGCGGTTGGATGTGGTGGAAGGGGCGGTGGTGGAACCGCACCCGCTGCTGACGCTACGACCCCGCAATGGCTTGCCCGTCGTTGTTCGCGAGCGCGGTGGAGTAAGGAGTTAGCACGGCGCGCAGTTCGGCCAGCGAGAAGGGCTTGGTAAGCACGGCTTGCATGCCGGCGGCAAAGCAGCGCTGGCGGTCCTCTTCAAACGCGCAGGCGGTAACGCCGATCACGGGTAGCTGATTTGAGCTGATGCCGCGGGCGCGCAGACGGGCGGTCGCCGTGAAGCCATCCATCAAGGGCATCTGACCATCCATGAGGACAACGTCAAAATCGGGAGACTCTTCGAGACGATTCAGGAGCTCTTCGCCATTGCGGACCATATGCCAGGTGCAGCCGAGACGCTCGAGATGGCGGATCATGACCTGCTGATTGACGGCGTTATCTTCGGCAAAAAGCACGCGGAGGTTGAGCGCCTGTGGGGATGAAGGGACCTCGCCAGGATTGGTGGGAGGAGTGAAGGTGGGCGCCGGACGCAGGGGCAACTCGACACGAAACTGACTGCCCGCGCCGGGGGTGGACTGCACGGAAATCTTGCCGTCCATCAGAGCCAGCAGATCACGACAAATGGCGAGGCCAAGGCCAGTGCCACCATACTGGCGCGAGGTGGAGCCGTCGGCCTGCGTGAACGGGTCGAAGATCGTGCGCAGAGAGGAGGCGTCGATGCCGATGCCGGTATCCACCACGTCAAAGCAAATGCGATCTTCGTTGCGGAGCACGAGCAAATCGATGCGACCGCGATCGGTGAACTTGATGGCGTTGTTCACCAAATTGCTCAGCACCTGACGAAGGCGAAACACATCGCCGAGTAAAAGACCGGGCACGGTGGGGTCAATCGAGATAGTCAAGGTAAGGCCCTTGGCTTCGGCACGCGCGCCAAACAGATCGCGGACATCCTCAACCAGAGTCGCCGGCGAATAAGGTGCGTCCTTGAGGCGAATCTTGCGGGCCTCGATCTTGGAGAAATCGAGAAGCTCATCGATCAGGTTCAGCAGCGTCTGACCGGTGCGCTCGAGAATCTCAACGCACTCGGTCTGACGCTGGGTGAGAGGGGTGTCGCGCAATATCTGGGTAACGCCGAGCAAGCCGTTCATGGGGGTGCGGATCTCATGGCTGATGTTGGCGACGAACTGCGAGCGCTCGAGCAATGCGCGCTCGGCGTGCAGGCGAGACTGCCGGAGGCGATAGCTGACAAAGGTGGCAACAACGAGCAATATGGCGACACCGATGGCAATGTCGCGGAGCCAGACTTCACGCACTTGCCCGGAGATCATCGAATCGAAGAGCTTCTTCTGATTGGTGACCTGAATGCCCCAAGGCTCACCGATTCGCGTCATCGTGCCATCCTGAGCCATCTTGAGGATCTCGGCGTGAATGAGATTGGCCACTGGCATGAGGCCCTTGCGAGCGCCTACGCCGTAGACGAGATTTAGCTGGGGGAACCAGGCCTGGGTGGTGTCAATTCCTTTGCACTGTGGCAAAAGGGAAAGCCCCGAGGCCAGACGAGCCTCCAGAACGGCCCCGTCGGCGATGCCAGTGCAGATATCGCTGACCACGCGATCGTAGTCTTTTTCAGGAACCGGGATCGCCTGGGGGAACTGGGCCTTGAGACGTTGTAGACCAAAGGTGGCATGAATGAGCGAGATCCTACGACCGACGCTGTCCGCCACGGAACGAATCGGCCGGTCGGCAGGAGAGATGACGACGAGCGTGTTTTCCCACCACGGAGCACTGATATCGAACTTTGCGGCGCGATCGGGGAGGATCGCGTACATGGGAAAGAGATCGATCGCCCCACTCAGGAACGCGGCATCAATCGTGGGGCTATAGCGAACCCAGCGAATCTTCATGTTGAGCCGGCGGGTGGCCTCGCGCATGATGTCGACCGAAAAGCCGGAGCCCTCACCAGATTTGGTAACGACAAAGTAAGGAGGGAAAGAGCCGTAACCGATGCGGTATTCGCGGCTTAAGTCCAGTTGAGGTTCGTTAATCTTGTAGTAAGCGCCGCAAAGCGCCAGTGCAACAACACTGGCTGCAAGGATCCAACGATAAACGATGCGGGCAGGCACGAACTTATGGGAGCTTATCGACCAGATTTTTTCAGACCTTAATCTAGCACGGTAAAACAATTGGTTGCGCTGTCAGCTATTGAAAGGAAGAAAGAACGGCAAGGATCGATGTTCCATATTTGTCACAGAGGCGGGGCCCCATGCCAGAGACTTCAAGCAGATCATCGAGTTGGGCAGGCTTGTCGGAGGCCAGCTCGGCAAGCACCTTGTCGGACATGACACGGAAGGCCGGAACGCCCTCCTTTTTGGCCTGAGCGAGGCGCCACTTTTTGAGTGCTTCGAGGGCGGGATCGTTGAGAGGGACTTTGGGTTTGGGGGCGCGTTTGGACTTGAGGGAAGACTTGCGGCCGGAGCGAGCGGTGATTTGGCGCAAGTGCAGTTCGAAGGCCTCGGGATGCGCGATGAGCAACACGCGACGGAAAGGGATCTGGCGGCCCTCGGCGCTAAAGACTTCTTCTTTGAGCTCGAGTAACCCGGCACGCGCCATGGCGGCGAGGAGTTGTTCAAATTCTTCACGGGCATCGCCGGCGGTGGGCTCGGCGGGAAACAGGGCGGCGAACAGTTTGCCGCTCGAAGGGCCATCGTGTTTCTCGAGGCGGGTGAGGATCTGATGGGCGAGCTCGATTTCGCTGGAGGAAGCAGGGCGGAACTGCTGGGCTTCACAATCCTGCGGGGCGCAGAAATCGCAAATGCCGCAGGACTTGAGCGCGCCGTACTTGTCGCCAAAGTGAGCCACGAGCATGGACATGCGGCAATCGCTTGCTTCGGCAAAGCGCGTCATGGCCTCGAGGCGCTCGACGTTTTTGTCGCGTTGGGTGATGTAAGATTGGCGCCAGTCGGCGGTGGCAGCCATGGCGTTTTCGGCATAGTCGATCATGGCGCCGCCGTGGATCCAAAGCTTTTCAAGAGCCTTGTCGAACTCTTCGTCTTCCATGCGAATCTGGCTGCGAAGCGCGTCTTTGGGTTGAGGCTGATCGGTGAGCAGACTGAAGATGCGATCGAGCAGGTTGGGCTCGGGATAGTCGCGCTGGTGGAAGAAACCGTGAGTGTGACGATCGGCGTAAGAGTACATGAGCACCGCGCGCGATGGCTGGCCATCGCGACCCGCGCGGCCAATTTCCTGATAATAGCCTTCGAGGCTGCCGGGCAACGCGGTGTGGATGACGGTGCGGATGTCGGGCTTGTCGATGCCCATGCCGAACGCGATGGTGGCTACGATCACATCGAGCTGGCCGGAGAGGAAGCGTTCCTGAACACGTGAGCGGACGTCCGCCTTGAGGCCGGCGTGATAGGCAGCGGCATCGTGCGCGGACCGCAGCGCGGAGGCAAGCTCTTCGGCGGCCTTGCGCGTGGGAGCGTAGACGATGGCGGGGCGACGTGCGGGGTCTTTGAGCAGAGCCCGGACGAGGTCAGTGCGCTCTGATGGCGAGGCCTTCATCACCTCAATGGCGATGTTGTCGCGACGGAAGCCACGGATGAACTGGCCCTTGCCGGTCAGGCCCAACTGCTCGACGATGTCCTGCTGGACCGTGGGCGTAGCGGTGGCGGTGAGGGCGACAATGGGCGCGGGCCGCAATTGGGGCATGTACTGGCCGAGCGTGCGGTAATCGGGGCGGAAATCGTGGCCCCATTGGGAGATGCAATGCGCCTCATCGATGGCGACGAGTGAAGGCTTGAACTTGATGAGCAGATCGATGAAGCCGGGTACGCGCAGGCGCTCGGGGGCGACAAAGAAGAACTGCAGGCGGCCTTCCTTGTAATCGATACAGGCCTGGCGCGAGGCGCCACGATCGCGACCAGAGTGAATGCACTCCGCGCGCAAGCCGAGGCGCTGCAGCTTGGCGACCTGATCTTCCATCAACGCGACGAGAGGCGTGATGACGAGAGTCGTGCCCCCGCGCGCCAGACCGGGCAATTGGTAGCAGAGCGACTTCCCTGCCCCGGTGGGCATGACGAGCAGCGCGTCGTTGCCCTCGACGAGAGTGCGGCAGACTTCTTCCTGCCCTTCGCGGAACTCGCGGAAGCCGAAGACCTGATGGAGGATGTCAGGGAGACTGGTTGGGATCTCGGTGACCGCAGGCGCTGCGGCAGTAGGCGGGGCGGGAGCGGACTTGGCGGCAACCGGACGCTGACCGACTTTGCCGACGACCTCGCGGACGTATTGCTCAATACCGGACATGAAGGCGCCAAGGTCAGCTTCACCATGCTCCATGCGTTTGAGCTGGGATTCCCACTGGCCGGTCATGATGGGGCTTTTGACTTCGGGGTGGACGACTTCGATGAGGTGAATGCCTTTGTCGGTGGCGGCGAGGGTTTTGTTTTGCCGCTCGATGTAGCCGCGCTCGAGAAGCACTTCGATCATAGCGGCGCGAGTGGCGGGAGTGCCGAGGCCATTCTCTTTCATCGCGTCGGAAAGCTCTTTTTCGTCGAGCGTTTTGCCGGCCGTCTGCATGGCGGTGAGCAGCGTGGCATCGGTGAAGCGCTTGGGCGGACGAGTTTTCTTCAGCGAGCTCTCGGCTTTGACGACATCCTGCTCCTGATTGGCGGCGAGCTCGGAGGGAAGCGTCTGCTCGGTGGGCTCTTTGTCCTTGCCCTTCTTTTCGAGAACGATATCGAGCACTTTCCAGCCCTGCTGGCGGATGAGGGTGCCAGTGGAATGGTAGTGATCGACGATGTCGGCGTTGGTGATGGTGGTGATGACGGTGGTGACATCAGTAAGAAAGTCATCATGCCAGGCCATTAGCAAGCGGCGGCAGACAAGATCGTAGATGCGCCGCTCATCCTGATTCAACTGCGCGCGGGCAGGCGAGGTGGCCGTGGGGATGATGGCATGGTGATCGGAGATCCTGGTGTCGTCCACATAACGTGAGCCGAGCGGCCGCTGGCCCGTGGCAGGGGCGACGAGCTTGTCGTACTGCGGCGTGATGGCGCGCAGCACGCCGGGCAGCGTGGCGGCGACGGTTTTGGACAGGTGGCGCGAATCGGTACGCGGGTAAGAAATCAGCTTGTGCGTTTCGTAAAGCCGCTGGGCGTACTCAAGGGTTTGGGCGGCGCTGTAGCCATAGAGGCGGTTGGCATGGCGCTGGAGTTCGGTGAGGTCGTACAACTGCGGCGGCGCCATCTTGCGCGATTCAGAATCGAGCGAGGCGATGATGGCATGGCCGGATTTGGCGCGGGCGACGACATCTTTGGCAACGGCGGGGTCGGCGGGCAGACGCTTGGTTTGCTCAATCGTCTCGCCGGCCTTGGGCGGGGCAAACCAGGTGCCGACATAAGTGGGTTTGCCGGGGACGCCACGGGGAGTGAAGGTGACAAAGACTTCGCGGTATTCCTCGGGGACGAAAGCGCGAATGGCAAGCTCGCGTTCCACAATCATGGCGAGGGTGGGCGTCTGGACACGCCCGACAGAGAGAGTTTCGTCAAAGGCGAGAGAGTAGGCGCGGGAGAGATTCATGCCGACGAGCCAGTCGGCGCGGGAACGGCCACGGGCGGCATTGGCCAGGCCATCGTAAGAGGCGAGGTCCTTGAGAGAGTCGAACCCCGCCTTGATGGCATCGGCGGTGAGAGATGAGATCCAGAGACGGGCAACGGGCTTGTCGCTACCGGAGGCTTCGTAAATGTAGCGGAAAATGAGTTCACCTTCGCGGCCGGCGTCAGTGGCGCAGACGATCTGATCGACTTTGGGCGAAGTAAGGATCTTCTGGACGACGTCGAACTGGTCGCGTGTTTTCTCGTAAACCACCAGCGGCCAATCGGCGGGCAGCATTGGCAGGGAGTTGCGGCGCCATTGCTTCCACTCGGGGCGAATCTCATGAGGCTGAGCGAGGGAAACAAGATGGCCAACCGCCCAGGTGACGATGTAACCGCCACCATGCAAAAAGCCCTCCCCCCTTTGACTGGCGCCGAGAACTCGGGCGATGTCGCGGGCAACGGAAGGCTTTTCGGCAACTACAGCAGTGACTGGCAATCGAAACTACATTTTAGCGGGGGTTGCCTTGCGGCGGCGATAAAATCCGACAGTGAGCAGGGCGATGCCACACAGGGCGTAGGTGGACGGCTCGGGCGTAGCGACTTCAGAGCCAGGAATGCGGTTTTCGCGAATGGTGTGGTTGTCGGTTTCAAAGCCAGTCCAGCCAGACTTGTTGTTGAAAACCACCTGGTCGAAAAGGGTGCCATTGGCGCCAAAGAAGTTGACGAAGGCGTACTTCTCGGCCTTGTTCGCGCCGGTGTTGGGATTGCCATCATAGTCGGCACCAAGAGAGCCGAAGATGTCAGCGGTGGTGAAGGTCTGCACCAACTGGCCAGAACGGTAAAAGCTGACCGAGTTTTCGTTGTCAGCCGCCTGCCAGTTGAAGCCGAAGTAATCGACGGGTCCGAAAAAGCTGAGCGAGTAAGAGAACGTACCGCTTTGTGCGCCGATAGAGACGTACTGGCTGTCATTGGCGCCACCGTAAGCGTCGGGCGAAACGATCGTTGCGCCAGCGGAGTAGGTGCCAATGGAGGACGAATAAGAGCCCAGCATACCTGTGGCGAGCAGGTTGAACGATACTGCGGTTGTGTTGGCCACAGTGGTTTGCTGCACACCGGGGGCTTCAACGGTGGCGATCATCGTGGCATGGCTGACCTGGATGGCGATCGCCGTGAGCAGCAGGAAGAACTTCGTTTTCATGATCTGAGGATGAACGACGGAAACTGTTGGAAAAAGAACCAGAGATACTGAACCTTCGCGAGGAAAGTCAGGGATAGAGGCCCGCTCGCCAGGGGATACACTGAAGAACTGATGCGCGCCAAACTACTGTAAGCATTGGTCAAAGTCGGTACCAGATCAAAATACAACCAGGGGAATAGAACAACATGAAGCGAAGAAATTTTTTGGCAGGTACCTTTTCCGCATTTGCGGGCCGTGCGGCGAGCAAGCGGCCGAATTTCCTCTTCATCATGGCGGACGATCTGGGCTATGCAGATGTGAGTTGCTATGGCCGGCGCGACTATCAGACGCCGCATATCGACCGGTTGGCGCGCGAGGGGATGCGGTTTGGGCAGGCTTATGCGAACTCCTGCGTGTGTTCGCCGACGAGGACGGCGCTGATCACGGGACGATATCAATATCGGCTGCCAGTAGGGCTCGAGGAGCCGCTGGCGGCCGCCAACGCGCAGACGCGACCGGGCCTGCCGGTGGATCACCCGACACTGCCATCGCTGCTGCGAGCGGCGGGCTACACGACGAGTCTGGTGGGCAAGTGGCATCTTGGCTGGCTACCCCGATTTGGGCCGCTACAAAGCGGCTATGAAATGTTCTACGGCTATCGCAGCGGCGGGGTGGATTACTACAACCACCGCAACACGACGGGGCCAAAGGCAATGCTTGACCTTTGGGATGGCGACAAGCAGGTGGACCAGCCGGGTTACATGACGGATCTGCTGGGCAACCGCGCGGTGGAGCAGATTGCGCAATTTGGACGCGCAAAGAAGCCGTTTCTGATGAGCCTGCACTTCAGCGCGCCGCATTGGCCATGGGAAGCGCCTGAGGACGGCAAAGCTGCTGAGGGCATTGAGGCGCTGATGCATCATGAGGGCGGGTCGATGGCGGTGTACGGCAAGATGGTGACGCGGATGGATTACCAGATTGGGCGGGTGCTGGATCAACTGAGGCGATCGGGGCTCGAGCGGGACACGGTGGTGGTGTTTACCAGTGACAATGGCGGGGAGCGCTTTAGCGATGTATGGCCGTTCTCGGGGCGCAAAGCGGAATTGCTCGAAGGCGGGGTGCGCGTTCCCGCGATTGTGCGCTGGCCGGGGCGCGTGAAAGCGGGCAGCAGAACCGAGCAGGTGGCCATGTCGATGGACTGGATGCCAACGTTTCTCGCCATGGCGGGAACACGACCCGCGGCGAGTCATCCGACCGATGGCATGGACCTGATGCCGACATTAACAGGGGCGGCGCCGACAGGGCGGCAAGTGTACTGGCGCTACCGGCTACACGAGCAGCGCGCAATGCGAGATGGGGACATGAAGTGGTTACGGATCGGGGGCAATGAATTTCTGTTTGACGTAAAGAAGGACCCGCAGGAAAAGGCCAACCTCATCAAAGCGCAGCCGGAGACACATCGCAGGATGAAGGCGGCCTTTGAGACCTGGAACCGCGAGATGTTGCCCGAAGACCCGAATGCCTACAGTTATGGATTCGGGCCCGAGGTGATGGCGGACCGTTATGGGAATCGCTAGAACTCGCTGAGCTCGATGCCCGCAGGGGCCAGCGACCAGGCAACGCGGCGGCCAGTGGGAGACAGCGCAAGGCCCATGGGCGCGGTGCGCGTGGTGATCTCCTTCAGCACATCGCCGGTGGCGAAATCGTAGACGACGAGGTAGGTGGGGTTGCGGTGAGAGAGCTCCTGGAACAGCGCGGCCGCGAGGTACTTGCCATCGCGACTGAGAGCGATGGAGCCAACCGGGTCGGCCTCGCGACGGAAGCGGCGCTCGAGCTTGAGGCCCTGCGCGTTGAAGACGTGCACCTGACGGGCAGCGCCAGCGGCAATCACCGTTCGGCCATCAGGCGTGTAGACGCAATCAAACATGGAGATGGGCAGCTCTTCGTTGATCGCTTCAAGCTCGCCGTTCTGCGTGTTGTGGATGCGGATGTTGGCATCAGCGCTGGTAACGAAGGCGTGGCGACCGTCAGGCGAGAAGCGAATGCCCCAAGCCTCGCCAAGGCCGGACTTGGCCTTCCAGAGCATCCTGGCCTCGCGAATCGACCAGCAATGCAGCATGGCGTCGGTGGTGGCGTAGAGCACGAGCGCGCCATCGGGAGAGAAGGCGAGGCCGCGCATGCCGCCATTCAATTGTGGCGACTCGCCAAGCTTGCGGGCGTCGGTGGTGGAAAAGAACTCAAGCCGGGTCTCACCGTGCCAGACGGCGGCGAGAGAGCCATCGTGATTGAGACGGCCGCCCATGCCCTTTTTGCCAATGGTGTGGGAGGAGGCGAGCTTTGCGTCCTCATAGCGCTCAAGCGTGCCCGCAGGGCTGAGCGCGATCAAGGTATTCGCAGAATGGAACGCGAACGTGCGAATGGGAGTACGGGTATCGATGCGCATGGCTAGAGCTTCTCCAGCACAAGATCGAAGCGGACATTGGCGCGGACATCACGACCCTCGCCGAGCAACTGCACCGGGCGAATGAGCATGGGGTTGCGCACGAGTGGATCGTTGGCGAACTTCTGGGTGGGGTTGCCCTCGAAGGCGGGGTCGGTGGCGAAGTAGAGCTGGGTGATGAGTGGTTTGTGGCCGGGGGCCTGAATGAGGTAGTGGATGTGCTGGGCGACGCGATCGGGGTAATGCCCGGGAAGGATGGAGCTGAAGCCGTAATGAGCCTTGGCATCAAGGACAAACTTGCCGCGACACTCGTAGCCGTCAATGTCGTAGTGGCCAGCGATGTCGGCGTGCCAGACTTCGATGGTGACGCCTTCGACGCGATTGCCCGCGGTATTGAAAACCTCACCGCTGACTTCAAGCGGCATGCCGGGAGCATTGTCGCGACACAGACGCGTCTTGACCGGCGTGCCCTTGCGATAGAAAGGGCCGATCTCATTCCACTGGGTGGGATCTTTGGGCTTGTCTTCGGCGCCGAGCAGACGGGTGATCTGCAATTCGGTGAGCGAACCAAGCAACAGGCCTTTGGCGGCACACTTCTCAAGCCAGGCGCGGCGGGTATCACGTGCGGGAAGCATCCGCAGGATCATATGTGAACCCGGTAAGCAGCGCAAGCCGCCCTAGTGGGTGAGCTTCTTCCAGTCTTCTTCGTAATAGCGAACCAGCGACTGATCGTTGAGCCGGTTGGGCTCGGCCGGGATCGACTGCATATCGAGCGGAAAATCGAAGAGCGTGGTGAGGTTGTTGGTGGTGAGATAGCGCAGACCGGTGGGCAGCGCGGCGGGGGGCTCGTACTTGTGGCGACCGGCAATCACAAAGCCCCATTCGCCGAAGCTGGGGACGTAGACGTGATAAGGGCTGGTGGCATAGCGGGCGGCCTTGAGAGTCTCGACAATGCACCAATAAGACTGGCGGGCGAACAGCGGGCTGGTGCTCTGGACGACGAACAAGCCACCCTCGGTGAGATGGTGGCCGAGCAGGCGATAGAAGGCCGTGGTGTAGAGCTTGCCCAGGGAGAAATTGGTGGG
Organism: uncultured Bryobacter sp.; assembly: GCA_964494515.1. Lineage (GTDB taxonomy): Bacteria > Acidobacteriota > Terriglobia > Bryobacterales > Bryobacteraceae > Bryobacter. The sequence continues at coordinate 19,101 of CAZBTA010000036.1, forward strand.
GTCGGGAAAGTCGATGATGACGGCGTCGAACATGTCTTTGGTTTGCTCGAGCCAGACGAAGGCGTCGGCATTGATGACGCGCATGCGGGGGTTGGTGAGCGAGCCGCCGTTGAGCTGCTTGAGGTAGGAATGGGTGGAGAACAACTGGGTCATCTCGGGGTCGAGGTCGACGAGGGTGAGTTGTTCGATATTGGGGTACTTCAAGACTTCGCGAGCCGCAAGGCCATCACCACCACCAAGGATCAGTACGCGGCGGGCGTGGGGCAGCGAGGCGAGCACGGGATGCACCAGGCCTTCGTGATAGCGGTACTCGTCGCGCGAGGAGAACTGGAGGTGGGAGCTGAGATAGAGGCGGACATCGTCCTTCCAGCGCGTGAGCACGATGCGCTGGTATCTGGTTTGGCGACTGAGGATGATGTCGTCGGAATAGAGATTCTCGTCGGCGGCGTACATGACAAAGTCCGCGGTGAACATGCCGCCGGTGAGGGCGGCGAGCACGAGAACGCTGGTAAAACGCAATGTGTTGAGGCGCGGCAACTGGTCTTTGAACAGGAATGTGGACCACAGGGCGACGGCGGCATTGACCATGCCGAAGAGAATGGCGCCGCGCACGAGGCCGAGTTTGGGCACGAGCAGCAGTGGGAACAACAAGGAGGCGCCGAGCGCGCCGAGGTAATCGAAAGTTAGGACGTGCGCGACGAGATCGCGAAACTGAAAGCGATCCTTAAGGATGCGCATGAGCAGGGGAATCTCAAGACCGACGAGGATGCCGACAAGGGTGACAAGCAGATAAAGGATCAGGCGGAAGGCCTGCGTATAGGCAAAGGCGAGGAAGAGGATGGAGCTCGAAAAGCCGCCCACCAGGCCGACCATCAATTCGATAGCGATAAAGCGGGCGACCAGACCACGACCGACAAAACGACTCAGCCAGCTACCGACACCCATCGCGAAGAGATAGGTGCCGATAACGGTGGAGAACTGCAGGATGCTATCGCCCAGAAGGTAGCTGGCGAGCGTGCCGGCGATGAGCTCATAGATGAGGCCGCAGGCGGCGATCAGCAGTACGGATAGAAATAGGGCGACAGCCATCGTTTAGTGAACCGCGGCGGCGATGATGATGCAGACGCCCAGGCTCATGAAGCCAACGAGGATGGCAAGGGCCATATTCTTGTTGTCGATGATCTCGCCCCAGAGGTGGCGCGGCGTCAGCTTGTCCCAAATGATGAAGCTGATGGCGAAGATGATGATGCCGAGCATGGCGTAGACGAAAGCGTTGATAAACGCAGCGATATTAAAACCATTCATGGTTATTTGCCTCCGGTGTAGCGGTGGTAGTTGGAATAGATCGATCGATAGGAGCCGGGATTATCACGGACGCTCCGGGGAACATTCTTGACCTCGTCGCCACGGCTGAACATAAAGCCGGTGTAGCCGAGGTAGCCGGCGAACATGGACAGCATGACGCCGTAGGCGCCGTAGAGCTTAGTCATCATCTTCTTCGTCGTCTCCTGAAGAATTGGCGGCGGAGCCGTAGGGGTCGGATTCGGCCCAGCGTTTGGTTTCCATTCCGGCGCGACGCAACATGGCGAAAAATGGCGGGATGGCGAGGAAGGGCCACAGAACAAAGTAAGGCCAGATTACGGCGACGTCGCGCCGGACACTGATCTCGTAGTTGACGTGCTTGCCGCCGAAGACAGAAGCACCGAGGGTTTTCTCCATCTCCGGCTCGACGCGCAGGTAGTAGCGTCCACCAGGAACACCGCCGATCGAGGCGGTTTCCTTCTGGTCGCCTTCTGACCAGGAGCCATCGGAATCGCGGCCGGAGTAGTAGCTGATCTCGCGACCGAAATCATAGGCGGTGCCGGTGTCCTCATTGATCAACGCGAGGCCGAAATAGGCCCAGTCGTTGGTGAGGTCGGTCTTGATTTCGACTTCGACATTTTTGTCGCCACCCTTGAGATCGAAGGTAGGCGTGACGAAACTGGGTTCGCCGGCGCCCTGAGTAAAGCTGTAGCGAGACTGGAAGGCGGTATCGCCCGCGGCGTGAATGGCGGTGAACATCATCACCACCAGAAAGACGATACTGAACAGACCGAACAGCATCCAGAGGGATCGGGATGAGCCGTAGGGGTTGGGCTGGTTGGAGTAAACACCTTGGGGCGAGGGGGGTGAATCCTTGCGACCGAAGGCGGAGTAGACTTCCGCGCCGCTGACGTAGCGGGACTTGCTCCAGGTGGTCTCGTTCTCGTAGGTCTCGCTGGCTAGCGAAAATGGCGGCGCGACGTATTCAATGGCCGTGACCTTGTCGCCAATCTTGACGCGCCACGGGAACTCGCCGAGCACAAAGATTGTTTCGGGGGTGGACTGTTGAAAGCGACGGTACTTCGTGGACTCGTAGCTGACAGCAGCATGGGAACCATCGTTGTCGGCCTGCGGGAGGGCGACGACCATGGTGACGTCGTTCCAGTGGCCGTTGTACTCAGTGAGGTAACGAAAGCCGCGGAAGGGGTTGTACAGAACGTATTCGTCCCACGTGTATTGAACGCCATCGGCCATGATGGCGCGACGCTGGAAGCCGGTGACTTCCCACGGATGGCCGTCGAACTTGCCGCGCGAGCCGAGGTCGAGGCGGGGGGTACAGCGGGAAATCTTCTCGCTGAACGTCTGCACGATCTTGACGCGCTCATCGCTGACATCGAGAATCGAAAGGCAACTGGGGCATACGGCCGAGAGCGCCGTGCCCATGCCGCGAAGTTGCATGGCGCCGCCGCAATTGGGGCACTCGAAGGCGCGAAGTTTGGGTTGGGGTCGTTGCGCGGCCATGGTTTACCAGCCCTCGAACTGACGCAGATTGGTGAGGCGCAACTGGTCGAACTCGACGGCGCGCCCGTCGAACAGCAGGGCAGGTTGCTCACTGAAGTCGATCGTCATGAAGCGCGCGTCAGAGGTGCGCAAGTCAACAAAGCGACAGTAATTCTTGTCCCAATACTGGAACGGCAATTCACCCTCGACAGCGCGGTAGCGCGCTTTGGTGAGCGTGGCGACGGTATAGATGGTGTTGTTGATCAGGATGACAGTGCCCGGGCTCAGATTGAAGCCATGCTTGCCGTTGATGTAGGGGTCGAGCGCGGCATCCCAGGGGACGATACGCGTGATGGCGTACTGGAGCTGGGCATCGGAAAGCCAGCCGGATTCGCCGGTGTTGAATACGATGTGCCACTCGTTCCAACCGCCATCATCGTACTCGTAGCAGATGCGACCAAGCACAACGAAAGGCTTGTTCTCATAAACGCCTTCGGTGCCGATCTGGATGGGACTGGGATCGTTGGGAAAGCTCGAGACCTGGCCGACGAGTTCGAGGTTGACATCAGTGCGCACGAGGATGCTGGTGCAGTAGGGGCAAGTGGTCTGCACGGATTGTGCCCAGCGAAAAACGACCTGGCCGCCGCACTGAGGGCAGTTCATGTTTGTCTGGCTCATGGGCGGTAAGGTCTTTCGATTTTGCGGACGACGACGTCGGCGGCGCCGAGGAGTTCGCTTAACACTGTCTTGAAATCATACTCTGGCCGGGGGCGGCAACAAAAGACATTCAGACAAATGGATCCAAATTCGGGATAGGTATGGCAGGTGACATGGCTCTCGCTGAGCATGAGCATGCCGGTGACACCGCCGTCGGAATCGGCGGTGAGCGCTGGAAACTTGTGCCAGACGGCGGGGTGGACAGGATGGAGGTCGAGACCCGCCACCAGGGTATCGAAAAGCTGCTGGAGAGAGTCGAGGCGGGCGAGGCGCACGGATTCACATCCGTACGCCTCGATCACCCATTCAGAGCCGATCATTGTGGTGGCGCGTTATGCTTCGGGCTGCTTGGTGCCGCACTCAGAGCAGAACTTGGCGGCACGCGGCATCTTGGCGCCGCAGTTCATACAGAACTTGGTCTCGCCAGCAGGAGCCGCGGCGGGAGCCGGAGCAACGGGCGCGGGCGGAGGCGGCTGGGGCACGACGGGCTGTTGGGCCGCCTGATTGGCCTGGGCAAAGGCAGCAGCCATTTGATTGGCCATACCCATGCCGGCCGTGAGGCTGGCGCCGATGCCGGCGATACCACCTTCGTTGGCGGCGGCAATCGGAATCGACTGGGCCGTCTTGTACTGCGTGTACTGCGCCATGTTGCCGATCATGTTCATGCCGATGCGCTCGTCGAGCAGCTTCTGCAGCTCTTCGGGCAAGCTGAGATTCTCAACGATCAGCGTGTCGAGGGCGACGCCCATGGCGGCGAAATCGGGCGCGAGGGCGGCCATCATCGCCTTGCCCACTTCGATCTGGTTGGCGGCCATGTCGAGGAAGGGGATCCCCGATTGGGCAAACGCGTCCGAAATGTGAGCGATGATCGTGTTGCGCAGCTGGCCTTCGATATCGGCGAGGCGATAGATGTCGCGAGTGCCGGAAATCTTGGCGTGGAACGCCTTCGGATCGGAAATGTGCCACGAATAGATACCGAAGCAGCGCAGACGCACCATGCCGAAATCCTTGTCGCGGATGGTGACGGGCTGGGTGGTGCCCCAACGCTGGTTGGTCTGGGTACGCGTGGAGAAGAAGTAGACGTCGCTCTTGAAGGGGGACGCGAACATCTTGTCCCAATTCATGAGGTTGGTCAGAATCGGCAGCGTCTGTGTGTTGAGCGTGTACAGACCAGGCCCAAAGACGTCGGCGACACGACCTTCGTTGACGAAGGCGGCGGCCTGACTCTCGCGAACGGTGAGCTTGGCGCCGTTCTGAATTTCCATATCCTGCATCGGATAGCGGTAGCTCAAAATGCCGTCTTCTGGTTCGACGTACTGGATTACGTCAATAAATTGCTTGGCAGCAAAACTTTTCAGGTTGTCTAAAATACCCATTGACCCTCCGGGGCTTCAATGATCATAACGAAATTCACTGAAATCTGTTCCCAAAATCGGACATCATGAAGACGTGATGTTCACACGCCTTGTTACCCTCGGCCTAGTTGCCGCATCCTTCCTCAGCGCCCAAATGACAACCGATCAAAAGGTGGCTGATTTCACTTCCCTGAGCCAGTTTTACGCGCGTCACTATACGCCCGCCAACTGGAAAATCGTGCAGTTTGGCTATGACCTGACGGATCTGCGTCCGTGGTTGCCCAAGGTGCGCGCCACAAAAAACGACCTTGAATACGTAGACGTCGTTATCGACTACCTTGGGTCGCTCAATGACGGCCATGTCCGCTACACGTTGCCTTCGCGGTACCAGGCGTATCTGCGTTTTGATGTGGACATCTATGACGGCAAGACGCTGATCGAGTTTATTTCGTCGGCCTTCCCGCGGCGGGAATTCCCGATCGAGATTGGGGATGAGCTGGTGTCGCTCGATGGGCAAACCTCGGAGCAATGGATCACGCGGTTGCGCCGTTATGGGATCTCGGCAAACGAATCGGCCACGCGGCGTCGCGCGGCGGATTACATTACGTTCCGCCCGCAGTCAACGATCCCGTGGGCGCCGCAGCTTGGCGAAACAGCGAAGGTGGTGATCCGCAAGAAGGATGGCACCGAGGTGACCTATGACATTCCGTGGAGCAAAACCGGGGCGGCGATTACGAATCTGCCGCCAGTGGGCGGCGTGCGGACCACCGAGGGCACGATCTATGGGCAGCGCAACAAGGCTGAGCGTTATCAATCGTTGGCGGACGAGTGGGGCGTGACGCTGGAGCCGCGCGTGGCTGATGAGCCAGAAGTGCTGACGGCGCGCGAGATCGAAGAGCGGAAAGCACAGATCGGCGAAGCGCATCCGGTGGATGTGGGCCTGATCGCGTTGGGGCAGATTACGCCGCTGTTTGCACCGCCGACGGGATTCCGCCAACGGACCGGCATGATGGCGACGGACTTCTTTTTGAGCGGGACCTTCCCAGTGGATGGCAAGACGATCGGATTTATCCGGATTCCGAGCTTCAGCCCGGCCAATACGACGACGGCGTTGAACCAGTTCCGCGCGGAGATGGCCTTCTTTGAGGCGAATACCTCCGGGCTGGTGATTGATGTCATGCATAACCCGGGCGGGAATGTGTGCTTTGCGCAGGAGCTGATGCGGTACCTGGCGACGAAGCCGTTCTGGGGTGTGGGCTACTGGATCAAGCCGACGCTGAGCTGGTACAACTTCTTCGAATCGCGGGCGGCGGCCGCGCAGGCGCCAAATGTGCAGGTATGGGAGCGCACGCTGCTGTCGCTTTACTACGACCAGGTAGCGACGGCTTACGCGAAGGGTGATGAAGTGGGCGTGTATCCGATCTGCTCGTCGTCGATCACGACGCTGCCGCAGGATATTGTTTATACCAAGCCGGTGGTGCTGCTGACGAACGAGTTCAGCGTGTCGGCCGGGGATACCTTCCCGATGCTGTTTCAGGACGCGCAGCGCGGCAAGATCGTGGGTATACGCACGGGCGGGCTCGGCGGGAATGTGAACGACTACTTCCAGACGGGCATCACGGAGGCCAACCTGCGCATCACGCGGTCGCTGATCACCCGCGAGAACCCCGTGCCGTCACCGGCCGGGCCGACGCGGTTTATCGAAAACACGGGAGTGGCGCCGGATGTGAGACTCGACATCATGACGGCGGAAAACCTTCTTGGTGGCGGCCGCGCATTTGTGAATGCCTGGATTGAGGAGTTGCGGAAGCTGCTGCTCTAACGGGGCTTGGTCGTTGAATCGGCCACGCAACGAAAGCCAATGTCCGGGGCCTTGAAGGCCCCGGGAATACTGGCGAACTGAATACTCGCTTTATCCACAAGCGGACGAGCATAACTGCCACCGCGGATTTGGACCCAGAGGTCTTTATCCGTCGGTGGCGGTTTCATTAGCGTGGCAAAATTGCGCACGGCGCCGGGTGAGGGAGCGATGCGTTCATCCACCCATTCGAAGACGTTGCCGGCGAGATCCTTGATGCCGTAGATGCTGTCGGTGCCAGCGAGGGCGCCGACGGGTTCAGGCCCCTTGGAGGTTTTGTACTTGGGGTTGTTGGCGACGACAGCCATCTCGGGCAAGTGCTCATAGCCCCAGGGATAGGTGCGGCCCATCGAGCCACGCGCGGCCTTTTCCCACTCGACAGCATAGGGCAGACGCTTGCCGGCCCAGGTGGCGTATTCGCGAGCATCGTCAAAAGAGACATTGACGACAGGGAGTTTCTTTGCGGCATCAGTATCCGGGAAGCCCTCTGGCAAAGGCCAGCCGCGCTCGGTGGCGAACTTCTTGTAGAGCTCGTTGGTGACCTCGTGCACGTCCATGTAGAACGCCTTCTGGACACGCTTTTCGTTCTCTTCACCAAAGAGGAAATCGCCTTCCTTGATGAGCAGCATGTCGCCCGTGCTCGTGGTGATGCGCGGGGGAAGCTCGGTGACAGGAGCGACGTCCTGCTTCTTTTGTTCCTGTTTGGGAGCGCGCGAGGTGGCGTAGTTGAGGCCTAGCAGGCCGATGATGATCGCCGCCGCAATGCCGCCGCCGATGTAGACGGCTTTGGGGATCTCGGGGCGGGGCTTGGTGAGCTTGGTGATGGTTTCGGCATCGGCCGTTTCCATGGTGCGGATGACGGCTTCGAGATCATTGATGATCACGCCGAACTCTTGCGGGCGCTTGGTTTGATCTTTCTCGGTGCAGCGCTTGATGAGCTCGATGATGGCCGTTGGGACCTGCGCGTTGACGAGCGGCGTGGGGTCGAGCGGCTCGTTGAGGATCTTGAAGAAGACTTCGTGAACGTTCTCGGCCTTGAAGGGCTTGTCGCCGACGAAGAGCTCGAACATGACGATACCGAAGGCGTAGATGTCGGCGCGCTCGTTGACGTCTTTGGACATCACCTGTTCGGGAGCCATGTAATAGGGCGTGCCGAGCGTGTAGCCGGTGCGGGTGATCGAGAGATCTTTGGTCTTGGCGATACCAAAGTCCATGAGCTTTACCTGACCGGTCTCACTCATGAAGACGTTGTCGGGCTTGAGGTCGCGGTGGACGATGCCGAGTTCCTGAATGTGCTTGAGGGCGCGCGCGAGTTGGACGAGCACCTTGAGGCGCGAAAGGACATCGGAGAGCTTGCCCTGCTGAATGGCGGCGCGGAGGTCGCTGCCCTGCAGGTATTCCATGACCATGTAGGGACGGCCTTCGTGTTCACCGAAGTCGTAGACGCGAATGATGTTTTCGTGCGTGATGGCGCCAGCCGTCTGGGCTTCACGCAGAAAGCGCTTCTTGGTGTCTTCGTCGTGCATGCCGCTGTCGGTGAGGATTTTCACGACAACGGTGCGGTTGATCAGTGTGTCGCGCGCCTTGTAGACGTGCGACATCCCGCCACCGAGGAACTGCTCGAACTTGTACTTGCCAAGCTGCTGCTGTTGCATCAATTGCCGGCGCGGGCCACATTAGCCGTGCACTGCAGGCCCGCCAGGTATCCTTTCCGGAAGAGGGGGATCGGCATCTCGAGATCGAGCGTCATCGAGAGCGGTTTGCCCTGATCATCCGTCATGATCTTGGTGCCAGAGCGCTGATACCAGAGAACGGTATGGGAGTTGGCCGAGTTCTGATTCCAGCGTTCCGCGTCGTTGAACCATTGAAACACACCGAGGGGTCCGTCGAAGCTGACGGTGCCGCCACCGACGATCGTGCTGCGGACGCCAGTGCCCTGCCCGTTCCAGACGAAGGGCTTGGCGGGGCTTGAGGCGTTCTTGAACTCACCGCTTTGACCGTCGATGGTGAGCTTGACCTCACGCTTCATCTCGGGGTTGAGCTTGACGGAATAACGGAAGTTGGGCGTCGGGTTCATGCCGTAGGCGGTGGTGGTAACGGCGGCCATGCGGTTGAACGAGGCGACAAAAGCGGGCGTGAGCGCCATCGAGGGGGTGGGCACGGCGCGGTATTCCCCGCCCTGATTGACGAGCATGGCCTTGAGCTTGGTGTCGTAGAACGTCCAGAGGGCGCCTGTTTGCGGCGCGAAGATGCCGTTGAAATCGTTGATGGTGGCCTGCGTCTTCGCGTTGGGATTGAAGGGGTACTTCGAGATGAGGTCGTTGAACTGCTTGCAGAAGCCGGCGCCAGCGCCATTCAACTCCGCGGGGCCAAGGCCACGCAGAAAGCTCTCGACATAGGTGATCGGGTCCTCCATGAGCTTGAGCACCTGGGCGTCGACCTTGTCGACCGGATCGGGACGGAACTTCTGGGCGACGTTGCGAGCGGTCATCTTACCGTTGGTGGCGAGAGTGAGGCTTTGCTGGGCGGCGGGGTCCTGCGCGGCCTGGCTCGCGGGCATGTTGGCGATCATTTCGATCGAGCCTTGCAACTGGAGCAGACCGCCCATGTAGGGCTGGTTCTCGCCACCGATGAGTTGGCCCTCGCTGGTGGGGGCAACGAGCAACTGCGCCGGTTGAAACTGCTCGGAGATGGACTTCTCGGCGACGGCGGTGTGCTTTGAGGCCAGATAAACGGCGGCCAGCAGCGGGCTCTGATTGCTCGAGTGGAGCTTGAGCTTTTCGCTTGCGTCCTTGAGCGTGGCATAGCGCAGGACGGTAACGCTCTTGAGGTAAGCCTTCCACTGGTCGGAGAAATCCTTGTAGTAGCGGGCGCGCAGGCGTTGTTCGAGCTCGCCCAAATTGACGCTCATCTTCACCTCTTCGCCTAGCACCCAAGCTTCGCCGCCAAAGTACTTGGGGAGGTTCTTGAGCGCATCGTTCATCCAGGTAAATCCGTCTTTTGAGAAAGCGCCGGGGACTTCTTTGTCGACGCGAACGGCCTTGGCGCCATCGGGATACAGCTTGTTGTAGTTGATCGACGGATTGGTGCGGCCGGCTTCGGCGAGGATGGCGTTATAGAGGCGCTCTTCGCCGGAGAACTGCTTGAGGAAGGCGCGCGTTTTGTCGACCGTGACGGCGTCGGTTTCCTTCGAGAAGGGGTTGGATTCGCGGAGCTCTTCGGCGTAGAAATCAAACTGACGCGCGATGAGGGCGGCGCGTTGGGGGTCGACCTGCTTGACGCCTTGCCAGTACTTTGTGAGGACCGGCGTGAGGAAGGCCTTGGTGCTCTTGTCGGGGTTGGAGGTCGTGATCAGGTAGGCCTTGAGCGCGTTGTAAGACGTCATGTAGTCGTCCTGCGGCGTGGGCGCCTGGGGCAAGCGCTTCATGTAATCAAGAACGGCGGTTTGCGTTTCGCCGAACATGAGGTTGCGGAAGCTCTCAAAGTAGAGCTTGCGCGAGGTGGGCAGCAGCGTATCGCCGGTATAGAGGCCCCAGCGCATCATCAACGGGGCACCGTTCTTTTCGTAATTGCGCAGTTGCTCGAGAGCCGCGCGGAGGCGATCGAGCTTGTTGAGATTGTCGAGCGAAGGCACATCACCGGGGTTGACCTGCACGCCACGGAGGGCCTTGGAGGCGCTCGAGAGGTCGCTGGCGAGCGAGCTGTTCTTCACGTAGCTCACCGTGAACAGCGTCGTGGCGATCAGGCCGAGAGCGCCGGCAGCGCCCAGCATCAGGCGACGGGCGGAATTGGTCTTGGTGCTGGCGGCGGAGGCGCCAGCGGCGGCGCGATCCTGCAGCAGCACGTCCGAGAAGAAGCGCGTGATGAACATCCACTGCGGCACACGACGCTGGCCACCGCTGGCATCGGGCATCAGCACAGGACGAACGCCAGAGAAGTAGAAGCCGCGCACAAATGGCGAGACGGCGAGCTGGCTGGGACGGCAGAGATCGACGAGGAATGTCGTAGCCATCTGCTTCAGTTTGCGGAACTCGCGGGGGTATTCGTATACGGGAGGACGGCCGCGATGATTCGCGTCACGCTCCTGCAGGTCGACGCGGCGTTCGGCCAGACTGCGGAAGAGCTCTTCGATCGCGTCGGAGAAGCGCCGGGCGGCCTGTTCGGCGTAAACGCCCGTGGTCTGGAGATCGGCGATGGGCAGCGTCGCACCCATCACTTGCGCCGCTTCGTCGTTGCTCATGGTGGCGACGTAGGT
>CAZBTA010000037.1:0-6712 GCA_964494515.1 uncultured Bryobacter sp.
CGGGCGACGCCGGCTGGGCGCCCACCGACACCATCGAACTCGTCCCCCAGGACCTCCCTCACGACGACATCGCTCGCATCTGGGACAAGCTCTCCCGGCCATCCGCCACCTTCCGGCTCAGTGCGGCCTACATAGCCCGCGTTATCCGCCTCGAGCCCCACCGCAACTACCAGGAATTCAAGCCGGTCGTCGCCACCCGTTACATGCACGGCGAGAAGGAGCAGCCCCAATGAGCGAGCGCATCGACTCTCGCGTCTTCGGGGCGATCCAGTTACTCGACGCCGCCACCGGCGCCCCCATTACACGTCCACTGCGGCCCGTGGCCCCGCGCCTCACTCTCGTCCACAATCGGCGCGGCCAATACGTCATCACCAACACAGATTCGCCGACCCTCGCCCCCTATCGCAACTCCTTCGACAAGCCTCCAACCATCACGCCGGAGAACTTCGACCTCTCCATTACCGATCCCATCGGCGAGTTCCTGCCGGCCACACTCCGCCTCAGTCTTCCCCTCCCCGAGGCAGCCCTCTTCACACCCATTGCGGTCACTCTCTATTCCGCGCCTTCCCGCGCGCTCAGCCCCAACTGGGCCGCCGTGCGCGTCACTGTCACCAAGCCGGACAATGCCCCCATCCCTGCGGCAGGCCTGCGCCTCACCATCCCCACCACGCCCCCGCGTGAGTTGATCGCCATCACCAACTCGATGGGCGAAGCACTTCTTCCCATCGCTGGCCTCCCCTTCATCTTCGTTTCGAAGAACAACAACGAGGAAGTACTTTCCTCCACCACCACCGCCAAATTGCAATTGCTTCTGCACAAGGACGGCGTCCCCGTAACGCCCGACATGCTGCGCACCAACGACACCAAGCTCGAACCGAAAGGCGTCGCTGATCTCGCTATCGCCGCCGCCACATCCATCCACCACGCATTTCAGGTGACTCCATAACCAAGAGGATTTTCCCGTGCCCGAATACCTAGCTCCAGGCGTTTACGTTGAAGAAACCAGCTTCCGCTCCAAGTCCATTGAAGGCGTCAGCACCAGCACCTCCGCCTTCGCCGGCCCCGCTCGCAAAGGCCCCATCGGCGGCAAGCCCGTCTTCGTAACCAGCTTTGCTGAATTCGAACGCATCTATGGCGGATTTAACTCGCTGGGCACCGGTGTCAACTACCTCGCCCATAGCGTGCGCGCCTACTTCGACAACGGCGGCGCTCGCCTCTACATCTCTCGCGTCTACAGCGGCAAGCCCGAAGATGGCTCCTCCACCTCCGCCACTCTTTCTCCCGCCGGCCAACCCGCCCGCGGCCTCTCCTTCAAGGCGCGCTTCCCCGGCAGTGGCCTCAATGGGGCCATCCAGCTTGAGCTCCGCTCCACGCCCGCGAACAAACCCTCACTCGAGCGCGCCCCCGCCGGCACGCTCGTCCGCACGGGCTCGGGACAGTTGGCTACCGCTGCGAGCATGGAAGGCGGCCAGGCGCCTTTCTACGTCGACACCGATGCCAAACTCACCTTCCGCGTCGGCGCCGCCAACGCCGACTCTTCCATCACCTTTGCCGGCACCTCCGCCGAGGTTACCGCCCAGGACGCCCTCGCCGCCAATCTCGCTCTAACAGCCGCCGACAACACTCTCACTGTCACCCTGGCCGGCATCGAGCAAACCATCACCTTCCCCGTCGGCGCCATCACCCCCGCCGCCATCCTCGACACGCTCAACGTCTCACTCCGTGGCGGATACGCGAAGATCGCCGCGAACAAGATCGTCATCGGTTGCGACAAGCGCGGCCGCGCCTCCTCTGTCGCCGTCAAGGCCAGCGCCAAGTTCGGCTTCTCTGGCGATCTCAGCGCCACCAATAGCGGTCAGGCCGCGATGCTTGGCGATCTCAACGCCGTCACCATCCAGGAGATCAACACTCTCCTCGATACAGCAAATGCGAAACTTCGCGCCACCACCACCGCCAATGGCCGTCTCCTGTTGAGCACGGTCGACACCGGCGACACCGCCACCTTCACCCTCCAGGCTTCCGGCGCCGCGGCCAAGTCCCTCGGCCTCACTGCGGGTCAAGCCGTTACCGGCAAGAAGGGCGCCACCCCCAAGCTCTACCTCAAGGCGGACAACAGCTATCGCGACGCCCAGAATCAGGCCCTCGACCTCGACGCAACCGCCGCCGAGATCCTCACGCTCACGCTCGTGGCCGAAGACGCCGACGGCTCTCTGACGCCTTACGACAACATCGCCTTCGGCAGTGAGCACCCGCGCTATCTCGGTGGCATCCTCACCAAATCCCCCACCCGCCGCGCTGAAGAGATCAGCGCCCCCTATTACGCCGACATCCTCCCCAACACAACTGCCTTCGAGCTCTTTGATGTCCTCTTCAGTGGCTCGTCAGCGCAGCGCCTTACGCTCTCCGGCGGCAAGGACGGGGCCGAGCCTGGCGCTGAAGCCTACAAGGCCGCCCTCGCCGTCTTTGAGGCCTACGACGACATCTCCATCGTTGCCGCCCCCGGCGGCTCTTCCTACAGCGGCTTCCAGGCCATCACCGACGCTCTCATCACCCACTGCGCCGTCCCCCGCCGTTATCGCGTCGCCGTTGTGGACACCCCCAAGGGCTACGGTGCCGACGAGGCCCGCGAGCTCCGCGGCAAGTTCGACTCCACTCGCGCCGCCATGTACTTCCCCTGGGTCGTCGTCGCCAATCCTCTCTACCGCCCCGGCGCTGACGATCAGCCCCGCGAGCTCCTGATGCCGCCCTCGGGTTTCGTCGCTGGCATCTACGCCCGCAACGACATTGAGCGCAGCGTCGCCAAGTCCCCCGCCAACGAGATCGTCCGTGGCGCCCTCCGCTTCGAGTCCGACATCAACTTCGCCACTCAGGAAGTTCTCAATCCCCTCGGCGTCAATTGCCTCCGCGCTCTGACCGGTCGTGGCTATCGCGTCTGGGGCTCACGCACCATGTCGAGCGATCCCGAATGGAAGTACCTCAACGTCCGCCGCTACTTCCACTTCCTCGAGGCATCCATCGAGCGCGGCACACAGTGGGCCGTCTTCGAGAACAACGGCGAACGCCTTTGGGAGAACATCCGCGAGACCATCTCCGGCTTCCTCTACAACGAATGGGTCAGCGGTAACCTCCTCGGCGAAAGTCCCGAACAAGCCTACTTTGTTCGTTGCGATCGCACCACCATGACCCAGAACGATCTCGACAACGGTCGCCTCATCTGCCTCATCGGTGTCGCCGCCCTCAAGCCCGCCGAGTTCGTCATCTTCCGCATCGGCCAGAAAACCGTGGATTCCAACGACTAATAAGGACCCTTCTCCATGACTCGCGACTTCCCCTACAATCCCTTTAACTTCCTCGTCGATCTCAAGTCCGGCACCAGCCCCACCGACGTTGCCCTCGGCGGCTTCGCCGAGGTCACCGGCATCGGCCAGGAGTTCGTCATTGCCGAATACCGCAATGGCAACGAGAAGACCAATCACGTCCGCAAGATCCCCGGCCTCCACAAGGTCTCTGACGTCACGCTGAAGCGCGGCGTCATTAAGAGCAAAGACTTCTGGGACTGGATGAAAGCCGTTCGCACCCAGGGCGCCGCCGCCAAGCGTGACGTCGTCATCACCATGCTGGACGAGGCCGGCAAAACAGTCCAGAAATGGACCCTCACCCGCGTCCTCCCCATGAAGTACACCGGCCCCAGCCTCAATGCCAAAGGTGGCACCGATGTCGCCATGGAAGAGCTCGTCCTCAGTGCCGAAGGCATCGACAGCCAGGATGCCTGATCCGGGGTCAACCTATGCCACTGGCTTCTCGCGGCGTTAGCTTCGTCGCACCGGCTCTGCCGGCTCCACCCCATCCCAACCGCGCCGACATCGCCTGCTTTGTCGGCTACGTCGCGCTGCGCCCCACGATGGCCACCGGTCTTCCTCCGGCCATCGTGCGCCAGCTGGCGCTCACCGGTTGGTGGGACGGGCCGCATGCTCGCCCCGAGGCCGCCCAGTTGCTCGATGTCCCCATCACGATTCACTCCTGGGAATCCTTCACCGCGTTGTTCGCCTGGGATCGCCGCCCCATCAAAGATTCCACCGAACTCGCCACCACCTACCTTGGCTCCGCCGTCCGCGCCTTCTTTGCCGAAGGCGGCCGCGAGTGCATCATCATTCGCGTCGGTGATCCCTGGCCTTATGGCGAGTTCTCTGCTGCCGCCGCCTCAGATCGCATTGCCCGCCTGATTCCAGGCTTCCCATTCCGCCTCGACGCCTCTCCCGCGTCCCAGTCTTCGTGGCACGGCATCACCCATCTCGCCGGTCTTCCACAGGCCTCATTCCTGAGCCTGCCTGACCTGCCAGAACTCGCCGCCGCCCCTCCCGCATCCCCCGCTCCGCTCGAGGACCCGCTCGTCCTCTCCGAGTCCTGGGTCGAGTGCACACCCGAGTCACCTGCCGCCCAGCCGCGCCAACTCTATCGCTACCCCGCCCCACTCTCCGATGCCGCCGGTTACGAGCGCCACTCCAGCGCCCTTGCTCTCCTCGTGCAGTTCCTCGAGAGCTTCCGCCGCGACGTCATCGCCCTCGCCTCCCTACCCAGTCCAATCGACACCACCGAAGTACCCAACCTCTTCCGCTTCCTCCTCGATGGCCGCCTCACCTCGAGCCCCAATCTCCAACTCGCCT
The DNA here is from genome assembly GCA_964494515.1 of uncultured Bryobacter sp. Taxonomy (GTDB): domain Bacteria; phylum Acidobacteriota; class Terriglobia; order Bryobacterales; family Bryobacteraceae; genus Bryobacter. The sequence continues at coordinate 4,665 of CAZBTA010000037.1, forward strand.
ACCCCTGGTTGCGGACCCGCCATTCGCTTGACCTGCCCGCCACCCTCGACCTCCCTGAAGGCACTCTCGCTGGCCAGCTCGCCACCAATGCCCTCCTCCGCGGCACCTTTCATAGCGCCACGCGTCTTGCCCCACGCACCATCCTCGATACAGTTCCATTGCTCACCCGCGAAGACCTCCTCGGCCTCGAAGGCACCCAGTGCTTCCTCGATCGTGTCTCGCTGTTCGCGCCTACACCTTCCGGCATTCGACTCCGCTCCGACGTCACCACCGCCACAGATCCCTCCCGCCAGCCCGCGAGTGTCAATCGCCTCATCGCCGCCATCACCCGCTCCGCCCGCCAACTCGGCGAAGACCTCGTGTTTGAAAACTCGGGCGAATCCCTCTGGCTTGAAATGGAAGACCGCCTCTCATCTCTGCTCACGCGCTTCTGGCAACAAGGCGCACTCTCCGGCGCCACCCCCGTCCAGGCCTTCTCCGTCGCCTGCAACCGCACCACCATGACCCAGAACGACATCGACGCCGGCCGCCTCATCGCCAACATCACGTTCTCTCCAGCCATGCCGATCACGCGCATCAACATCAGCCTCGACCTTGCCTCCGCCGCGGGAGCCCCTCGCCCATGAGCACCATGAAGGTCCAGTCCGATCCGTTGCTCGGCTTCCAGTTCGAGGTCTTCTTCCATCAGGCCGACCTCTCCGGCGGCCCACGCACCCTCGTTCCACTTTGCGCGGGGGCATTCTCCGAAGTCAGCGGCCTTGAGGCCACCATGACCCCCTTCAGCATTGCCGAAGGCGGCCACAACTACGGCATGCAGCATCGCGTCGGCTCGGTCGACTTCGCCACCGTCATCCTCAAGCGCGGCATGACCCAAACCCGCGACCTCTGGAAGTGGTTCGAGCTCGTCCACATTTCCGGCGCCCTGACGATGCGCCTGGATGTCTCGATACAGATGCGTGACGCTGCCAACCAACCCATCCTCATCTGGGATCTCCGCCGCGCTCTGCCCGTCAAGTTCAAGGCCGCCGACCTCCTCGCAACCCGCGCCACCGAGGTCGCCATCGAAGAGCTCCACATCATTCACGAGGGCCTCGAGATGCGGCCCGGAGGCGGCCAATGATCGCCCTCGTCCCCACGCCTGATGTCCGTGCCAGCATTGGCGCCGACGGGCAGCCGTCTTTCCGCGTCCAGTTCAATCCCGCCAGCCTCATCTACGAGTTCACCAACACCCTCAAGGAAGACGGCAAAGGCGACACCCGCGCCCAATACACCACCCAGACCTCCGCCAAACTCAACATCGATCTCATCTTCGACAACACCGATTCCGGCTCCAGTGTCACCGACGGCACGCGCAAGATCCTCGCCCTTGCCAAACCCGTCAGCGTCACCAAAGGTAAAGAGACTCGCGAGGTCCCACCCGTCGTCGTCCTCAAGTGGGGCGAGTTCACCTTCAAAGGCGTCATCGAGTCTTACAAGGAGACCATCGACTACTTCTCCTACGATGGCGTTCCGCTCCGCGCCACGCTCAACCTCAAGCTCTCTGAAAAGTCGTCCGAGTTCAAAAGCAAGTCCACCAACCTCAAGCGCAACGCCCTGTCCTCAGACCAGCTCGAGATGCAGGACGCCCCCGAGGTCGTCGAAGTTCCAGCCGGCTCTGGCGAATCCATCCAGGATCAGGCCAACAAATCCGGTGATCCCTCAGCCGCCCGCGAAATCGCCGCCGCCAGTGGCATCGAAGACATCCGCGCCCCGCTTGCTGAAGGGCTCGTCGTCGCCTCAGCCTCGGTAACACTCAACGCCGCCGCCGAGTTCTCCGTCGGCGCCAGTGCGAGCGCCAGTGCGAGTGCCAGCGCAAGTGCGGGTGCCAGCGCAAGTGCCAGTGCCGGTGCAAGCGCGAGTGCCAGTGCCAGCGCAAGCGCCGGCTTCGGTGCCTCGGCCTCCGCCAGCGTCTCAGCAGCGGCAGGTCTCAGCGCGGGAGCTTCTGCCGGCTTCGGCGCTTCCGCCGGATTTGGCGCATCCGCAAGCATCGGAGCATCGGCCAGCATCGG
>CAZBTA010000037.1:6812-22051 GCA_964494515.1 uncultured Bryobacter sp.
GGAGCCTCCGCCGGATTTGGCGCCTCCGCAAGCATCGGAGCATCTGCCAGCATCGGAGCCTCAGTCTCCACCGAGGCCCTCTTCTCCGGCCTCCAACCCGTCATCTCCTCCTCCGTCTCCGTTGACGTCGGCCGCCTCATCCCCGCGATCGAAACCACCTCCGTCTCCATCCAGCCCGGCGCATCGATCAATCTCGGCGGCCAGGCTCTACTCTCCGGCTCCACCGGCCTCTCTGCCGACGTCGGCGCCGGCGCCAGCTGGACTTCCTCCGGACTCGTCTCCGCTTCCGGCAAAATTCGCTTCGAGGATTAACCCATGTCACTCGTCATTGAAAACGTCACCGCCCGCGTCGTCACTCCCAATGCCGACGAACCCACGCCCCAGGCCCGCGCCACAGCCGCCGCGCCCAATCCTTCGCAGGCTCCCGATCTCGCCCGCCAGATCGAACGCACTCTCCGCCTCCGCACAGAACGCGCCGCCCGCATCCACGCCGACTAGCCATGCTTACCGAACAGCCCATCTCCGCCTCCATCGTCTACCGCGCTCTGCCCACCATCCGCGTCAACGGCGCGGAAGTCCCCACGGCGCGCCAGCTCCTCACCGGCATGGACATGATTGAGCAGCAGGGTGGCCTCTCGCGCATCGAGCTCCGCTTCCACAACATCCTCGCCCTCGACGACAACACCGTCCGCCTCGCCTTCGACGATCGCACGTTCGAGTTCGGCAAACTCCTCACCGTTTACTCCGGCGACGACACCTCACCCACCGAGATCTTCCGCGGCTTCATCACCGGCATCGAATCGCGCTTCCCCGCCGACAGCGCTCCCGAGTTCATCGTCCTTGCCGAAGACGAGCTCCAGCGGGCCCGCTTCCACCGTCAGACGCGCTTCCACGAAGATTTCACCCTCTCGAGCCTCGCCACCTCCCTCGCCGACAACGCCGACCTCAACGTCAGCGCCGCGCCCCAGACCACCTGCGGCTCCCACATGCAATTCAATGAGAGCGATCTCGCCTTTCTCCGCCGCGTCGCCTCCCGCTACGATGTCGACCTCCAGGCCTCCGCCGGCCAGCTCCAGTGCGATCAGCCGCAGAACGTCCGCCGCGCCGTCGTTCCCCTCCGCCTCCACAGCCAGCTCCGCTCCGCTCGCGTCCTCGCCGATCTCTCCCATCAGGTCACCGCCGTCACCGTCTCCGGCTGGGACCACTCCCAGGGCAAGAAGATCAAAGCCGAATCCACCGGTCGTAATCTCGGCCCCGGCCAGGGCCTCCCCGCCGCTCAGATCTTCCGCACCTCTTTCGGCGAACGCAAAGAACACCTCAGCCACCTCATCGCCGCCGACCAGTCCGAAGCCGAAGCCCTCGCCACCACTGCCTTCGACCAACGTGCCCGCCGCTTTCTCACGCTCCAGGCCGAAGCCGAAGGCAACCCCCTCATCCGCGTCGGCACCCACACCACCATCGAAGGTCTCGGCAAGCTCTTCGACAACACCTATTACGTCACCTCCACTCACCATCACTTCGATCTCGATCTCGGCTATCGCACCGATTTCACCGCCGAATGCGCCTATCTGGGGAACCTCTAGCCCATGCCCGTCAACACCATCTTCGATCGATCCGCCAGCGCCTTCGCCTCGCTCCACAGCGGCCTCGTCGTCAGTGTGGCCGATCCTCTCGCCCTCGGCCGGGTCCAGATTCGCCTGCTCACCATGACTGGCTTCGACACGCAGGAATCTCTCATCTGGGCCCGCGTCGCCGTTCCCTTTGCTGGCGCCGACTACGGCGCCTTCCTCCTGCCCGGCATCGATGACGAAGTCGTCGTCTCCTTCCTCAATGGCGACCCGCGCTATCCCGTCGTCATCGGCAGCCTCTGGCATGGCTCCGCCAAACCCACCGAGACCCTCCCCAAGGACGAAGTCGATCGCTGGACCTTCACTGGCAAACACGGCAGCCGCATCGCCATCGAAGAGCCCTCCGCCTCCGACGCCAAGATCTCCTTCACCCTCCCCAACGGCGTCTCCGGCGTCCTCTCCGCTACTGGCTACATCGAGTTCAAAGTCCCCCAGTCTGTGTTCACCATGAACGCCGAAGGCATCCGCATCCAGACCAACCTCAAGGTCGAGGTCGTCGCCGCCACCAGCCTCATGCTGCAGTCCCCGCAGGTCACCGTCAACTGCCCCTACACGCAGTTTCATGGCGCCATCTCCTGCACTGCCATCACCACCAATTCCGTCGTCAGCGCAACCTATTCCGTCGGAGCAGGCAACGTATGGTAGACCACCCCATCCTCATCCAGCCGCCCCTCGTCGTGCCGCGCACCGAGCGCAATTTCATCGAGGGCTTCTTCGCCGATCTCAGAACCCCCACCGGTCGCCGCGCCCTCCGCGAGGCCTCCGAGTCTGCTCGCTCCGGCAACTTCCGCCTCAAGCAGCCCACCCATAACGCGAACAACATCCTCTTCCTCGACGTCGCCTGCGATGGCTACGGCTATCCCCGCCTCGATCCCGACAAGATCGTCTCCGCGGGCCTTGTCGTCCGCCGCGTCATCACCGACGAACGCAATCGCCCCGTCCAGCCCGAGCGCCTCGAAGGTTGGTTCACCCGCGACAATCGCATCCGCGGCTGGGCCTCCTTCGCCCACGCCGCTGACCTCGACATCGATCCTGACCCCAAACACCGCCGCTCCCCCTTCCGCAGTGGCAACATCGAGATCAATCGCCGTCTCGTCGATCTTGCCAAGCCCCAATCTCCCTTCGCCGAAGACATCACACCCGCCTACGTCGCCCCGCCCGACGTTTGCCAGGCCGCCGGCCGCACACTCGTCTTCGCCGTGGTTCCCGTCGTCTCCCGCGAAACCAGCGAGACCGAGCCCGCCCCCCAGTACAGCGCCGACGAACTGCGCGATTCCCTCCCCACCCTCTTCCGCCAGGGCCCAGCCAAGTCTCTCTCCCCTGACGCTCTCACCACCTTCCTCCGCATCCTCGCCCTCGAGCTCGGCCTCTTCACCAATGCCTCTGAATCACGCGCCCTCTTCAGCTTGCTCGACTCCCTCACCCTGCCAAACGGCTCCCGCGCCGCCACCTTCCTCGCCTCGCTCTTTCGTGACACGCTCGAGCAAAGCCTCCCCATCACCGCGAGCCTCCAGTGGCCGGCCATCTCGGCCCCGCTTGCCCAACAGCTCTTCGACGCCGTCGCCCGTGTGCGCCAGTCGCGCCTCCGCAACGTCTTCCCCCCGGCCCCGCGCTTTGAAGGCTTGAACACGCTCTACCGCGCTCGCCTCTTCCTCCGCATTCGCAACCACGCCGAGTGCCCGCCCCATCTCTACTGGTCCGCCTACACCGATCCTTACCGCATCGTCCCCTGGTACGAACACTCGGGCCCGCCGGTCAAAATCCCCCTGCCCGACATCACCAAAGAAAACATCGGCAACTTCAAACCCAACGTCGCCTTCGAGCTCCCCCCGGCCCTCTTCGACATGCTCTCGAAGAACTCACCCAAAGACCTCCTCGACGGCAAAGGTAAAGCCGGCATCGGCATCGGCGTCGCCTGGATCTGCAGCTTCTCGCTGCCCATCATCACGCTCTGCGCCTTCATCGTCCTCAACATCTTCATCGGCCTCTTCCAGATCATCTTCAGTTGGATGTTCTACATCAAGATCTGCGTCCCCGTGCCCATCCCCACGCGAAAGGATTCCTAAGCCCTATGCCCACCCCTCCCCATCTCGCTCCGCCACTGGGTTGGCCCCTGCTCCCGGTCCCTGATGCCTCGGGCCGCCTTACCTTCCGCACTCTCGAACAAAGCGTCCGCGATCAGATCCGCGTCATTCTCCTCACGCGCCCCGGCGAACAGCTCATGAACCCCGGCTTCGGCGCTGGCCTCGAAGACTTCGTCGGCTCGCTCAACACCGTCGAGACCCGCCGCACTGTCCGCGATCGCATCACCAACTCTCTCAACGCCTGGGAACCACGCATCCTCCTCGATCGTGTCGAGGTCGCCACCTCACCCACCTCACAGACTGCCCTCAGCGTCGAGATCCATTACCGCCTCCGTCGCACCGGCTCGCCCCATCGCGTCGCCCTCACCGTGGAGCTCCAGAACTAACATGCCTCTTCCCATCCCAAGACTCGACGATCGCCGCTATCCAGACCTCGTCGCCGAGCTCGTCCGCCGCATCCCCGCTCATACCCCCGAGTGGTCCAACCCGCGCGAGGGCGACCCCGGCCGCACGCTCATCGACCTCTTCGCCTGGCTCGCCGACACCATCCTCTATCGCGCCAATCTCGTGCCCGAGCGCCAGCGTCTCGCCTTCCTCTCGCTCCTCGGCATGCCCCTCCGCCCGGCCCAGCCCGCTCGCGGCATCATCTCTCTTTCGCTTGACGATCCCCTCGCCCCCCAGCTTCGCCCCCTCGCCGAAGTCCCCGGCCCTGTTCCCTTTGAGACTCTCAGCGAAATCACCGTCTTCCCCTGCACCGGCGAGTGCTACTACAAGCGTGTTCTCACTTCACGCGAACGCCGCGACATGAACAAGCTCCTCGGTGGCCTCCGCGATCTATACAACCTCGACGGCGAGGCCGACCCATACGTCACCACCCGCCTGTTCGACAACAAATCCGAAACCTTCAACCTCGTCTCCCAGACCATCGACCAGTCCCTCTGGATCGGCCTCTTCACCGCAAAGAACACCACCAAACCCCAACTCCGCGACCTCCTCTCCGGCAAGCTCATCAACATCGGCTTCTCGCCCGCCACCCAGCTCGCTCGCCCCCTCGAACCCGTCGAGACCCAGGCCCGCATCCCCGCCATCTTCGAGATCACCTACGTCCATCCCGGCAGCGGTCGCGTGCAGTATCTGCCTCTTGACGTCATGGCCGACACCACCAACGGCCTCCGCCGCGAAGGCATCCTCCGCCTCTCCCTTCCCGATGCAAGCCGCATCGATGCCCCCTCCAACGACGTCCGCCAGCGCCTCACCGCCGGCGTCGGCGAAGAGCCACCACGCATCGATGATGCCGATCGTGCCGCGCGCCTCGTCACCTGGATCCGGCTCCGGCCTGAATCACGCCTCTCGAGCTTCCGCATCGGCTGGGTCGGCATCAATGCCGTCGAGATTGACCAACGCAAGACCCTCCGCGCTCGCGTGATCGGATCGAGCGACGGCAGCCCCAACCAGCGTCTCTCCCTCGGCATCACCTCCGTCGATCCCGCCACGCTCATCCTCGAGGTCGAAGAGGCCACCGGCTGGCAGCCCTGGCGCCGCGTCGAGGACATTGCGGAGGGCAGCTCCGACGATGCCGTCTTCACGCTCGATCCTGAAGCCGGCACCATCCAGTTCGGCAACGGCGTCCGCGGTCGCATCCCCGGCATCACCCGTCGCGTCCGCCTCAGCTTCGCCCGCTCTGGCGGCGGCATCGCGGGCAATCTCCCTCCCAAGACTCTCGAGTCCATCCGCGCCACCACCATCACCGGCGCTCCCGTCACCAACACCATCAAGGTCCTTCAGCCCCTGCCCACCCACGGCGGCTCACCTGCTGAGACTCTCGCCGAGGCCGAACAGCGCATCCCCGCCTTCCTCCGCCATCGCGATCGCGCCGTCACCGAGCTCGACATCCGCCAGCTCGCCGCTGAAACGCCCGGCCTCGCCATTGGCCGCGTTGAAGTCCTCCCCATGTTCGTTCCCCAACAGCGCCGCTCCGGTGTCCCGGGCGTCGTCACCGTCATGGTCATCCCCGCTCGCGCCGGCTGGCTCAATCCCAATCCCCGCGCCGATCGTCCTTTCCTTGAAACTGTCGACGCCTACCTCCGCCCCCGCAAGCCCCTCGCCACCGAGCTCTACGTCATCGGCTGCGAGTACATCCCGCTCGGGCTCTCCATCAGCGTCTCGGTCCGTGACGGCTATGGCATCGATGAGACGCTCAACCTCATCCGCGACGGCCTCCGTCAGGAGCTCTGGCCCTTGCCGCCTGGCGGCCCTCTCCGCGCTGGTTGGCCACTCGGTCGCACGGTCCGCGCCCTCGAGTTGGAAGTCGCCGTTGCTCGTGTCCCCGGCGTCGCCACCGTGGCCGGCCTCCGCATCTTTACTGAGTCCAACCGTAACTGGGTCGAGCGCTCCGAGGTCCGCCTCGAGTCCTGGCAACTCCCGGAAGTTCTCGCCGTTTCCGCCCGCGGCGATGGCGCCACTCCGGGCAATCTCGATTCCCTCCCCAACCCCTTCTCAACCGGCCCCACCTTCGGCGTGCCCGTTGTTCCGGAGACCTGCTAGATGGAAATCAACGGCCAAAAGTTCTGGACCGCCCATCGCCCCTCCGATTGGGTGCTGCCGCCCGAGCTCGCCTTTGAACAAGGCGCTCTCCGCCTCTCGAGCCTCCGCACTCCCACCGTCTGGCCCGGCACACGCGCCGCCGCCCAGACCATCGTGGACATCTGCCCCGCCACCCTCGACGACCATCAACACATCGCCTTCGTCGTTGAGGACGCCGGCGCCTGGCTCGTCAAAGTCCGCCGCACTGGCGAATCCCCCTCCACCGCTCGCACCATCCACAAGTCCGCCACCGCCATCACCGCTCTCGCCGCCGGCGCATCCGGCATTCTCTACGTCGCCGCTCAAGACGGCGTCACCCTGCTCGACATGCATCCCCCCGCCGAGCAGGTCTTTGCCCCCTTCACCACCAGCGATCCCAACTTCACTCCCTTCCGCCTTGCCGCCGATCCCACCGGCGGCTGCTGGGTCCTCACCACCACCGGCGCCGTTCTCCGCCTCGATGGCCGCCCACTCCCCACTCTCGCCACGATCCGCTTCACGCCCGAGCCCGTCCGCCCACAAGAAGAGAACACCAATCCTCCCCGCCTCACCTTCGCCTTCTCCGCCCCCGCCGCCGCCTCCCAAACGGTCGCCGCCTCCCAAACGGTCGCCCTCGCCTGGCATCCCGCCTCCGGCCTCGCCCTCCTCTGCTGGACAGCCAACACTGACGCCTTCCTCTACTTCCCGGCCACCGCCACCACGATGCCCCTCCCCGGCCTCGCCCATCCCACTTCCGTCTCCTGGCTCGACGACTCTCGCCTCGCCCTTCTCTACCCCACCGCCAAAGAGGCCGCCGTCTGCGAACTCAATCGCGGCTTCGTTGGCGATTACTATCCTCTCCATCCCAACCCTGTCGACCTCCCCTTCTGCCATACGCTCCGCCCCGGCGCTTACTACCAGTCCGGCCTCCGCATCCTGAGCGTCGAGCGCCTCTCCCTGCCCACGCTCGCCGCGAGCGGCATGGCGCCTCTCACCAGCCCCTTCGACAGTGGCATCCCCCGCACCACCTGGCATCGCCTGTATCTCGAAGCCTGCCTGCCTCCCGGCTGCTCCATAACCATCCACGCCGCCGCGTCCGATTCTCCTGATCCCACACAGGTCACCTCTTGGCACCCTCATCACTTCGGCGCCCCCACCGCGCCATCGGCCTGCTGGCTTTCTGAGGCCTCCGAGATCCCCTTCCATTCCGGCTTCCTCACCACCCCTCCCGTTCCTGATCGCAGCGGCCTCTTCATGATCCTGCTCCAGCGCACCGGTCGCGCCGTCTCCACCCTCAACGGTCGCTATCTCCACCTCCGCCTCGAGCTCCACGGCACCACCCAGGCCTCCCCCCATCTCGCCGCGTTGCGCGCCTACGCCTTCCGTTACAACTACGCCGAGCGCCATCTCCCCGAGCTCTATCGCGAAACCAACTTCGGCGCCGATGCCGACGCCCTCTCTCCCACCGCCGCTCCGACGGACTTCCTGGCCCGCTATCTCTCCCTCTTCGAGAGCTTCCTCACCCCGCTTGAAGATCAGATCGCCAACGCCCACTTGCTCACGCGTCCCTCCACCATCCCCGATGCCTCTCTCGATTGGCTTGCCCAATGGGTCGGCGTCACCTTCGACCCCGCCTTCCCCGCCGACCGTCGTCGCCAGTGGCTCGCCGCCTCTTCCGATCTCCAGCGCACCCGCGGCACGCTCCCCGGCTTCAGCCTCGCTCTCGACATCGCCTCCGGCGGCGGCGTCCGCGGCGGCGAGATCGTCATCGTCGAGAACTACCGCCTCCGCCGTGTCCTCGCCACCATTCTCGGGGTCGACTTCACAAACTACGACGATCCCCTTCTCCCTGGCCTCGAGCAATCCGGCAACAGCATCGTCGGCGATTCGCTCATCCTCTCCGAGGAGTCCCGCAACGAGCTGCTCGCCCTCTTCGACGCCTCTCTCTTACGCGGCCTTCGTGAGGAATCAGCTGCCGTCTCTCGCCTCGCCGACCAGCTCGCTCACCGCGTTACCGTCCTTGTCCATCAGGACCTCGAGCCCGTCGACATCGGGCTCGTCCGCCGCGTTGCCGAACGCGAAAAGCCCGCCCACGTCGCGCTTACCTTTGCCGAAGCCTCACTGCCCTTTCTCGCCGGCATCACCTCGCTCATCGGCGTCGACACCTATCTCGCCATGCGGCCTTCGCCCGGCCCCGTTCGGCTCAACAAGTCCTCCCTCGGCGTCTGGGACCAACTCACCCAGCGCCCCGCCCTCGACCCCAACTTCCCAGGCTAAACAGGAGCAACGATGAAGACCCCCATCACAGACCCGATCGAGCTTCCCCTCAATCCCTCTCGCGTCCACTACGAGATCGGCACTCTTCTCGCCGCCGAGGATTTCAACGACGAGCAGGCTTATCACCGCGGCCGTCTCGCCTGCGCCCTTGCCGCGCTCCACGGCGGTGGCACACTCACCGGCCTTAAGGTCTCATGGGTTCCCGCCGCCACCAACCAGCAGGAAGAGCTCCAGCTCTCCCCCGGCCTCGCTCTCGATCGCTTCGGTCGTCTCATTGAAGTCCCCCGCACCTGGTGCATCCGTCTCGACAAGTGGTACAAATCCACCCCTGCCGCCGAGCTCGCCCGCGCCTTCGACGCCCCCTCGCGCACCATCATTTGCGATCTCTACATCCGCTTTGAGAGTGTCGAGTTCGGCCGCACGCCATCCTTCGCGCGCACCACCTTCGACACCCTCAACGCCACCACGCCCGCCCGCCGGCGCGACGCCTTCCATCTCGATCTCATCCCCCGCTTGAAGCCCACTCTTCCCAAACCCTCCTTCGAAGAGTTCGTCCCCCAGATGGACCCCGAAAAGCTCAAATCCCTCATCCTCGATTCGCCCTACGGCGTCGGCTTCGACGGCAAGACCTGGGCTCCTCAGCCGGAGCACGAAGGCGGCGTCGACACTCGCAATCTCTTCCTCGCCCGCATACCCATTCCCGCCGATCCGCCCGCCAACGCAACCACCGCGCCCCGGCGTACCGGCGGACCCATAACTCCCGACAACCTCTCTCGCCGCTTCGTCATCGCACCCGGCATTCTCACCCGCTTCTCAGGACTCTAAAGGACCACTCCCATGACTTCATTCACCAAAGGCTCCTTCCGCCGCCGTATTGAACTCGACGAGGCCCTCCAGCTCGATCGCGCCGGTGGCCTGATCCGTGACGATCGCCGCCGCCGTCCCTTCTACTTCGACGGGCGCTTCCTCACCGCCCGCGATCTCACTCGCGAGCAGGATTACTTCCTCACCCGCCAGGCCGAACTGGGCCGCGCCACCGGCAGTGGCGTCATCACTGGCCTCAATGTCAGCTTCACTGGCGCGGGCATCATCACCGTCTCCGAGGGCCACGGCATCACCTCCTCCGGTGAACTCGTCACCCTCACCAACAACCTCCGCATCAACCTCGCCGACCTCGCCGAAAGTCAGGACCTCGACGCCCGCTTCGGCATCGCCGCCAGACCCCGTCCACCCGTTCGCCAGCGGTCCGGCGTCTTCATCCTCGCCATTCGCCCCGTGGAGTTCACGGCCAATCCCGTCGCGGCCTATCCCCAATCTCTCACCGGCTCCCGCACCGTCGAAGACGGCGAGATCGTCGAGGCCGCCGCTCTTACGCTCATCCCCTTCGCTGACGATTCCAATCCCGCCGAACGCGCCTCCGAACAATCCCGCATCGCCCGCGATATCTTCCTCCGTCGCGATCCGCTCCAGCCCTCGCAGAACGCGCTGCCGCTGGCCATGCTTTCCCTTTCTCGCGGTGTCATCAACTGGCTCGACCCCTACCTCGTGCGCCGTGAGGTAGGCGCCGATCACGGCGACACGCTCGGCTTTGGTTTTGCCCCGCGTGCCCTCCGCGAGGCCCAGTTCCTCCAATACCGCCGCCATCTCGATGACGTCCTCACACGCCGCGCCCAGTCCAATCAGTCCCTGCGTATCGCTGCCGCCGAACACTTCTTCGTCCTCCCGCCCGCCGGGCCTTTGCCTGCCGCTGCCGTCGATACCAACGCGTTCACCCAGGTCTTCTTCCCACCCGCCATCCCGGTCGAGATGTCCGTCATCCCTGAGGACGAACTGCGCGCCCTCATCGAAGACGCGCTCCTGCTCCCACCCATCGATCTCAGCCTCCGCGATCAGGAGCTCGCCACCACTTCTGTCCTGATCCTCGCCCCGGTTCCCCGCGATCGCTTCCAGATGATCGAGGCCGGCCTCGACCTCGGCGCCGCCCTCCAGCCGCCGCCCCAGGTGCTCCCGCGCCTCTTCGCCGGCCGTCGCCCCACCGAGCTGCTCAGCGCGCTCACCTTCCGCAACCAATCCCTTCCCGTCGAGCTTCGCCAGCTCTCGAGCGACGAGCGTTGGCGCAAGGCCGTCAACTTCATCCAGTCCCGCACCGAAGCCTCCGGCGCCCCGTTGCTCTACTACATCCGCCGGCGCAACTTCACCCCCAAGCCTGAGCTCGCTGGCGCTCTCGTCCGCCCGCTCGGCAATGACGAGATCACCGAAAAGACGGCCACCGATCTCGCCACCGCCCTCACCGCTCGCCTCCGCGGCGCCGCTGCCGCGCTGCCTCCCAACATCGATCCCCTCACCCGCTGGAACAACTTCCGGCGCAATCCCAATTCCACCGCCGCTGCCCTCACGATCGCCAGCGAATCTCTCTCTTCTCGCAAGTTCGCCGATCGCCCCATCTCCTTCCTGCTTTCGATCAGCCTCTTCGAGCGAGATGGCCGCAACGAACTCGGCGCCCGCCGCACCGCCGCCGCCACTGCTTCGCCCCGCTTCGGCATCGGCCTGGACAAGCTCCAAGTGCCAGTCACCACGCTCGAAGCCTTCCTCAACGCACTGCTGCCCACTCCTGGCCTCGTCGAGTTTGATCAACTCCTCGATGCCGCCCCGGCCACCGCCACCACCCTCGCGCTCCAGCGCCTCATTCAGAACAACGCTCCCGCTCCCAACTTTCAGGCCCTCATCGCCGCCTGGCTCAAAGCAAAGGCCATCCAATGATCCAGCGTCGCTTTAAGCCCCTCCCGGGCGAATCCATCCTCGCCACCAGCCCCAGCCTCCCCGGCGATGCCTCCTCGTCCTGGCGTCGCCGCCTTCGCCTGTTTTCTGGTCGCGCCCTCACCGCCGGAGCCCTCCGTCAGGAACAATCCACTCGCGCCGGTCTCCTTTCCTCGGCCGCCCAGCTCCTCTCGCCCGGCGTCGTCGATGGTCTCCAGCTCACGGCTTCTCCCGATCCCGCTGTCATCCTCCTCGCCCCCGGCTTCGGCCTCACCGCCACCGGCGAGCCTGTCACCGTCCCCACTTCCGCCCGCATTCCCCTCAACGCACTCCGTCCCAATCCCGCCAACCTCTTTGGCATCCTCGTTCTCGAGCCCGTCGAGCTCCGCCTCCCCGGCGAATCCGACCCCCTCCAGAACGACCTTGGCGATCAATGCGAGTACGACCCCGCCACCGATTCCTTCCTCGATTGGCGTCTCATCGATTCCGCGCTCCTCCGCTACGTCCCCTGGCCCACTGCCGAGCTCGGCCCCGTCCCCACGGTCAACCCGCGCAACACCGCCGCCTGGCGCATCTTCGCGCTCGAACAATCCGATGCACTCCTCTCCTATGAAGAGGCCGGCCTTCCTTTAGCTCTCATCGCCACCGATAACAACGGCCGTTTGCTCTTCCTCGATCGCTACTCGGTCGTCCGTGATGGTGGGCGCCCCCGCCGCCGCACCACGCTCATTCCCTCCTCGGGACACCCCATCCTCTGGCAATCACGACTCCTCCAATTCTCCGAGCACCTCGACCAACTCTCCGCCATCCCGCCGGCCGAAGCCGCCCGACAGTTCTCCACCCTGCCACCAGCAGGCCTCCTGCCGCTGCAGTTCGCCAACATCGCCTTCACACCCCAAACTGGCGCTTCCCTCCGCCAATCCTTCTTCCCGCCCCACATCTCACTCACCATCCGGCCCGTGCCTCTCGAACAACTCGACGCATTGCTTGAGCCCTCAGCCTCCTTCGCCCCCATCGCCCTCGACGCCACCGATCGAGTCGAGTTGCTGCTCCCCGTTCCCCAACCTTTCTTCGAGCCCGCCCTGCTCCAGCCCGAACTCGTTGATCCCGCCTTTGAGGCCTCTCTCGCCGATTCCCTTTCCCGTCGCGCCGTCGCCCTCGGCTATCGCGCTCAGGTACGCACTGTCCTCAATAGCGGCGAACGCGCTCTCACCGGCAAAGACCGCTCCTTCCCCGCCGAAGATCCCTCCGAGGCCATCAACCCCAATCCCCCCGTCGACCCGCGCAACACCCCGGCCGACCTGGCCCGTCTCAACACCGCCGCCCAGGCCGAAATCGAATCCTCGCTCCTTCGCCTTCTCAAAGACGCCAACGCCGCCAAAACCCACACCGCCATCTATCTCAAGCTCGGTCTCATCCCTGCCGCCGAGCATCTCGAGGCCCTTGCCGACCGTGGCGACGACATCATCAATTCCGGCTTCCTCCGCGCCCAGGCCGACATGTACCGCCTGCGCCAGCTCCTCACCGCTGGCACCTCCATCGCCCGCCTCTCCATCTCGCCCGCCCTCGTCGGCATCACCGAGGCCGCTACCCCCACCGCCCGCGAAGAAGCCATCAACCGCGTCCTCACTGACCTCAAGGCCAACAAAGACCCCAACACGATCCTCAAGCGCACCGTCCGCTCCACTCGCGCCTTCACCGCGGCAGACCTGCAGATCTCCATCCAGGATCTTGATCAGCCCATGTTCCCCGCCGACGACCAGCAGGAGTTCTTCACCCTCGACAACACGCTCAACTTCCGCATCAATCGCGGCATGTCGACGCCACGCCCCGCGCCCCGTCCCATCGAGGTCTTCGTCGAGAAGAAGAAAGAGATCGATCGCGGCGGCATCTTCACCGAGCCCAAACGCAACTTCCCCACCGAGCGCGAGCGCCCTCCGGTTGCCCAGCCCCCCAAGCCCGCCACGCCACCAGTCGTTGAAACCGCCGAACCCGTCATCGGCCGTCAGGACATCCGCGCCACCGGCACCTTCACTCGCCTCAATCTCGCCAAGGGTCCCGAGGCACGCGACTTCGCCCTGTCCACCAAATACACCATCGTCAACACGCTCAAGAACCCCATCGAGGATCAGTCCGCCCCCGACCTGCTCAAGCTGGCCACCGTCTTCGGCGGCATTCTCATCCCCGGCCTCGGCGTCAAGACGCAAGACTGGGTCTTCGAAAAAGTCGGCACCACCGACGCCAACCTCCGGCGCCAGAATGCCCTCCTCTCCACCCTCGACAACCCCGCCATCGCCCGCATCCTCGACGAGCCCGACGACCGCAACATCACCGACGAGGCCGGCCACTTCTCCGCCGCCGTCGATCTGGTCGAGCACGCCATCGCCTCGCTGCGTGGCGCGGAGTTCTTCGTCGAAGGGCTGCGCAATGTCGCGAACGTCTTCCGCAAACATGCCGCCTTGCTCGACGATGCATTGAATCTCTTTGAAGCCCGCCTCGCCGTCATCGAAGACGACCTCGCCGAAGCCCGCCAGGACGTCTCCCTCGTCCGCGCGCTCCTCGATGAGGAGCGCCAGCGTGTCACGCTCATCAACCAGCGCCGCGCTCGCATCCTCGCCGAGCAAGTCCCCTTCCTGGCCTTCCGTCGGGCCCCATCGGCCGACCCGCTCCGCCCCGTCATCACCCGCGTTCTCAACCCCGAGCCGCAGGCGCCCGCCGTCCCCGTCTGCCTTTCCCAGAACCTAACGCCCCCCGACGAGCTCGAGAGTTTCATCGACCTACTCCGCGAGTCGCCCATCCGCTGGTTCCCCTCAATCGCTGCCTTGCTATCACGCCTCGATCGTCGTCCCCAGTTTGAACAACTAATGCTTGCCGCCCAATCGCGCTTCGCCTCCCAGGCAAGCCGCATCTATCGCGAAGCGGAGTTCCTCCAGGTCTCCCGCGGTCGTTTCGAGGCCCCGCTCACCAGCCTCCTCACCGCCCAGCGCAATCGCACTCTTAAGGAGCGTCAGCCCCTCGCTTTGACGCAGGTCAACATCTTCGTCAACCTCCCCTGGTCCGAGGCCCACCGTGTCACTCGCGACATCGTCTCAATCGGCGATCTGCTCGAAGGCAGCCGCCCAGACCTCGCCCGCCTCGCCTCCCTTGAGCTCGACCGCATCTCCCGCGTCTCGGCCTGCCTCGTCCAGAAGTTCGCCGAAGTCGCCCCCGAGATCCGCCTCGAGTGGGCATTGCGCTTTAGCCAGTTCGACGATCCCGTCACCCTCCGCGCCCTCAGCAATCTCCCGCGCTGGGGCGAGATCGACTTCCTCGATCGTCACGACCTGCAGTCCTTCACCGACTATCTCTATGCCCAGATCAACAGCTCCATTCCCGAGGCCGTGGAGACAATCGCCAACATCGTCCAGGCAGCGCTCCTGCTGGCCAGCCACGCCCCGGTCAACCGTCTGCTGCAGGGTTCAATCGACGAAGCCCGCGACGTCGAAGTCGGCCAGGCCGCCAGCGCCACCTTCGATGCGGTCCACCTGCCCCACCTCCGCCGCGGCATGCTGTTGCACGTCATGGATCGCGACACCGTCATCGCCCACGCGGTGGTCGACGACCTCCTCGACGTCCGCGCCCAGATCCGCGTGACGAACAATCTCACCCCCAATCGCATCCTGAAGCTAACAATCGACACCCGCGTCGTCACCCCCCAACCCGCCCGCGCCGAACAACGCCTCACCCAAAACAATCTCACCCGCACCGAGGCCGTCATCGCCCTCTCCACCAGGAGATCCTGATGCACCACCACGACCGCGCCATCACCCATCTCACGCACGCGGCACCCCAACCGGTCACCTCGCGCTGCGACTCCCCCCAACCGCTTCGCAAGCAGAAGCATTCCACCGCTCACCCCACCTCTCCCACCAACGCAAGCTCCGAACTAGTG
>CAZBTA010000037.1:22151-29709 GCA_964494515.1 uncultured Bryobacter sp.
CAACCGCTTCGCAAGCAGAAGCACCCCAGCTCTCCCATCAAGGCAAGCACCAAACCCACGCTCACCAACAACAACGACATCCAACCCAAACCACTAGCCGCCATCCCCAGCACCGATCCACAGCAGTCGGTCACCTCGCGCTACGTCTCACCCCAACCGCTTCGCAAGCAGAAGCACCCCAGCTCTCCCATCAAGGCAAGCACCAAACCCACGCTCACCAACAACAACGACATCCAACCCAAACCACTAGCCGCCATCCCCAGCACCGATCCACAGCAGTCGGTCACCTCGCGCTACGTCTCACCCCAACCGCTTCGCAAGCAGAAGCACCCCAGCTCTCCCATCAAGGCAAGCTCCAAGCCCGCGCTAAGCCAAAACAACGGCTTCCACCTCAACCCTATCGTCGCCATCTCGAGAAGGAGCGCATAATGTCCGCCACCCTCGCCCGCCACGACCGCGCCATCACCCATCTCACGCTCGATCCCATTCCACGCCAAGCCATCCCTCGCACCATCTTCCTCGTGGAAGATGCCCTCCGCACTGCCTCTCTCCCCGGCGTCGAACGCGAGCTCTACGTCATACGCCACCTCCATCTCGGCGACATCCACCCTGGGCAGTCCTCTCTCTCACTCAGCCGCCGCATCGAGCTCGAATGGTCACGCCTCCGCCTCACCGCCGTCGACTATCGCTCCCCTTCCGCCCCCACGGCCAACATCATCGTCTTCCCTTCTCACGCCGCCGTACTCGCCGCCTTCCTCACCCACCGCCTCACCACCAATGCATCCCCATTGCCATGGTTCTACCCACGGCTCCTACCCGCATCACTCCTCACCACCACAACGCCTCAACTCCTGCCAGCTCTCCTCGATCACACCTTCGCCACGCTCTCCGCCAACCAGCCCCCCACTGCTCCCGCCGAGTTTCTTCACGAGTTCGCTATCACCACCACACCAAACCTTCTCCCCCTCGCCCTGGCCTCCACCAGCGACGAAGCAATCCACAGCTTCATCCAGCGCTGGCTTCCTCAATCCGCGGCTCTCACGCTGCCCCGTCACCGGCCCACCCCATCTTCAACACCGGCAATCACCCCCAGTTCACCTCGTACACTCTTTACCGCGGCCATCTCAATGCTGCTCCATTCTGACCGCCTCTTCACCGCCCAAGCACTCGACACTCATCTCACCACCCGGCCCCACCTCTTCCTCGACACAACACAGACACAAACAAACACCCCAACTCTCCCCACCACCACAAGCCTCTCCAACACCACTACCAACGTCGCCCAACCAACCACCAACTCACCAACGCTGTCGACCACAAACACCACCGCACTACAACCCAATATCCCCCCAACCAACGAAGCCACCGCAACAACCCCGCAGACCTCCAAGCCCACGCTCCAGCCAACCCGCCTCGCCGGCCTCTACTTCACGCTCCCCATCCTCCACCACCTCAACTTCTTCACCACCATCCCCATCGAAGAACAACCCCCGCTGCTCCACAGCATCCTCGTCCTCACGGCCACCGCCACCGGCATCCCGATCGAAGATCCCCTCTTCCCTCCACCAACCGAGCTTCACCCCTCCGCGCACGATTGGTTCCTCCAGCTCCGCCGCTGGCCCCGTCGACACGCACGTCTCCTGCTCAACTGGATCGTCCGTCGCCCGGCGCACGTCCACCTCTCCCGCAGTCACATCGATCTATACTTCTCTCTCAACCAGGCCGACATCCGACTCCGCCGCCTCGGCCTCGACATCAACCCCGGCTGGCACCCCGCCCTCGCCAAAGTAATCACCTACCACTATGATGACTACCAGCGTTAGCCTTCAATCCTTACCCCAACTCCTCACCACGGTCCTCACCCACCGCGGCACACCCGCGCCTGCGGAATGGTCAGCCACCTTCCATCACATCCTCCTCCATCCCCTCCCCGCCGACGAAGCGCTCTTCAACCTCTCGCGCGAGCACCAGCTCACCCACTTCGAAACCCTCGCCCTCTCGATCGCCGCCCACGCCGAATCCTCACCCGCCTTCGCCGAACACATCGCGCGCCTCCAATCCCCCACCGGACGCTCGCGCCCCCTCTTCGGCCTCATCGCCTCTCTCTGCGCCCACCTCCTCCCGGAACCACCCCGCCTCATCGACCTCCTCTCCGGCCCCGCCGCCCGTCTCGGCCTCCTCGAGTTCTCCCCCTCAACCGTCGCCCTTCCCGAGCGTGCGGTCTCTGTGCCCCTCCACCTCTGCGCCGCCCTAGAAGGCGTCGACGTCTATCCGCCCGAAGTCACACCCCTCTCCGCCGCCATCCCCCTCCCGCCATCCATCACCACCCGCGCCCTCCGCTACGCCACCTCTCTCAAAGACGGCGTCATCCCACACCTCATCCTCCGCGGCCTCTCCGAAGAGCCTACCTCCGCCGCGCACACCATCGCCTCGCGCCTGCGCCTCCGCCCCGTTCTCATCCCCACCACGCCTCCTCCCGCCCTGGGCCCCTGGCTCACCATGCGCCGCCTCCTCCCGGTCACCCGCCTCGATCTTGCCCCCGGCGAAGTCATCGACCTCGCCCCCATCCCCGGCTACACCGGCCCACGCCTCATCTGCGCCACGCCCCAGGGCTCCATCCATATCGATCACGCCCCCGCCCTCGAATGGCGCCTACCGCTCCCCTCTCTGGAAGAACGCCGCGCGCTCTGGCAATCCGCCCTTCCCGATTCCCCCTGCCCCGAGCGCCGCTACAGCGCCTCGCGCATCCACCACCTCGCCTCACTCATGCGCCAGTTGCACAAGGTCAACGCCGCCCCCATCGACGAAGCGCTTCTCCTCGAGGCCTCCTTCCTCATCGAGCGCCAATCGCTCGGCCACCTCGCCACCCCCGTCCAGCTCGATCCCGAAAAGCTCACGCTCATCATCCCTCCACAACTCGATCTCCACCTCAATCGCCTCCTCTCCCGTTGCCGCCTCCGCGACACCGCCGCCACCCATCTCGGCCCCGCCACCCAGGCAGCCTTCCGCCCCGGCGTCCGCGGCCTCTTCTCTGGCCCTCCCGGCACAGGCAAATCCCTCGCCGCCGCATGGCTCGCCTCGCGCCTCCATCTCCCGCTGTTCCGCATCGATCTCGCCACCATCTCCAGCAAGTACATCGGCGAGACCGAGAAGAACCTCGCCCGCCTCTTCGATCAGGCCGAACAATCCGAAGTCATCCTCCTGTTCGACGAAGCCGACTCCCTCTTCTCCCGCCGCACCGCCGTCTCCGACTCCAACGATCGCTTCGCCAACGCCCAAACCAACTATCTCCTCGAGCGCATGGAATCCTTCTCCGGCATCGCCATCCTCACCACCAATCACGACGCCAACCTCGACGAAGCCTTCGAGCGTCGCCTCGACTTCCACATCCAGTTCCCCGCCCCCAGTCCCTCCGAACGCCGTCGCCTCTGGCACGCCCACCTCGGCGACACTCACGATCTCGACCCCACCCAGATCAACCTCCTCGCCGCCCACCTCGACTGGTCCGGCGGCCACATCCGCAACGCCGTGCTCCACGCCGCCACCACCGCCACTGGACCCATCAACTGGACCGACATCCTCACCGCCCTGCAGTACGAGGCCACCCGCCTGCGCACCAACCTCCCCTTCGAACTCCGCCTTCCCCGCTAAGCCCGCATGCAGCTCACCTTCGAAATCCGGCGCAAGCGCGAGCAGGAAGCTCAGGACGAGCTCCTCCTCCGCACGCCCCTCGAAGTCGAAGGCCTCGATCAACCACCCTCCCTCGAGCGCCCCGCCTACATCGATCTCTTCATCACCCTAAGCACCGACGAACAACCAACCGCCGAAGAGGCCGCCGCGGACGCCGCCAGGCGAGCCAATGCCACCAAACCCAATACCGCTCCCCCCGCAGCCAAACCGAACACCCCCGCTCCAACCAATCCCGCCCCGGCCCCGGCACCGACACCTGCGGACTCCTTCTCCCCAACTCCCGTCTCCGCTTCCACCTCGGACACCCCCAACATCGCCTTTGAGCCCCAACTCCTCCCGCCACCATCCTTCACGCCCCCGAGCCTGCCCGCGCCCACCACCGTCGCCGAGTTCCGCGCCAACGTCGAACGCGCCACCGCCGCTCTCCCCTTCCTGCCCATGCCGCCAGAGCGCAAGCTCTCCGGTGGTGGCGGTGCCGCATCGCTGCCTCCTGTTAGCAAGGCCACCTTCGTCCCCAAGCCGCCCCCGGTTGCCCCCCGCCCCACTCCCCAGAACCCCGTCCCCAAGCCCATCTGGGAAGTCGAACAAGCCGCCTACAAGACGCTGCCCAACCGCCCCGTCATGGCGCTCACCCCGCGCCCTGCCTCCAAGATCACCGGTGTCCCCACCCCCACCACGCCCAACCTCGACGACGCCATCCGCGCCGTCAACGACCCCGGCAAGTTCGACGCTCTCCGCGCCATCGCCCGCGCCCAAAAGCCCGTCACGGTCACCAAGGCTACCGGCGCGATACCCCTCACCGTCGAGCAATCCTTCAACAATCTCTTCTCGGAGATGACCAGCGCCCCCGCCGAGCCCAAGGCCTCCAAGGGCGCGGCCCGCCCCCCACGCGGTCTCGAACACTCCGAAGAGTTCGACCCCTCCATCTACCTCAAAGGCGATAAGGACGAAAAAGACAAAGAGACCCGCGCCACTGTTGATCCCGACGAGGCCGCCCGCGTTTGGGCCCGCCTCCTCGCTGCCCCTGAGAAAATCGCCGAGAACTCTCTCACCTCGATTCGCCAAACGATGTACCCCAACCACGTGGTTCAGAGAAACTTCCCGGAGGCAGGCAATACCCACAAAGACACCCTCGCCGCAGACCTCACCAAACACTTCCGCGCCGTAGCCGAAGCCTCCGTGGGCAACGCCCAGACCCTCGATGCCGCCATCGAGATCCGCCGTCAGGAAGCCGCCAATCAGATCAAAGTCGCCGCCCTCGGTGAGACCAAAGCCATCACCGAGCTCGCCCAGAAAACCGCCGATCAGCAAGCCGCCACCAAAGCCCAACTCGAAGCCGACAAGCAAGCCGCCACAACAAAAGCCAACAAGGCCCGCGCCGCCATCAAGGCCACTCCTCCCCGCGAAACCACCACCGAAACCCGCGATCGCCTCATCTCCGAAGTCCGCACCAAAGTCTCCACCGCCATGGTCCGCTTCCTCGCCATGGAGACCCGCCGCAAATCCGACACCGACAATCTCGAATACCGCCACATCAAGGCCTGCGAGTTCGCCGCCCAAAAGGACGAGCTCACCATCCTCAACACCATGGCGGCGGGCACGGACCGCGACAACGCCGTCGCCGAGATCCAGACCTGGCTCGAAGCCACAACCAAAGACATCAAGCGCGTCTTCGGCGAGTACCGTCAGCTCGATGCCAACGCTCTCACCATCTTCCGCAAAGACCTCGAGACCACCGCCGACGCTGCCTTCCTCGCCATCCGCGTCTGGTCCGACACCACGCAGGGCTATCACATCGAAGATTCCCTCCGCGAAGAAGAAGCCAAAAAGGACCGCGTCGATCTCAAGGAAGCCATCGACAAAGCCACCGCCCAGCTCGACATCGAAAAACTCGCCCAGGCCGCCAACTCCCGCTTCCAGATCCTCGGCGATCTCAAAACCGCCGCCACCGATGAAGCCCGTAAGAAAGCCCTTCTCGCTGGCGAAGGCATCAACAACGAACAACGCCAGCTCGTTCAGGCCGCCTACGGACCCAATCCCGGCGACGTCTACCAGATGCTCGCCGACAAGATCCTTGAGGAAACGCTCGCCCCCAAACGCGCTGAACTCTTCCCCTCCATCAAGAAGGAAATCCTCGCCTCCGACAATTGGGAAGGCCTCGATGCGATTGCCACTGAGATCGGTGGCAAGGAGGCTGGAGGCGTCGAAAGCCGCGCGGATGCAATCCGCGAAGCATCCAACGGCTACACGAGCGATGACGACGCCGAGACGATGCTCAAGTCCCTTGAGGGTCTCAACGAATTTTCCATTCGCGCCCTGCAACTCTGCTACCAGGCCAAGTACAACACCAGCCTCGATAGCGACCTCAAGGCCGACCTCGACGACGACATCATCGCCAAAGAAGAAGGCCAGCTAGACCGCGCCAACGGCCTCATCGAGCAGGCAAAGCAATCCACCTGGAAGAACGAACCCCAATTCGCCAAAAGCGCACCAGACCCCACCAACACATCCCCCTACGCCAACACCAAAGCTCTCCGCGAGGCCAAAGCCGACGCCCTTGCCGCCGAGATCTTCCGCCACGGCAAAGGCCAGTGGGGCACCAAAGAGGGCGAGACCATCACCGCCGTCGGCACGGTCCAAACCAAAGAAGAACGCGACCTCCTCGAAGAGCGCTACCAGAAGAAGTACAAGTCCAGCCTCCGTCAAGATCTCGAAGAAGAGCTCAACGACTGGTCCACCACCGCCGGTCATAACGAGAACGGTCTCGACAAACCCACCTCCCACGATGCCGCCCGCGCCATCGCCCTCCTCGATCTCGACAAGGCCCGCGCCCGCGCCATTCAGATCGATCAGGAAGCCTTCTACGACCAATGGGGCCGTGGCGACCGCGACGACGTCGAGAAGATCTACAAGGAAGTCGAAGACGAAGTCCGCGCCGAGGCCGCCCGCTCCGGCAAGAACGCCGCCTGGGTCAAGCAGGAAATCAAGCGCCGCCTTGGCGAGATCACCACGTCCTACGACCGCATGTACCAGGGCGCCACTCTTCCCTACTTCGTCCCCAAGGATCCCAACGACCCCAATTCTCCCCTCGTCCAGGCCCGTCGCGGCTCCCTCGCCGAAAACTTCAAATCCCAGTTCGGCCCCTATGACGGCGAAGTCCTCATCAAGGAGTCCGAATACGATAAAGCCGGCGCCAACTCGGCCCGCCTCCTCGCCGAAAAGAAAAGCCTCTATGTCGATGACGAGCTCTCAAACAAGATCTTCCTCGAAACGCAGGAACGCGCCCGCAAAGATTTCGCCCTCGACAACGAACCCCGCCTCCGCTTCCTCGCAAAAGAGAAGTTGCGCCTCGAAGAAGATGCTCACTTCCGCACCACGGGCCGCTTCTGGTTGCCGGAGGAACGATACGAAAAACAACAGCGCATGGAGGTCCAACTCGAGCGCGACATCGACAACCTGAGCCACATCGCCGCCAAAGCCGAGATGGATGCCCTCGGCGCCTCTTACAAGAAAATCTCCGGTGGCGATTCCCTCGAAGATTACATCGAGTCCGGCATGAGCGGCTACGATGCCATCTTCGCCAGCAAGATCGCCGCCAATGGTTACCTCTCTCCCCAGGATCAGATCAAGCTCGCCATCCTCGGCCCTGGCACCAACGAAGCGCTCCTCAAGCAGAATCTCTCCAAGCTCACCAAGGACGAGATCAAAGCTCTCGACAAAGATTGGAAGCTCGTCTATGGCGAGACCTTCTATGAGGCTCTGGATGACGACTTGAGCGGCGACGACTGGATTGAGGCACAGGTCAGTTACAAGTATGGCCGCCCCCTCACCATCGACGCCGCCATCCACGCCGCCGAGTATCGCGAAA
>CAZBTA010000038.1:0-29517 GCA_964494515.1 uncultured Bryobacter sp.
CTTCCTGACGCACGACACGGTTGGTGATCATGCTGGTGCGCATTTCGCTCTTCCAGTCTTCAAACGTCTGGCCGGTCTGCTCGGTGATCATGCGGCCGAGGTCTTCCTGATTGGCGACCTTGGTGCGTACCATGAGGTCGGCAATGTACTTGCTGACGTCGCCATCGACGTTGATGTTGAGCTCTTTGCCCTTGCTAGCCAACAAGAGACTGTCGATCTTGTCGCGCAGCAGGTTTTTGTCGGCATTGGCGAGGGCGGCGTCGATCTCCGCCTGAGGCGCCTTGCGGGCCTTCATCTCATCCATAATCTGACGACGCGCACGCGCGAGGTCGGCCGTAGTGATGATGTCGCCGTTTACTTTGGCGATGATCTGTTCCACTACAACCACTTCTGCCGCAAAAGCGGCACACGTCAACAGCACCAATAACGCAGGAATTCGCATGTCAGGTAACACCCTTATTGTACTCAGGCCTCTGGGAAGGTGCCACCTGCACGGGAAGTGCCAATCTGGGCCCAGGGCTCACCATGGACGCCGAGCGGGGCGGCCGCATGGACCATCAGCAATTGCGAAACCCCGATGTAGCGCTCGAGGAATGCCCCTTCGCAATAGCCGAGGTAGTAATCCCACATGCGCTCAAAGCGCGGATCCAGCCCCAACTGGCGTACGTCGTTCATTGCCTCGTGGAAGCGCCGACGCCACTCGCGCAGAGTCCAGGCATAGTGAATGCCCATGTCGGAGAGATCCATGAGGCGAAAGTCTCCCGTGCGGGCCATGCTCTTTTGAATTTCCACAATGCTCGAGAGCTCACCGCCGGGAAAGATGTATTTCTGGATCCAGTCGGTGGACTTCTGATAGGTGGGGAAGTTGCGCTCGTTCATAGTGATCGTCTGAATCATGACGGCGCCACCCGGCTCAATCAGCCGATCCCACGCGCTGAAGTACTCGTCATAGTGCTTGAGGCCGACGGCTTCAAACATTTCGATCGAAACCCCCTTGGTGAACTGGCCCCGCAGGTGGCGGTAATCCTCAAGCAGCAGGGTAATGCGATCGCTCAAGCCGGCGCGCTCGATGCGCTCCCTGGCCAACTCATACTGTTGCCGGCTGATCGTCGTGGTGGTGATGCGGCAGCCGTATTGCGAGGCGGCATAGATCGCAAAGCCTCCCCAGCCCGTGCCGATCTCGAGCACGTGGTCAGACTCGTTGAGTCGCAGCACGCGGCAGATGCGATCCAGCTTGTTGATCTGGGCGCGCTCAAGGGAATCATCCTCGTTCTCCCACAACGCCGATGAATACATCATGCTGCGGTCGAGAAACAGCGCGAAGAATTCATTCGAAAGGTCGTAGTGGGCGCTGATGTTGCGCCGGCTGCCTTCCACCGTGTTGTTGTTGCGCAGGTGCTCAAGGCGCGAGAACAGGCGGGAGAACCAGTTCAAAAACGAGTTGGCGCCATCGAGGGCACGAATGTTGCGGATGGCCAGGCGGATCAGGCTGGGCAGATCTGGCGTGGTCCAGTAGCCATCCATGTAGGCCTCGCCAAGCCCGATCTCGCCGCGGTAAACGGCCGCACGGTAGAACTCGGGCGAGTGGATTTCAATCATGGCCGAGATGCCGTCAGCCGAATCGTCACCGTAAACGCTGAGACGTCCGTCTTCGACAAGGGTCAATCGGCCGCCACGCAACTGGTTGAGAATTTTCTCGAATAATTTCCGTTCCATTATGTTCGGGTCTCTAGGATTTGGATGGGTGCGGCACGAAGGGCACCCGTTTGAAGAAAAGCCGCAGCGCTTCCCAATGGATCGCTCCGATGACCTTGAGCGTCATCAGCGGAAAGGCGGCAAGCGTGGTGTGCAGATTGGCCGCCGTCCAGGGCGACCATTCCAGAGTGAGCGTGGCGTCGAAGAAACGGGCTCCGTCGCGGTGGTTTTCAATATGAGCGGCAAGAGTAGCGCCGGGGTTCGACAACCGGAAGCAATACTCGTTGTCCATGGTGTTGAAGGGCGACACATGCAACTGCTTGGGTACATGGTCGGTGGACAGATCGCGCAACCAGTAGTTGTGCGATTCGCCGAAAGTGTTGTTCACTTCGGCAAGGATCATGGCCGGGCGAGGGGAATCCGGCTCATAGCAGTAGAACAGCGAAATCGGGTTGAAGCAGTAGCCGGCATAACGCAGGTGCGTGAGCAGGTAGATGGGGCCAGTCGGGAGAGTGAGACCCTGTCGGGCGGCATCTTCGCGCAGTCGCTGGCGGAGCGGCAGCGCCGGGTCGCCAAAATGGTCGGATTCGCGATAGCTGATCAGCCCGCGGCGATTGTAGCGAGCCAGCGGGCTCACCCCCATCAACTCGGGCAGGCGATCAATGTCAAGCCACGCCATGAAGACGCGGTATTCAAAGCTATGCTCAGCGGGTGAGAAACGGCGATGACGCACCTTGCCCGTATACAGGCCGGGCGCTAGTGAATCGTACATTCCACCCCCAGGGACTGCGCGACGCGCAGCGCACTCTTGTAACCATCCTCATGAAAGCCGTTGAACCAGTATGCGCCACAGAAGTGGACGTGATTCTGACCGCTGATCTCGGCCCAGCGGGACTGGGCGCGGACAGCCGCCAGCGTGTAAAGCGGATGCTGATAGGGGATGCGCTTGATCACCTTGTCGCTCGCGATACGATCGGCGGAATTGAGCGTAACGAGATAGCGCTCGCTGGTGGCAATGTGCTCCAGACGATTCATGTCATAGGTGAGCGTGGCGGGAGCCATGCGGCTGGGCGGGATGCGGTAGTTCCAACTGGCCCAGGCGGCACGGCGGCGGGGCAGGATGGAGGCATCGGTGTGGAGAATGGCTTCGTTTGGCGTGACGCGAAAGCTCTCGAGAACATCTCGTTCGACAGGCGTGGCATCGGCCAGCATGGCGAGCGTCTGCGGACCATGCGAGGCGAACACCGCGGCATCAAAAGCCTGGGCGTCCTCGCCTTCGCGCTTGACGGTCACACCCGCGGGCGTACGGCGGACCTCGACGACGGCCTTGCCCAGGTGGATGCGATCGCCAAGTGGGGCCGTGAGCTTGTTGATGTAAACCGACGAGCCACCTCGCAGCACCCGCCACTGCGGGTGACCGTTGACGGTGAGCAGGCCGTGATTCTTGAAGAAGCGAATCAGCGTGGCGGCGGGAAACTCGAGTACACGCTGGGGCGCCGTCGACCAGATGGCGGCGACGGTGGGATAGAGGTAGTAATCGCGGAAGATCTGGGAGTAGCCCCGCTCTTCGATGAAGACGCCCAGCATCATGCTATCCGCCTTGCCCTGCTCGAGCAGAGTGAGCGCTTCGCGATTGAAGCGCAGAATGTCGCGTAGCAGCCGCCACTGCGAAGGGGCCGCGAGCCGGCGGCGCGAGGCGAAGAAACCGGAAAGACCCTTGCTGGAATACTCGATGCCAGTGGAGTCGCAGGTAACGCCCCAGCTCATCTCGGTATCGAGCGTCTCGATGCCAAGCTCGGCAAACAGGCGGATGAGATTGGGATAGGTACGGTCGTTATGAACGATGAAGCCCGTATCGATCTGACGAGGCCCGAGACTGGTCTCGATGGTATGGGTGTGGGTGTGGCCGCCAAGCCGCGCATCCTTCTCGAATAAATGGACATCATGCTTGCGGCTCAGCCACCAGGCGGCGGCGAGCCCCGAAATTCCACTCCCAATGACGGCAATACGCATCTATGTGACTGTGAGAGCGCTACTGATCGCACTGTTCGGCACGATTTTCGTCGCTATGCTTTACGTTACGGTTTCTACCAGCTTGCGGATGCCGATTTGGGATGCCTTTGCCACTTTTGGGGACAATCCGTGGGCGGTCGCTACCCTTTGGGATGCTTACTTTGGATTTTTGACGTTTTATGTTTGGCTCGTCTGGCGCGAAACACGAATGGCGCCGCGCATCATCTGGTTTGTTTTGGTCATGGCGCTAGGGAATATAGCGATGAGTCTTTATGTGCTGATACAGTTGTGGAAGCTCTCTCCTGGTCAGTCTCCTTCCCTTTTATTTACAAGTCGTAATGAATCGCTTTCGTGAGCGCATCCTCGATCTGTTGCGCGCCGGCACGAGCCCGGAAGAAATCTCGTTAACCATTTCGCTCGGCATGACGCTGGGAACGATTCCGATCCTCGGGTCGACCACGCTGCTTTGCGCGTCTTCGGCCTTTTTGATGCGGCTGAATGTGCCGCTCATCATGCTGGTGAATTACTTTGTTTACCCCCTGCAGTTGCTGCTTTACATCCCGCTGCTGCTGGCTGGGGCAAGGCTGCTCGACCGCAACATCAAGATGCTGACGCTTGAGGGCGTCTATCAAATGCTGCGCACAGATTTGTTGGGAACAATTCAGAAGCTTTTCTGGGCCAACCTTGGTGCGGTGCTCATCTGGAGTGTAGTGGCGCTGCCAGTAGGGGTGTTGTCCTATCTGGCCATGACTCGCGCCATGCGAAAGGTGAGCCCGAAATGGACTGGCAACACGCAATAGCGCTCGCGACACAAGCGCTTGCTGTAGTGGCTGGATTGATGCTGGTGCTTTGGCTGGTGCACTTCCCGCTGCGGAATGCTTCGATTGTGGATGCGGGCTGGACGTTTGGTCTGGCTTTTTGTGGCAGTTATTTTGCCGCCTTTGGAAACGGCGCCCCGACGCGCCGTCTCGCGATCGGCACGATGACGCTGGTATGGGGATTGCGGCTGGGGATATATCTGTTGACGCGGATCCTGGGCCATCCCGAAGAAGGGCGCTATGTGGAACTGCGCCGCAAATGGGGTGAGGCGGCAGGGCGGCGGTTTCTCGTGTTCTTTGAGTTGCAGGCGGTGAGCTGTGTGCTGCTCGGGGTGCCATTTTTACTCGCCGCGCTTGATCCGGAACCGCGACTGCGACTCGTTGAAGTGGTGGCGATGGGCATCTGGGCCATCGCAATTTGTGGGGAAACCCTGGCCGACTGGCAGTTGGCGCGATTCAAGGCCAATCCGGCCAATCGCGGGAAGGTGTGCCGCAGCGGTTTGTGGGGGTGGTCCCGGCATCCCAACTATTTCTTTGAATGGCTCGTGTGGTTCAGCTACGGGTTGTTCGCAACGATGGCGCCATGGGGATGGCTGGGTTGGCTCGCGCCAGCGTTGATGCTGCATTTTGTGGTGAACGTGACGGGCATTCCGCCTACTGAAGAACAGGCCTTGCGCAGCCGTGGCGAAGCTTACCGGCTTTACCAGCAGGAAGTCAGCGCGTTTGTGCCGCTGCCGCCGAGGGTGAGCTGATGCCGGCCCCATACGAAGCATTGCTCGACCGCGACCTGGTACCCGACTGGGCCATCCGCCGTGGCATTCGCAAGCTGCTCGCCGAAAGACTCGAGCAGGAGGCCAAGCGCGATGGGGCCGCCTGGCGCGAGGAGATCCGTCGCAGCCCGCTCGCGATCCATACGCGGGATGCGAACGAACAGCATTATGAGGTGCCAACAGAGTTCTTTCTGAAGGTGCTCGGGCCACATCGCAAGTATTCCAGCGCCTGGTATGCCATGGGCAACGAGTCGCTGGCCGAGGCCGAAGAGGCGATGTTGCGCACTACCTGTGAGCGGGCGCGCCTGCACGATGGGGATTCGATTCTCGAGCTTGGCTGCGGGTGGGGGTCGCTCTCGCTGTACATGGCGCACTGGTGCCCCAACTCGCGCATCGTCGCGGTGTCGAACTCGCGAACGCAAAAGGAGTTCATCGATGCCGAGGCGCGACGCCGGGGGCTGGAGAACCTCGAAGTGCGCACCGCGGATATGGTGAGCTTTGCGCCGGGCGAGCAGTTTCAGCGCATTGTGAGCGTCGAGATGTTTGAGCACATGCGCAACTATGAGGAACTACTGCGGCGGGTGGCCAGCTGGCTCAAGCCGGAGGGCACCTTGTTCGTGCACATCTTCACGCACAAACAGTTCGCCTATCCGTTTGAAACCGACGGGCAGGACGACTGGATGGCAAAACACTTCTTCTCGGGCGGGCAGATGCCTTCAGAGGATTTGCTGGTTGAATTTCGCGGGGAGCTCGCATTGGTCGAGAAGTGGGCGATCAATGGCCGGCACTACGCCCAGACGTGTGAAGACTGGCTCAAGAATATGGACGCCAATCGCGAATTGATCCGCGGCCTGTTTCGTAAGTGTTACGGTGAAGGCGAGGAGACCAAATGGATTGCGCGCTGGCGCGTGTTCTTTTTGGCCTGCGCCGAGCTGTTCGCCTATGACGAAGGCCGGCAGTGGGGCGTCACGCATTACCTCTTTCAAAAACCATGAATCGCCGTAATTTTCTTATCACTCTCCCTGCCCTGGCCGGCTGCAACCGGCGCAAGAGCGCCATGACGTTTGAGGGCCGGTGGGAGGGCAAACTCACGAACGGCGTCTCGAGCAGAACCGTCAATTTCGACTTCATCCCGAAGCCCAACAACCAGTTTGAGTTCCGCGTGAGCTGCAGGGATCTGTTTCTCGTTACGCATCCGCTGAAGACGTGGAAACTCGAAGGCAACCAGTTCTCCTTCACACTACCGCTGGTGGAAGGCCCTCGTGTTTACACGGGCAACTATGGGGGGCCAACGTTTGACGTTGAGTTCAAGCCTGCTGAAGAGAAGATGCACCTGCGACGGCTGGGCCGGATCCCGGCCAACCCTTATCGTGAAGATGGCCCGACGGATCTGACGCCCACGCACCGCTCGACGCGAGCCAAGGCGCAGATCTTTGGCGCGCAGGAAGCGCTGGCGCACTTTAATGCCGACCTGCTGGCTCGCCTCGGCGTAGCAACGACATCGAAGGCCACGCCGGGGGCGGGCTGGGTGTTTACGAGCGACATGGACGTGCCCAAGCCGGACAAGGACAACCAGCCGGATTTCGCAATCTTTCTTTCGCCTACCCACGAGCGCATCAAGGCCATTGCCGAGTTGCAATGCCCTATTTTCGTTTTGCTTGGCGAATCCGACTCGCGCAACGCAAATCTCGAGCGGGGCTCACGACAGATCGCTTTTGACCTGCGAGAAGCACTGACCAAACAGAAGCGCAAAGACTATCAGATTTCCGTAATCCCCAAGGCAGACCAGACGTTCCGTGTGCCAGGGTACGGGCGCGAGTATGCCCAGTTGACGCCCTTTCACATCGATCACTTCCGGCGGTTTCTCGCCCGGTTTGAGCCCACTGCGGCGGCTGAGAAACAGGGCTAGCCGCCCAACAATTCTTCGATGGCGGCGACGACGGCGGGCCACTTGGCTGAAGCCGGGTCGATCCACTCAAAATGGCCTTCTTTGGGGTCGTTAAGCGTCTTGATGTTGTCACCAGCAGCCAGTGCGGCCTTCTCGTAGGAGGGCGCAAGCATCGTGAACATCATGCCGGCAAATGCGCGTTGTGGCACGCCGAGGGGCAACAGCTCGATGGGCGAAGCAGCGCGATAGCGGGCGGGTTGTTGGGCTTTGGTGCCTCCCAGCAGCTGTTCGATCACGGGCGCCTGACAGATCACGGGCGCCAGTGGCGCGGTGGCGGCCAGATCGCCCGGGCCATCGAGATTGAGCACTCCTTTCACGCGTAGTGGATCTTTGCTTGCGATCTCACTACCGGCTGGCACCTTGTGCCGTCCCGCGAGCCACAACGCAAAGTGCCCCCCCGCGGAATGCCCCGCGACCACGACACGCTTGAGGTCGAGCGGGTACTGGCTGGCCAACTGGCGCAAATGATCGGCGCCACGCGCAACATCCTGAAATGAGCCGGGCCAGCCGCCACCGGGATGGCCAAGGCGACGGTATTCGAGATTCCAGGTGGCGTAACCTTTTGCGGTAAGCGCGCCGGCCATTGAACGCATACCGTCAATGGCAACCGCCTCGGGCGGAATCCCCTTCAACTGCTTTACCCAGCAACCACCGTGCACGAGCAGCACCACGGGATGCGGCCCCGGCCCGGCAGGCAGGCGCAGTTCGCCAAACTGCAGGTCCTGATCGCCATAGGCGATACGCAGCGCGCCTGGCGACACCGGACGCCGGGCGATCTCGACTACATCCGAGTAGCGTTGGGAGACCAGATACAACACCGGAATCGCCAAAGCAAAAAGGGCCCCGCTGATGCGGAGCCCTTTGCTGCGGATGAATTGCTTCATCACACCAGTTTCGTACGACGCACCGGCAGTTCGCGAACGCGCTTGCCAGTGGCGGCAAAAATCGCATTCGTGATGGCGGGCACGATCACGGGAACGCCAGGCTCGCCCACGCCAGCCGCCGGCTCTTTGCTCGGCACGATGGTGACATGCACGTTGCGCGGCGACTCGTTGATGCGAGCGACGGGATAGTCGTTGAAGTTCGAGTTGGTGACGCGGCCATTGTCGGCGTTGATCTCGCCCAGCATGGCGACGCTGGTGCCGAATACGGCAGCGCCTTCAAACTGGGAGACAACGCGATCGGGGTTGACGACGGTGCCGCAATCGGCGACGGTCCAGACATTGGGGATCGTGACCTTGCCGTTCTTGTCGACTTCGACTTCGACTACGCTCGCAATGTAGCTCAGGAAGCTGCGATGCGCGGCGATACCAAAGCCGTGGCCGGCGCCAGACTTCTTCTTCGCGTAACCGCTCTTGTCGACCACCTGCTCAAGCACGTTGCGCAGGCGCGCGGTGCTGATGGGGAACTTGTCGATTGGCTGGCCGTTGTTCCATGGCTTGACGCCATCCTTGGCGAGATCAACGTTGCGATCCGGGCCCAGGATCTTGAGGAAGTAGCTGGCGTAATCGGTATTGTTCAGAACCGCGAGCTCGTCCAGGAAGCTGTGGATACCGAAGGCGTGATAGACGTGAGCCACCGCGCGCATCCAGCCAAGGCGCAGGTGATTCGGCGCCGGGCAGTTTTCGCTGCGGAGGTTGGGGATGTCATAGGGCAGCTCGTTGAGGCCCATGCCGATTTCAAACTCGGCGCCGTATTGCATGCCCGGGGCAAACGTGGAGGCGATCGGCGGGAACGCCGAGCGGAACAGCCACGAATTCGGCTTGCCATCCGCATCGAGGCCGGCCTTCATGTGCATGCCCGAAACGGTGTGATAGTAGTCGAACTTGATGTCGTCTTCGCGCGTCCAGATCACCTTGACAGGCTTGCCGCTGGCCTTGGAAAGAAGGGCGGCTTCCACCACGTAATCGGGCTTCGACTTGCGGCCAAAGCCACCACCGAGCAGCGTGACGTGGCAAATGACATCGGTCTTCTTGATGCCCATCGCGGCGGCAACGGCTTCCTGCACGGCTTGCGGATTTTGCGTGGGGCACCAGGTCTCGACCTTGCCATCCTTGAAGTGGGCAACGGCGACGGGCGGTTCCATCGGCGCATGGCTGAGCAGCGGGGCGTAGTAGTTGGCTTCGTGCACCTTGGCCGACTTCGAGAAGGCGGCTTCCACGTCGCCACGATTGCGTACGACCTTGCCGGGCTTCTGCACGCTATCGAGCAGGAACTTCTTTTCCGCCGAGGTGCTGTAGCTGGCGTGCGGGCTTTGGTCCCATTCGATCTTCAGCTTCTTGCGGCCCTGCATGACGGCCCAGGTGCTGTCGCCGAGAACGGCAACGCCACCGAGCTGCTGAAACAGATGCGGCTCTTTGAACTTGGGCAGCTCGACAGTCTGCGAAACGCCCTTGACGGCTTTGGCGGCCGAGTCGTCAAAGCTCTTGACCTTGCTGCCATAAACGGGCGGACGCTCGACCATGGCGATCAGCATGCCGGGCATCTTGGCGTCCATGCCGAAGGTGGCCTTGCCCTGATAGATGTCGTGCTCGTCGAGCATCGGCACCTTCTTGCCGATCAGCTTGTACTGGTCGGGAGTCTTGTAGCGGAGCTCGTGTTCCTTGGGGACTTCGAGCTTCGAGGCGATCGGCAACAGTTCGGCATAGGTGAGCGTGGCCTTCGTCTTGCCGTTGACCACCTTGCCCTGATTGGCGGCGACGTCGCCGGGCTGCACGCCCCACTTTTGGGCGGCGGCGCGTTCAAACATCGTGCGGGCGGTGGCGCCGGCCTTGAGCATGGCCTGGCCGAAATCGCGAATCGAGCAGGAACCGTCGGTATTCTGCGAGCCGTACTTTTCGTCGCCGAGCGCCTGTTCGACGCGGACTTTCTTCCAATCGGCTTCCAGCTCGTCGGCCAGCATCATGGGCAGCGAGGTGCGGCTGCTGGTGCCCATTTCGGAGCGATGCGCCATGATGACGACCGTGCCGTTGGGCTCAAAGCCGAGGTAAACGCTGGGCTGCCAGGAGGTGGGGGCAGCGGTGGCCTCAGAGGGGCGCACGGCCACGCCGAGCACCAGGGCGCTGGCGGAAAGCACGGTGCCAACGAAGCCGCGGCGATCGAGCATCTGCACGCTCTGGTCGTACTCGGAATAGGCCTGCTGGGCGAGGCGCGTGGTTTCGGAAACGCGCGATTCCGGGGCGGGCGAGCTAACGCCGTAGTTGTAGTTGAACTCGGACATTAGGCTTTTACCCCCGCGGCGGTCTTGATGGCGGCACGAACGCGTGTGTAGGTACCACAGCGGCAGATGTTGCCGGCCATGGCGGAATCGATCTGCTCGTCGGTGGGTTTGGGCGTTTTCTTGAGCAGCGAGGCGGCCTGCATGATCTGGCCAGCCTGACAATAGCCGCACTGAGCGACGCCGTGCTTTTCCCAAGCCACCTGGCAGGGATGGGTGCCATTGGCGCTCAGGCCTTCGATCGTGGTGATTTCTTTTCCAGCCACGGCTTTGACAGGAGTGACGCAACTGCGGATGGCTTCACCATTCTGGTGAACCGTGCAGGCGCCGCATAATCCCATGCCACAGCCGAACTTGGAACCGGTGAGTGCAAGCTCGTCGCGCAGATACCACAGCAGCGGCATGTCGCCGTCGCCGTCAAACTTGCGGGTTTGACCGTTGACCTTGAGTTCAATCATAGAGATGCCATTGATCTTACACTGGAGTTTGGGAATGAAACAACGGATACGATCCACCACCATCCTGTGCGTCCGACGCGCGGGCAAAGTGGTGATGGCGGGCGATGGCCAGGTGACGCAGGGCGCCGAGGTGCTCAAAAGTGGCGCCCGCAAACTACGACGCTTTTATAACGGCAAAATTGTGGCCGGCTTTGCCGGCTCGACGGCTGACGCGTTCAGCCTTTTTTCACGCTTTGAGTCAAAGCTCGAGCAGCACAACGGCCAGTTGGCCCGCGCGGCGGTGGAGCTGGCCAAAGACTGGCGCACCGACCGCATGCTGCGCCACCTGGAGGCGATGCTACTGGTGGCGGATCTCGAGAATACCTTTCTGCTGTCGGGCAACGGCGACGTGATTGAGCCGGATGACGCGGTGGCGGCGATTGGATCGGGAGCGCCGTTTGCCGTATCGGCCGCGCGCGCCCTCACCGAAAACACCACGCTGTCGGCCCGCGAGATCGTTGAGAAGTCGATGAAGATCGCTGGCGACATCTGCATTTATACGAATCACAACATCGCAATTGAAGAGTTGAGCTAATGGTGATTTATCTGCCAAACAGTAAGAATGACGACGCGCCGCTGCTCGACGAGTTGACTCCGCGCGAGATCGTCGCCGAGCTCGACAAGTACGTCGTGGGTCAGGCGGAAGCCAAGAAGGCTGTTGCCATTGCGCTGCGCAATCGCATCCGCCGGCAGCGGCTCGATCCGGATCTGGCCGAAGAGGTAATGCCGAAGAACATCCTCATGATCGGCTCGACGGGCGTGGGCAAGACGGAGATCGCCCGGCGGCTGGCCAAGCTTGCGAATTCGCCGTTTCTCAAGGTGGAAGCGAGCAAGTTTACCGAGGTAGGCTATGTGGGCCGCGACGTCGAAAGCATGATCCGCGATCTTGTTGAGATCGCCATCGACCTGGTGCGCGAAGAGCGGCTCGATGAAGTGGCCGACAAGGCCGAGCAGAACGCTGAAGAACGTCTGCTTGATATTCTCGTGCCGCGGCCAGAGGGCATGTCGGACGAGGCTTACAAGAAGGAGCGCGACCAGTGGCGGGCCAAGCTGCGGGCCGACAAGCTCGACGACCACACGGTTGAGATCGATGTAAAGGAAAAGACGCCGCCGATTCAGGTGGCGGCCGCGCCGGGGCTCGACGAGATGGGCCCGAACCTGCAGGATATTCTGCCGGGGTTGTTTGGGCCGCGTACGCGAAAGCGTAAGATGAAGTTGCCTGAAGCGCTCGATTACCTGACAGAAGAGGAAGAAGACCGGCTGATCGACATGGATCAGATCACCAAGGAGGCGCTCGACCGTGTGGAGCGCAACGGTATTGTCTTTCTCGATGAGCTGGACAAGATTGCCGGGCGTGAGGGCGCGGGTGGGCCTGATGTCTCCCGCGAGGGCGTGCAGCGGGACATTCTGCCGATCGTGGAAGGCACGACGGTCAACACGCGCTACGGCTTTGTGCGGACGGATCACATTCTGTTCATTGCCGCCGGGGCGTTTCATGTGTCGAAGCCCTCGGACCTGATTCCTGAGTTGCAGGGCCGCTTCCCGATCCGGGTGGAATTGCAAAGCCTGACGCATGCCGACTTTGTGCGCATCCTCAAGGAGCCGAAGAACGCGCTGACCAAGCAGTACATCGCACTGCTTGACACCGAAGGCATCAAGCTCAAGTTTGCTGACGACGCCATTGACGAGATGGCCAAGCTGGCCGCCGAGGTAAACCGCTCGACCGAAAACATCGGCGCCCGCCGGCTGCACACGATCCTCGAGAAAGTGGTGGAGGAGATTTCCTTCGAAGGGCCGGACCTCAAGAAGAAGAAGATCACGATCGACGCCGCCTACGTGCGCAAGCAGCTCGAGAGCATCGTCAAGGATCAGGATCTGAGCCGGTACATACTCTGATGCGCACGCTTGTTCTCATTTCGCTGGCCTTGTGGCTGGGTGGATGCGCCTATGTGGGCGATCCGCTGCCGCCGGCGTTGAAGATCCCCACACCGGTATCGGACCTCGCGGTGCGGCAGGTGGGCGGGGAGTTGATTGTGAGCTTTACGGTGCCGGACAAGACGATCGAAGGCCTGGAGCTCAAGACGTTGGGTGGAGTGGATTTGCGCGTGGGCCCCAACCCGCCGGCCTTCAGCGCGGATGCCTGGGCAAGCGGGGCACAAACGGTAGCCGTGCCGCCACCGGCGCCGGGCAAGGTGGAGACCAGGATTGACGCTCGCCCGTGGACGGGCCGCGAAGTCGTGGTCGGCCTGCGACTGGCCGGGGCGCGGAATCGTGTTTCGCCATGGTCGAACTTTGTCTCGCTCAACGTGGTGGCGCCACTCGAGAAACCGGGACAACTGCGCGCCGAGGCAACGGCGAGCGGGGTGGTAATCGAGTGGTCGCGCCTGTCGGCCGGGCCGAACGTCAGCTGGAAGATCTACCGCCAGAGCAAGGGCGAAGCCGAGCCGGTGGAGATGGCGACGGTGCGCGAACCGAAATTCACCGACATTGGCGCCGCCTATGAGCTGGAGCATCGCTATACCGTTCTCGCCACCGAAGGCACGGCGGTGAGCATGATCAGCGATGCCGTGGCGATTACGCCCGAAGACAAGTTTGCGCCGGCGCCCCCGCAAGGGCTTTCCGCGCTGGCCGGCCCCAATGCGGCCCAGCTGAGCTGGGAGCGCAATCAGGAACCAGACCTCGCGCTGTACCGCATCTACCGCGCCGGGCAGAACACGCCGTTTGTGCGCATTGCCGAATCGAGCACAGCGGCGAATTATCGCGATAACACCGTCATGGCCGGGCAGAAGTATCGCTATGCCATCAGCGCCGTGGACCGCAAGGGCAACGAAAGCCCGCAATCCGAACCAGTGGAGATTCTCATCCCATGACCAAGTACATCCGCTTTGCGCTGTCAAAAGACGCCGAGCCCACGACCACCCACGGCCTGTACGGCATTCTCGATGGCGACAAGGTGATCGAGACCGGTAGCCTGTTCGGCAAGAGCTTTGCCGAGGATCATCAATTGTCGGCTGTGCGGCTGTTGCCGCCCGTGCTGCCTTCAAAGATCGTGTGCGTTGGGCGCAACTACGTCGACCACGCCAAGGAACTCGGCAACGACGTGCCGACCGAGCCGCTGATCTTCCTGAAGCCGCCATCGTCGCTCATCACCGACGGGGACAGCATTGTGTATCCGCCGCAATCGAGCCGGGTGGACTTTGAAGGCGAGATCGGCGTAATCATCGGCAAGCGTGGCCGCAACATCCCGGCCGAGAAAGCGATGGACTACATCTTCGGCTATACGTGTGTGAACGATGTGACGGCGCGCGACCTGCAAAAGAAGGACGGCCAGTGGACGCGCGGCAAGGGTTTTGACACGTTCTGCGCGGTCGGCCCGTGGATGGTGGCCAAAGAAGAATTCGATCTCGACAAAACCATTTTGCGGACAAAGCTCAATGGTGAAGTAAGGCAGGAAGGCACCGCAGCGCAAATGATCTTTAATCTGGGTGCTATACTCGCCTTCGTAAGCTCATTCCTGACGCTCGAGCCCGGCGACCTGATCGCCACTGGAACTCCGGCAGGCGTGGGCCCGATGCAACCCGGCGACCAGGTCTCAATCGAAATTGAGGGTCTCGGCACGCTCACCAACACCGTAACCAAGGGCTAATTTTCCAAAAAACACTCCAATGAAGATCTTTCTCGATACCGCGAATCTTGATGAACTGAAGAAGGCCGCCGCATGGGGCATTGTTGACGGCGTAACCACCAACCCCTCGCTGATTGCCAAAGAAGGCATCAAGATCGAAGAGCAGATCGCCCGTATCTGCGACATCATTGATGGCGACATTTCGGCTGAAGTAGTGGCCACCGAAGCGAAGGCCATGGTCGAGGAAGGCACCGCCCTTGCCAAGATCCACAAGAACATCGTGGTGAAGCTGCCGCTGACCCGTGACGGCATCCAGGCCGCGTCGATCTTTGCCAAGGAAGGCGTGCGCACGAACGTGACGCTCTGCTTCTCGCCCGCGCAGGCGCTGCTGGCCGCCAAGGCCGGCGCCTACATCGTCAGCCCCTTTGTGGGCCGTCTCGATGACATCGCCCAGCTCGGCATGGAACTGATCGAATCGATCTGCACGATCTACGGCAACTACGGCTACACGACGCAGGTGCTCGCCGCCAGCCTCCGCAGCCCGCTGCACGTGGCTCAGGCCGCTGAAGCCGGCGCCGACATCGCGACGTTGCCGTTCAAGACGCTCGACATGATGTTCAACCACCCGCTGACCGACAAGGGTCTTGAGATCTTCCTTAAGGATTACGCCAAGGCGTTTGCCAAGTAAGCTTTATGTTTGACTGGTTCCGGCGCCAGACGCCGGAGGAAAAGGAGCGCGCAAGATTGCGCGCTCTTTTTGTTAACAGTAGAAGTGTGGAGGGCATGTTGACGGAATCGGTCGACGGCCTGCTCCATTTCACCTATGAGGTGCGTGGTGTAACGTACCACGCGGCTCAGGATGTGCGCGTGATCGATGGGGCGGATACCAACCGCCTGGCTCAATTCCTGGGCCCGGTCACTGTGCGTTACTCAACCACCAACCCGGCCAACTCCATGGTGCTGTCACAAGAATGGAGTGGCCTTGAGAAAAACGAAACCAGAGGAAATCATGACGAACTCAATTCGTAGAAGTCTGCTTGCCATTGCCATGTTGGCGCTCTTCACCGGGGGACAGGCCTTTGCGGCCAACAAGCCGAAGACGGTGATCCATGTGATCAACGTGAAGTTCAAGGCTGACGCCAAGAAGGAAGACATCGAGAAGGCGATTGCCTCAATCGACACGGTGGCCGGCAAGTACAAGGGCATCAAGAACGTGTGGCTGACGCCGATCAAGGTGCAGGGCGGCGCCTCGCAGTTTACCCATTGCCTCGTGATGGAGTTTGAGAGCAAGGAAGCGCTGGACAAGTACACTGATTCGCCCGAGCAGAAGGAATGGTACAAGGTGTGGATTCCCGTGCGCGAGCTTTCGAACACGCACGACGTCACCAACAAGTAAGCTCTTCGCGATCAGCGAGAATTCGAAAGCGCCCGGCACATCCGCCGGGCGCTTTTGTTGTTACGCTTGGCGAATGAAATTGACGCGACGCGATGCATTGTTCACGCTGGGCGGGGCCACGTTATCGGGCGCCGCAGCCCCGGAGCCGGTTTATTACCTGACCGCAAGAGAACAGGCGCGCATGGTGCGGCAAAAAAAGATCTCGGCGCGCGAGTTGCTCGAGGTGCACCTGAAGCGGATCGAGGCGGTGAATCCGCGCGTCAATGCAATCGTAACGCTGGTGGCCGACAAGGCGCGCGAGGCCGCCGCGGCGGCCGACGAGGCCCAGGCGCGAGGTAAGATGCTTGGCGTGCTGCACGGGCTACCAATTGCGCACAAGGACCTCGTCAACACCAAAGGCATTCGCACCACCTATGGCTCGCCGCTGACCCGCGATTTTGTGCCCACCGCGGATGCGCTCATCATCACCCGGATGCGGGCGGCAGGGGCGATTACCATCGGCAAGACAAACACCCCCGAATTTGGCGCGGGCTCGCAGACGTTCAATACCGTCTTCGGGGCGACGCTCAACCCCTATGACGTGACGAAGACCTGCGGTGGATCGAGCGGCGGGGCGGCCGTAGCGCTGGCGACGGGGATGATTCCGCTGGCCGATGGCAGTGACATGGGTGGGTCATTGCGCAACCCCGCGGCGTATTCGAATATCGTTGGCTTTCGACCGTCGATTGGGCGGGTGGTGATGGATGGTGGCGCGTTCTTGTGGCAGACGCTGAGCACTGCTGGCCCGATGGCACGCAATGTTGAAGATTTGGCGCTGCTGCTGAGCGTGCAGGCCGGGCCAGACCCGTTGGTGCCGAATTCCCTGCCCGAGCCGGGCGCCACCTTCCGGCGGCCGCTCGCCAGGAGCTTTAAGGGCGTGCGGATTGCCTGGTTTCAGGATCTGAACGGAGAGCCGTTCGACCCGCGCGTCACCGCGGTGGTGAACGCGCAGCGCAAGGCGTTTGAGGCGATGGGGGCGATTGTCGAAGTGGCGGAGCCAGACTTCAGCGGCGCCGACTTCGCCTTCAAAACACTGCGGGCCTGGAACTCGGCGGCCACCCATGCCGAGCGCGTCGCGAAGTACCGCGGGCAGTACAAAGACACGCTGCTTGCCGAGATTGAAGCCGGGCTCAAGCTGACGGCTGGCGACGTAGCGAAGGCCGAGATGCTGCACGGGCAGGTATGGCTGCGCTTTCAGCAGTTTCTGAGCAAGTATGAGTACTTCGTACTGCCAACCACACAGCTGCCCCCGTTTGACGTGAAAACACCGTATCCGACCGAAGTGGCTGGACGCAAGATGACGAGCTATATCGACTGGATGAAGTCCTGCTGGTACATCTCGACGACGGGCAATCCGGCGATCAGCGTCCCCGCGGGCTTTACGCCTGAGGGGTTGCCGGTCGGGCTCCAGATTGTGGGACGCCATCAGGCGGATCTGAGTGTGCTCGAGTTGGCTTACGCGTATGAGCAGGCGACGAAAGTCGGAATGCGACGACCGCAGCTCTAGATGTGGGCAGGTGCGTTAACCGTGTACTCACCCGGTTGCGCTGTGCCGGTGTTGAGGGTGCCAGCGGGTTCAAATAGCAGCACGCTGACTTCACGCTCGGCGACCGGGCGGTGCTCGACGCCACGCGGAACCACGACAAATTCACCAGCGGCCAGCTCAAGGCGCTGCTCGTTGCCGGCGGCATCGCGGTACTCCATGGTGAAAGCGCCATCGACCACCAGGAACAGTTCGTCCTCGTGCTCATGGTGATGCCAGACGAAGGGGCCGACGAATTTGACGAGTTTGACGTGCTGGCCATTTAACTCGGCGGCGATTCGGGGCGACCAGTGCTCACTGAACTGGCTGAACTTCTCGGCTAAATTGATTTTGGTCATTTGGGTGCCTGCGCGTAATCATAGGGATAGCATGAGACTGCGCTCCACCAATGACCGGCTGAAGATCGAACACTCGATTGTCGACGGGGTGAGGCGCATGCTGGGCCGGTTGCTCGAGGACAACCCGGAGATTCGCAGCGTGGTGCCGGGGCGCATCGCGCAGGTGCGTGACGCCAAGGGCAAGGTGAGCGTGCGAATCACCGTGCCGACGACAAACGGGTTTAAGGCCATCGCCCTGAGCGATGGGGCGCGCCAGGAGCTGTTTATTTCGACTTCTTTTTCGAAGGAGCAGCTGGAGGCTGCTTTGCAGCGCGCTGCTTCTCGAGCGAACGAGTA
The DNA here is from genome assembly GCA_964494515.1 of uncultured Bryobacter sp. Classification (GTDB taxonomy): domain Bacteria; phylum Acidobacteriota; class Terriglobia; order Bryobacterales; family Bryobacteraceae; genus Bryobacter. Next base: position 18,236 of record CAZBTA010000038.1, read on the forward strand.
GCGAGTTGCGCCTCGACCTTGGCGATGTACTTCTTTGCCGGCATTGCCTTGATACTGCGGCCAATGACATCAAGGGCGAGGTCAGCCGACTTCTTGAACCGAATGCAGGATTTACCCATGTCGAGCTTCTTGCCGGTCTTGGCCCAGGCGGTTTGGAAACTCTCGCTTGCATCTTCGTCCCCGTAAACGCACATCAGGTAAAGCGACATATAGCCCTTCTGCGAGGCCAACGCCGCGAAGGGTAGCGGTTGTTTGGGGTCGCAGTGGTAGCCACCCGGATACACGCGGTGAGGTACGTAGTAGCCAATCATGCCGTAGGTCATGCCTTCTTCGTAATCCTTGTCGAGGTTTTTCAGGATCACCTGACGAACCTCTTCGATTGAGGCGCGTCGATCTTCCGGCAGCGACTCCAGGTATTCGGCAACGGTGGCGGCTTTGCTCTGCATAGCTCCAGAAGTTAACACAAATGGGAAAGGGCCGCGCCCCCTCCAATGGTGCGCGGCCCTTTGCTCCGGATGCCTTAAGACGATCAGGCTTCGAAGTAACCCTTGGCAAGCTCGGGGCGTGCCTCGAGCGCCTTGCGCCAGTAGACACGAGCCTCGTCCTGCTGGCCCTGCGTGCGGAGCGCGTGGCCAAGATTGAGAAGCGCTTCGGCAAAGCCGGGCCGTTCGGCCAGCGCTTCGCGGTAAAGGCGGATGGCGTCTTCCACCTGCCCACCCTTCTGCAAGAGCAGACCGGTGTTGTAGAAGAGCTCGGGCGAGCGTTCGCCAAGGTCAATCAGCTTGGCTTGCAGCTCGAGCGCCTGCTGCTGGTCGCCCTTTTCGACGGCGAGAGCGGCAAGGCCGCGCAGCGCATCCATCGAGTTGGGCTCCACCTGGAGGACATTCGAGAAGGCGAGCGAAGCGGCATCACGATCCCCGACGCGCCAGTAGGCAAGGCCGAGGTTGAGCTGTGCTTCGGGCCACTTGGGACGCTTCTCAAGGCAGGTCTCGTAGGCCTGGATGGCGCCCTGCAGCTCACCACGCTCGAGGCGCAGGAAGCCGAGGCGGAACCAGATTTCCTCGGATTCGGAATTGTCCTTGAGCAGCGATTCGAGGATGTGCTCGGCGTCTTCGCGCGAACCGGTCGATTCGAGCAGGACGGCGAGATTGTAGCGGACCTCGGACAGCGTCGGATTCTTCTTGAGAACGAGCTCGTAGGCTTCACGGGCGCCCTTCAGGTCGCCGAGCTGCTGCCGCACGATACCGAGGTTGACGAGCGCCTGCTCGCTGTCGGGACGGATGCGGGTGGCCTCCTGATAAGCCTGGAGTGCCTGCTCGAGCTTCTGGAGCTTCTGATAGGCGACGCCAAGGTTGAACCAGCGCTCAAAGTGATCGGGCGTGTACTCGACCAGCTTCTGGCAGAAGCGCGCGGCGGCCTCGTAATCGGCCGTCGTGAAGGCGCAGGTGGCCAGACCTTCGAGAGCAGGCTGGCTGAAGGGACGCATCTCAAGCAACTTCTCGGAGTGCGTACGGATGATGTTGACGTCCTTGAGCGCGATGCCGATCGTGATCATGTTCACAAGCGCTTCTTCGCTCGAGGGATTCTTGGCGAGCATCTGCTGGTAAAGGCCGAGGGCGTCCTCAAGGCGATTCAGCAGTTGCAGCGAGACGGCCTTGCCAAACAGAGCGGTTTCGTTTTCAGGTTCGGCGCCCAAAACGGTCTCAAACAGATCGAAGGCCTGGCCAGCGCGATCGGTATGGAGATAGGCAACGCCCAAACCGAGGCGGGCCTGGTTGCTCGCGTTCGGCTGTTCGAGAGCGCGCTGGAAATTATCCGCGGCTTCGCTCCAGCGGCCAAGCTTTTCTGAGCAGACGGCCAGATTGAAATGGGCCGAGGGGTGCTTCGAGTTGAGGTCGAGCAGCTTCTGATAGCTACGCGCTGCTTCTTCAAACTGTTCGAGTTCAAAGTGCAGATGGCCACGAGCCGAGTACAATTCCGGATCGTTCTGACCGGAATCGAGAGCGTCGTGGATCTCCTTGAGAGCTTCCTTCCGCTTGCCCTCGAGGTGGAGCGCCACCGCGCGGGCCAGAGCGGATTGCCCTTCGGTCTGCCGGGCAGGGGTGGCTCCGTTGGACTTTGAAATCGTACTTTCCTTTCGCCGAAATGTCATGGCGCTGACCTCACAGTTGAATTCGAAACGTTATAGGGAACCAGGTAGGCGCAAAGCCGACCCAACATGTCGTACTGGTGTGATACTTCCACCCAGCGCAACCGGGCATCTTCGCCGGGTTCGCTGAAGAAACCCACACCGCCACGGCTGAACCGGTTGTCGGAGAATACATCCACCACCTGGTCCTGGACCGTAGTCACAAAATTGCTACCGCGCACGTCCACCCGGATCCGGTAGATCGTGTCCTCATGCGTCTGCATCGGCAGAGGAATCACGCGTTTGGGGCCCGGCCGACCATTTACCACCGCATAGCGAACCAGCTCCACCGTGGGTAGCGGCCCACCACGCGTGACCTCAAGTCGGGCAACGTAGTAGTTCTTTACATCGGCGGCACGGAAGACCCACGATAGGGCTTTTCTCTCAATTGCCCCTAAGAATTCGAAACGATAGTCCTCAAGCTCCATGGTGGGCGAGAACAGGGCCATCTTGCGTGGGCGGACAAAGCCGGCGGGATCGTAGGTCCAGCCGCTGGCCCAGTCGCCGACGCCAGTCCACTCGCCAAGCCCCTGACGGAAATCGTCACTGAGCTCGACAGCGGCGCGGCTGCGAATATTGCGTTTGATATCGTCCCAGGAACCACTTTGCAGCGAGGTTTGCAGCAGGCCACCCACGCTCGGCACCACCGAGCTGATGCGCCCACGGGCATCTTCTTGCGCGCGGGGCGTGTTGGCGAACCACAGCAGACCAATCACCATCGGTACGGCAATGGCGATCCAGCGGATGTCGTTGGGGATATGATCCCAACGGCTGCGCACGGCCTGCCACGAGAAACTGGAGCTGGCGCCGTTCAACTGCCCAAGGGCGGCAATGGCGGGATTGGGCGGTTTGGCGGGAATAATGGCCAGTTTGGGATTGGGCCGCAGCAACGGCAGCCGTGAGGATCGAATCCAATCCTTCATCTTCGGCGCGAGCGAGCCGGAATCGGGATGGACTGATATGGCAATTTGCTTGCTGTTGCGCCAGGTCTTTGCCATCACGCTGAGAGAGCTGAGGCGAATGCTTGCGACCCGGCCTTTGGGACTGAATGGCTGGTTGAATGCGAAAAGACTGCTGCTCGCCGACCAATGGCCCTCAACGGCTCGCAGAAATCCCTCTGGATGTTGATGCAACTCTTTGAAAATCTCGCACTTGCCTGTGGTGATTCCGACCAGGGCTTTACCGCCGCGGCTATCGCGGAGCTCAACAGGGTCGAGGTGAAACTCGTTGTGCTCAGGGTACGCAGTTAAGCGGGACGGGCGCGGCGCATAGGGTTTGGGACGGGCGAACAGGCGTGGAATCGCGCCGCCAAAACACGTGACGGCGGGCTCGGCCACATCCAGCGCCGTGGTGCGCTGCGCAGCCATTGGCGGGGCGATCACCGCATCAGCGCCAGTGGGTAATGCCACCGGGACGGGCGGCACGGCGCCAACCGGAAGCTCAAATGAAACAGCAGCCGCGGCGACAAGGGAGGCACCCAGAACGGGCTCGGACAGTGAGCCCGCAACAGAGATCAACTCCGGACGCGGCGGAAGCGGATCAGCAGTGTGCGGGCGAACCGAGGTCTCTGGCGCAAAAATGACTTCGTAGCGATCGCCGGTCGCTTGCCCAGTTGCTAGCGCCGGCTGGCAGGATGCAGCGGGAGCCTGCGGGTGCAGCGGAGCGAGCGCAATCGCGGCAGGAAAACTGCCATTAGGTACCCCAGCGGGGGCCGCAATCGGAGAGATGCGATGCGCAAAGTCAAATGGTAGCTGCGGCACGGCGGCAAGCGTGCTATCGAACACCTCTAGCGGCAACTGATGCCGGGGAGCGAGGGCCGAAAGTGGAAGATCGGGATTGGCGCTTTTCGCAAGTGGCGCGCTTTCAAACTGCACTTCAGGCGGCGGCTCGGCGGAGACCTCAATGGCGACGGTATCTGGCGTCGGCAGAACCTGGCGCAGCAACGCCTGAACCGAGAAACTGGCAATCTGCGGCGCGACACCGTCGACAGGTGCAGCCGCAGCGGCGAGCGCGGCAATCGCATCCTCAGCCGTTGCACGGCCTTGGGGGGCGATACTGGCGGAAACGGCCACAGGCCCGCTCAGGCTGGAGCCCGAGGCAGGAGGCGCGGGAATCTGATCGGGAAGCTGAAGCCCAGGGGCAAACGTCGCGCTGCTGGAGGAGACCCACGGAGAATTGCCAATGTGGCGGGGGAGAATTTGATCACTCAAATACTCCGCCGGACGGGGAGCATCAGGGTCTGGAGCGGCGACAAGGGGACGGCGACCCTTGCGCGGCTTCTGCTGCTCTTCGAGCAGACGAGCAAGCGCAAGTTGTTCCTGTTCATCGTGATACGCCTGGCGATGGGCGGCGGAACAGAATTCTTCCGAGGTGAGTTTTTTCACCATCGGAAGTTTCTTACCGCAGTAGAGGCATTTCATTCGGGAACACTTCCGTCTGCCGTACTATCGGCAGGCATAGCCCGAATCCTTATACCCCAAACAGGAAAAACAGAAACGCCGGACTCTTGGGAGTCCGGCGTTCGAAATGTGCTTGAAAATGAGAAGCTTAGATGGGTTCCGGGAAGCGGAGGCGAGACTTCTGCAGCGAACGGTCGAGCAGTTCCACCGTTTCCTTCTCGGCGATGGCGCGCGAGATGGCTACTTCGGCCAACAGCATCTGACGGCTGCGCTCGAGCATCTTCTTTTCGCGGAAGCTGAGCGGTTTGTCTCCCTGGATCATGAGCAGGGTCTTGAACACTTCAGCGATCTCGAGCAATGAACCCTTGTTCATCTTCTCGGTATTCTCTTTGAAGCGATGCTTCCAGTCGGGGTTCCAGCGCGGAGTGCCGGAGGCGAGGAAGTTCAAAACCTTGGCAACTTCGGTGTTACGGGTTACCTTGCGGAGGCCCACTTCTTCGGCATGCGAGAAGGGGACCATTACGGTCATCGAACTGTAGGCAAGGCGTAGAAGGTAGAAACGTTCATTTTGGGCGCCAAACGAACGAACGCTGATGTTCTCAATCGTTCCTACACCATGATTGGGATACACCACTTTTTCGCCGACTTGAAAAGTCATTCGGGGACCCTCCGTACACTTGGATAAGTTGTTACATCGTTGAAACTCGATGGCTACTTGAAGGGTAGAGCGGCCTTAGACGATTGTCAACGTAAGAAGTTGCAAATTTTTCTATTTTTCTCACCTTTTGAGCCGATACGTTGATTTTTTTCGCGTGACTGCAGAATCGTTTCACTGGATTGATCTGTACGCTATACACCACACCCGGGTGTATATTTGCCAGATCGATCAATAGAGCATTTGGGTAGAGAATTGGCCTCCCCGGATAGAGGAGGCCAATTGAATATACTTACGGATCAACTATCGATTAGAAGTCTAATCGCAACGCCGCCTGCAGAACGCGGGCGCCATTTCCGGAGCTGCCATTGACCAGAGTCGTGATACGACCGAAGGCGTTTGGCACCGCAAGGCTATTGTTCGGATTGTCGAAGTTGGCCTTGTTGAGGGCATTGAACGCCTCAGCGCGGAAAGTGAGTTTGAAGCGCTCGGTGAGCGGGATTCGCTTGGAGAGCGAGAGGTCGAGGTTGTAAAAGCCCGGCCCGCGGAACGTATTGCGTCCCGAGTTGCCGATGCTCCCAGCGGGGGCGAAGTCGAACATCGCTACCTCGGAAGGCAGGAAGTAGAACACGCCATTGCCCTGAACACGCACCTCGCCCATCGACCGGTCGGTGCCCTTGAAGTCAGCCAACTGGCTGGCCGTGGAACCAGCCGTGCGGCGCCCACTCAGGATCGGCAGCGGACGGCCCGACTGGAATATCCCGATGGCGCCCAGATCCCAATCGCCAACCATCTTCTGCAGCACGGGCCCGGCAGAGGACATCCAGCGCTTGCCGCGGCCAAAGGGCAGCGAATAGCTGGCGAGGAAGTTCATCACATGCGGACGGTCGGCGGTGGTGCGGCCGTAGTTGGAGCGCAGGTTGAAATTGTCGAGCGGAGAGCCGGCGGCGGTAAAGCCGTTGCCCTCGTCCGAGGAATTGTCGAGCGCCTTCGAGTAGGTATAGTTCACCGTCGCCCGCAAGCCACCAGCGTTGCGCGATAACGACATCTGCAAGCCGTTGTAGTGGCTGCGGCCATCGTTAGTGCCGACAACGAACTGGTTGAATTGCGGGAAGTTGCGCAGGTAGAAGTTGCTGATGCCGGCCTGAGCATAGCGGCTGTAGTTGGCGGCAACCGTATCTACGGTGTTGGCGGCAGTGCCGGCAAGCCCCTGGTCGATCGTGCCAGCGCCGATGGCGGAGACAGCAGCGGCAGGGGAACCGAACAGGCGTACCAGCGTGTTGTTGGCGCCGGGCGTGGCACCGCTCGCGCGGAAGGCCTGCAGCTCACGGAACGAATTGAGGAAGTCGCCCTCGATCTTGGGCTGATTCAGGTCGCGATTCATGTACAGCTTTACGCCCATCGTGCGCACGTAGTTGACCTCAAAGACGGTGTTGCGCGAGATCTCATGCTGGATGCCGAAGCTCATCTGGTGGACATAACCGGTGCGCAGATTGGGGTTCATCAGCACGACGGAGGTCTGGCGGTTCAACGCGGGCGCCAGATCGGGAGCACCAGGGCGCTGGGGGAAATCGCTGCTCACCAGGGTGGAAACACTGCGATTGGCGCCGGGGGTTGCGTTCGGGAATACGTTCACCGTCTGCGAGAAGCCGGGCGTGTTGCCATCAGCCGTGTTGACGGCGGAGCCGATCATACGGTCAAAGAACACACCATAGTTGCCACGGATGGACGTCTTGCCCGCCTTGAAGGGATCCCAGGCAAAGCCAAAGCGCGGGGCAAAGTTGTTGCGATCGGCGGAGAACCATTTGTCCTGCCGTTGAATGCGGAAGTCGGCGATGTTGGCGAGTGGCGAGATGTCCGCGGCACGGTTCAGCGTGCCCTGGAATCCGTTCGCTTCACGAGGTGGTCCAAGGTACTCCCAGCGCAACCCGATGTTGAGCGTGAGGTTGGGCAACACGCGCCAATCGTCCTGGAAGAAGCCGGCGAATTCGCGGTAGCGGAAGTCGCGCGAGCGTGGCAGGCCAGCGTCCTGGAACTGCTCGAGGTTGCTGTAGAAAACCGTGCTGATCTGGCCGACACGACCGAGGACGTCATTGTAGAGGCTTTCAAACTGCTGGCGCACGGCCGAGGTAACACCACTCTGGCCCACCTGCGGCCCAATGTTGGCGGGCGCGATATTGCCATTGGCGCGCGTGAGGTTCACGTTCGGGTAGATGCCCGTAAAGTTCTCCCCAAACTGACGAATCGAACGGAAGTTCACACCGGTTTTGAACGTATGCTTGCCGCGCAGGATCGTGAGGTTGTCGGTGAAATCGTTGACCGGCGAATTGCGATTCTGACCAAAGGCAGCGTTGATCGGATCGGTGAAGAGGTTGGTGATCACCGCCGGGCCAGCCGGACGATCGGGCCGCAGGAACTGCGTGAGACCAAACTGCCGGCCAGCGCGAAACTCATTGATCAGCGTCGGCGACAACGTCCAATCCGAACCGACCGAAAAGCCATAGCGATCATTGATGATCTGGCCGTCCTGCTGCGAGGGGAAGGTGCGCTCAGCGTTATTGAGGCTGTCGACGGATTCGGCCTTGAGCTTTGAGTAACGGAAGAACACCCGATGCAACTGCGACACCTGCCAGTCGACCTTGCCGGTGCCCTGGTAGGACTTGGTGGGCGAGCTGAGATTCAGACGGTGGCCAGCGGAGTTGAGTCCATCGCCGACTTCGGTGTTGTTGGCGGGGAGCATCAGTCCAAACAGGCGGCGCATTTCCGGATCGATACCGCGACCCGCAGGGTCGTTGGCGGCAATGTTGAACGACTGAATATTGCCCGCGGCATCACGCCAGCGGAAGATGCCCTGACGGGCTTCTGCCGTCGGCACGGTGCGGTTGCGGCTTACGTCCTGGCGTGAATCGGTGCCCTGAAAGTTTCCGAAGAAGAAGACCTTGTTGCGGATCGCGGGGCCGCCAAAGCTGCCACCATAGATGCTCTGGTTGAACTTGGGGCGCGCGGTGCCGGAAGCGTTGTTGAAAAACGTATTCGAGTTGAGCTTGCTGTTGCGCAGATACTCAAACGCATTGCCATGGAACTGATTGGTGCCCGAGCGGGTCACCATTTCGATCTGCCCGCCGGCGCTACGGCCGTATTCGGCCTTGCCGCCATTGGTGATGATTCGGACTTCTTCGACCGTGTCGGTATTGGAGGGAGTGAGCGAGAGGCCAAAGCGCGGCACAACGCTGTCGTTGACATCAATGCCATCAAGGCGCGAATTGTTGGAGCCTTGCCGCAGGCCGTTCACGCGCGAGAACGTCTGATCGCCGGCATCCACACTGATGCCGGGATTCATTGCAGCGAGAGCAAGCGGGCTACGGCCCAACTGAGGCAACGTATCAATCTCGCGCATGCTGATGCTGCGCGCGGCTTGTGCGTCGGCGGTGTTGACCTGAATCGCGTTGGCTTCGACCGATACGGCTTCGCTTAGCTGGCCGAGCTCAAGCTTGACGGTCTGGCGCAGGGTAGCGCCGGAGAACAGCTCGATATTGCCAACCGTGGCTTTGCGAAAACCGGTGGCTTCCACCGTGATCTCGTAGATGGAGGGTCGAAGGCTGGCGTAGAGGTAATTGCCATCACCCGTGGAGGTGGGATCGGCGCCAACCAGAATCTGGCGACGAGAATCTTTCAACGTAATCTTCGCGGCGGGAACCGCGGCACCAGCCGCATCAAGCACCTGTAGCTCAATGCGACCGTTTACTACCTGCCCCAATGCGGACATGGCAACAAGAAAAAACCCAAGGAGGCGCATGCTTTCAAAGGTGCGCCATTGAAGGCTATGGTTGATACACGTTTGGGACCAGAAGAGAGCCCGCCGTGCCAATGGGAGGCAACGGCGGGCTGAGTCGGTTGGAATTGTTACGAGTCGATTAGAAGTCGACGCGCAGGGCCATCTGCATCACGCGAGCGCCAGTGCCGCTCGAGGTGTTTGCCGTCGCCGACAGGCGGCCGAAGGTGGCCGGCGTGACGATGCTCGTACCCGGAGTGGTGAAGTTGGCGTGGTTGAGCAGGTTGTAGGCTTCCGCACGGAACTGCATCTTGAAGCGTTCCGTGATCGGAATCGGCTTCACGAGCGACATGTCCGTGTTGAAGAAGCGCGGCCCGCGGAAGGCGTTGCGCCCCGAGTTGCCGATCTCGCCCGCACCGGGGAAGGTGAAGCGCGCGATCTGCTCGGCGGTGAAGTACTGCACACCATTGCCCACCTTGACGACCTCACCGATGTTGCGGTCGCCCGAGTAGTTGGCATAGGTGTTGAGCGTGGAGCCGAGCGTACGGCGACCGCTGGTCACCGAGAACGTCGAACCCGACTGCAGGATCATGAGGCCACCGATCGTCCAGTCGCCGACGAGGCGATTGACGAAACCATTGGCGCCGCTCATGAAGCGCTGGCCCTTGCCGAAGGGAAGCGTATAGCTGCCCGAGAAGTTGAAGGCGTGCGGACGATCAAAGTCGGCGCGACCACGGTTGTTGACGAAGTTGTAGTTGTCCACCGGAGCCGTAAAGCCATTGCCGTCCACCGAGGTGTTGTCGATCGACTTCGAGAACGTGTAGTTGGCGATGAGGATCGCATTGCGCGTCTTGTGGTTTACCGTAAACTGCAGCGAATTGTAGCTCGAGGAGCCACCGTTCATGCCGTAGATCACCTGGTTGAACTGCGGGTAGTTGCGGAGGTAGAACTCGCTGACGCCCGCGCCGGCAAAGCGGTTGAAGTTGGCGGCAGTGCGGTCGAGGTTATCGGCCACGGTGCCGGCCAGCCCCTGAGCGAGGTTGGTGGCGCCAAGCGACGAAACCGCGGCCTGCGGCGTGCCGAAGATGCGAGCCAGCGTATTGCCAGCGCTCACCGGCGTGCCGTTGGCCGAGAACGCGGCCAACTCGCGGAAGCTGTTCAGGAAGTCGCCGTAGATACGCGGCTGGTTGATGTCCTGCCAGGCGAACAGCTTGGTGCCAAGCGTGCGAACAAAGCCGAGTTCGACCACCGTGCGGCTGGCGATCTGCTGCGACATGCCGAAGTTGATCTGCTGCGCGTAGCCGGTGCGGAGGTTCGGATTGAAGACCACGATCGACTGGTTGCGAGTAAGCGGCAACTGCGTCACGACCGAACCAGGCTTGACCGGCAGGTCGGAGGTAGCCAGATTGTTGACCGTGCGCACCGTGCCGCCGGCACCGTTGGGGAACGTCTGCAGCGCCTGGGCAAAGCCCGGGGTATTGCCGTCAACGAGGCTCGAGGTGGCGCCGATGATGCGGTCATAGAACATGCCCCAGTTACCACGGATCACCGTCTTGCCGTTCTTGAACGGGTCAAAGGCAAAGCCAAAGCGGGGAGCAAAGTTGTTGAAATCGTTGTTGTACCACTTGTCCGACTTCTTGATGACGAGGTTGTTGAAGTTGGCCACCGTGTTCAGGTCAGCAACGCGATCGAGCGTGCCCTGGAAGCCGTTGATCTCCTTCGGGATGCCGAACAGTTCCCACCGCAAACCGACGTTGAGCGTCAGATTGGGCAGGATCTTGTAGTCATCCTGGAAGAACATGCCAATGTCCTTGAACACCGTGTTGCGTACGCGGGGCGAACCGGCATCCTGGAAAGTCTGCAGGTCGCTATAGAAGGTCTGCGAAACCTGACCCACGCGGCCCAGCACGTCGTTGAAGAGACCTTCAAAGATCTGGCGGGTTGCGGTGGGAAGGCCCTGCGGACCAAAGCTCGCGGCAGGCGCGTTGCCGGCCGAGGTGCGGCTCAGGTCAACATCCGGATAGATGCCGGCAAAGTTATACCCGTACTGCAGGATGCGGCGGAAGCTGAAACCCGTCTTGAACGTATGCTTGCCGCGCAGAATCGTCAGGTTGTCCGTCAAGTCGATGACGGGAGAGTTACGCCCCTGGCCGAGACCGTTGTTGATCGGATTGGTGAACAGGTTGGAAAGCACGGCGATGCCACCATCGCGATAGGGACGGATGAAGTCCACCGCGGCGCTCTGGCGACCAATGCGGAATTCATTAA
>CAZBTA010000039.1:0-28423 GCA_964494515.1 uncultured Bryobacter sp.
GTATTGAGCATTGACGCCGATGAGGCGCTGAGCGAGGCGCTTGAGGGCGAGATCTGGCAGCTCAAGAAAAACGGTCCGCAGCATGACGGCTATACGATGCCGCGGCTGGCGCAATATCTGGGCCGGTGGATTCTGCACTCGGGCTGGTATCCGGATCGGAAGGTGCGGCTGTTTGACCGGCGCAAGGCGAAGTGGGTGGGCGAGTATGTGCATGAGAGCGTGGTGGTGGATGGCCGCGTGGGCCATCTCGAGACCAATCTGCTGCACTACACTTGCTCGTCGCTGAGCGAGCATCTGAAGACGATGGATCGCTATACGACGCTTGCGGCCGAGCAGATTGTGGCCAATCGCAAGCGGGTGACCTGGCGCAATATGGCGATCGACCCGGCTTGGACCTTTCTGAAAAGTTATGTGTTCCAGCGCGGGTTTCTCGATGGGCCCGAAGGGCTGGCCATCGCGTACATGGCTGGCATCTATACGTTTCTCAAGTACGCCAAGGCAAGGAACTTTTCGCCAAACCGATGAAGATTCTGCTGGCTGATTCCGGATGGAAAATGCGCGGGGGGCAATGGCAGACGTTGTACCTCGCTGAAGGGCTGCGTGAGCAGGGGCACACGGTGACGTTGCTCGCGCGGTATGGATCTCTGCTGTGGGATCTGGCGCAACAGACCAAGCTGCATTGCCGGCAGGTGGGATACCTGACGATGCTGGCGCAGAGCCGGGCGCATGATGTGGTGCATGTGCAGGATTCGCACTCGCATACGATCGCGGCGATCGCGAGCCGGGCGCCGTTTGTGGTGGCGCGGCGGGTGGTCTTCCCGGTGAAGGAATCCTGGGCCTCGAAGCGCAAGTATGAGCGGCCGGCGGGGTACATCGCGGTGTCGAAGGCGGTGGGGCGCGAGTTGCTGCGGGCGGGCGTTGATGAGGCGAAGATCCGCGTGGTGTACGACGGTGTGCCGGATGTGCCGCCGGCGGCGGTGGGCACGCATATCGCGGCGCTCAAGAGCGATGATCCGGGCAAGATGAATGCGCTGATGCTCGAGGCGGCAGAACTGGCGCGGACGGAGATCCGGCTGGGGGAGAACCTGGGCGATTCGCTGAAGGCGGCGCTGCTGTTTCTCTATCTGAGCAATAGCGAGGGGCTGGGGTCGGCGGTGTTGCTGGCCATGGCGGCGGGGTTGCCGATTGTGGCAAGCCGGGTGGGCGGGCTGGTGGAGGCGGTGGATGAGGGGTTCTCGGGGTTGCTGGTGCCGAATGACAAGGTGGCGATCGCGAGGGCGATTGCGGCGATTCGTGATGATCGCAATGTGCAGTTGCGGTTTAGCGAGAATGCGCGGCGGCGGTATCTCGAAATGTTTACGCTGGAGCGAATGGTGATGCAGACGATTAGTGCGTATCGGGAGTTGGGTGTTGCCTGAGACGGAGATCATGATCGGGATCGCGGCGCTGTTTGGGCTGCTGATCGGGAGCTTTCTGAATGTGTGTATCTTCAGGCTGCCGCGTGATCTGAGCGTGGTGGCGCCACGATCGTTCTGTGTGGGGTGTGAGAAGACGATTGCCTGGTATGACAATGTGCCGGTGTTGAGCTATGTGCTGCTCGCGGGCAAGTGTCGCAACTGCAAGCAGGTGATCTCATGGCGCTATCCGCTGGTGGAGGTGATCACGGCGGTGGTGTTTGGGTTGGCGGTGTGGAAGATGGGCGCGACGGTGGACGCCGTGAAGCTGTGCCTGTACGGGGCGCTGCTGGTGGGGCTGGTGTTTATGGATCTTGAGGAGCGCATCCTGGCGGATGAGTTTACGGTGGGCGGGATGACGGCGGGGTTTGTGATCAGTTTGTTTGTACCGATGCCGCACTTCATCGGGCATTTCTTTATGCCGGAGGAATGGCGCGAATCGTGGCTGAGCCTGAGCGAAAGCCTGATCGGAGGCCTGGCGCCGAGCTTTGTACTGTGGGGGATTGGTGAGTTGTACTACCGCGTGCGAGGGCGCGAGGGGCTGGGGTTTGGCGATGTGAAGATGATCGCGATGATCGGGGCGTTCTATGGGTTGCAGGGGGCGCTGTTGACGCTGATTGTGGGGAGCGTGATGGGGTCGGTGCTGGGGATTGCGTTTATTCTGGTGGCGAAGAAGGACGCGCAGACGTATGAGTTGCCGTTTGGCACTTTTCTGGGCATTGCGGGGATGGCGTACCCGTTTCTGAACGCTGAGGCGACAGGGTTGATCGTTGTACCATGGTGAGTTGCAATGAATGATCTCTTCGAGGCCCTGAAGCAGGGGTCTGAGGAATGGATCCTGGCACAAAACCTTGATCCCGCGCGCCTGCCGCGCCACATTGCCATCATCATGGATGGCAACGGGCGATGGGCCAAGCAGCGTCTTATGCCGCGTATCGCGGGCCATAAAGCCGGCGTGAACAGCGTACGCGACATTGTGGAGAGCTGTGCGCGGTTGAAGATCGGGGCCCTGACGCTGTATGCGTTTTCTACGGAGAACTGGCGGCGGCCGGCGCTTGAGGTGCAGGCGCTGTGGCAGTTGTTGCGGCTCTACCTGCACGCCGAGCTCGAAACGCTGATGACGAACAATGTGCGGCTGGTGGCGATCGGGCGGGTGGAAGAACTGCCGGCGAGCGTGCAAAAGGAACTGCGGCACGTCATGGATGTGACCGCTGGCAACACAGGATTGCAGTTGAACCTCGCGCTCAACTACAGCGGGCGAGCCGAATTGGTGGATGCGGTGAAGGCTATCGTCCAGAGCGGCGTGAAGCCCGAGGACATTGACGAGAAGACGATCGACCAGCATCTGTATACGGCGGGGCTGCCGGAGCCGGATCTGTTGATCCGCACGTCGGGTGAAATGCGGGTGAGCAACTTTCTGCTGTGGCAGATTGCGTATAGCGAACTGGTGGTATCGAGCACGCTGTGGCCGGACTTTCGTTGCCGCCATCTGATCGAAGCGTTGCTTGAGTATCAGCGCCGGGAGCGTCGCTTTGGTGGGGTGGGCGAGGCAGAGCCGGAAGGCGTGCCGGTTGGTGTGGCGTCACGATGAAGCGTGTCCTGACGGCAGCCTGGCTGGTTCCATTTGGCGTTTACAGTATCTTCTTTGCCCCACACCAGTTGTTCGTCGCGATTGTCGCTCTGCTCGCGATCTTCTGCTTTCGTGAATATGCGCGGCTGACCGAGGGCCAAGGGCTCGAAACTTATCCGATCAGCGGCTATGTGGCCGGGGTGGCGTTATTGGTTACGCCCGAGCCGGCGTGGGTATTGTGCGCGCTGCTGCCGATGCTCGCGCTGGGCATGAGCCTGCGGACGGTGGATTTCAAGACGGGGTTTGCGAGCGCGGGGGCGTTTACGCTCGGCATTCTGTACGTGTTTGGGGCATGGCGTTGTGGCATCGAGTTGCATGCGCGCAGTGAGCACTGGTTGTTCTTTGCCGCGGCGATCAATTGGGCGGGGGACACGGGCGCTTATTACACCGGACGCGCGTTTGGCAAGAACAAGCTCGCGCCGGCGATCAGCCCCGGCAAGACGGTGGAAGGCGCGCTCGGTGGTGTGGTGGCGAGCATTGTGTTTGCCTGTGTGTACCTGCCGCGTGTTTTGCCAGAGGTGACATTGCCGGCGGCGATTGCGCTGGCCATCGTGGGGAACTTTGCGGGGCAGATCGGCGATCTGTGCGAGAGCGCGATCAAGCGTGGGGCAAATATGAAAGACTCAGGAACGATGCTGGCCGGCCATGGTGGCTGGCTCGACCGTCTGGACTCGAGCCTGTTCTCCATGCCCGCAATCTACTGGGCGCTGCTGGCCTATTCACGCCTGAGCTAAGGGAGCTTTATGTCATTGCCGAATCCTGAACCCGTATTGTTTTTGATTGAAGCGTTTCGCCGTTCGCAGGCGATGTTTACCGCTGTTGAACTGCGGATCTTTGACTATCTCGAGACAGGGCCCCTGGGTGTGGGACAACTGGCGTCGCTGGTGAAGGCGAACCCCGATGCGCTGGAGCGGCTGCTGAGCACGTGCGTGCATCTGGAATTGCTCGCGGTGGACAAGGGCGCCTACCGCAATACGGCGGTGGCGAGCGCCTATCTGGTGCGGCAGGCGGAGAACTCGATCGTTGGCTACATCGAGTACTCACGCAAGGCGCTGTGGAAGCTATGGGGCGAGCTGCCGCAGGCGATGCGCGAGGGATCGAATCGCTGGGAGCAGGTGTTTGGTGGGCAGGGAGAGTTGTTCTCGCACTACTATAAAACCGAAGAGGACAAGCGGAACTTCGTCATGGGCATGCATGCCTTTGGGCTGATGAGCTCGCCGAAGGTGGTACGGGCGTTTGATCTGAGCGGGTTCAAACACTTGGTGGATCTGGGCGGGGCAACGGGGCACCTTCCGATTGCGGCGTGTCAGGCATATTCGCAATTGCGCGCGAGCGTGCTCGATCTGGGGCCGGTGCTTGATGTGGCGCGCGAGGTGATTGGCAAGGCGGGGCTCGAGGCGAGAGTGGATACGGTGAAAGCGGACTTCTTCAAAGATGAGCTGCCACCGGCCGACCTGTATACGCTGGGCCGCATTCTGCATGACTGGGGTGTCAGCAAGATTGAGCGGTTGCTTGCCAAGATCTACGCCGCGCTGCCGGAAGGCGGGGCGCTACTGGTGGCCGAGAAGATCCTCGACGAGAGCGGCACGGGGCCCTTGTGGGCGCTGTTGCAGAGCCTGAATATGCTGGTGGTGGCGGAAGGTAAGGAGCGGCGATTCAGCGAGTACAAACAGATTCTGGAGACTGCGGGATTCCGCGATGTCCAGTGCGTTGTACTGCCCGATTCGCCGCTCGATGCGATTCTGGCGCGCAAGTAGACACTAGCCGCGCGGCTGGCGACGAGCCTTGACGCGCTTGGCGGCCTTATCCCACTTGGCCATCTGATCGGGCGTGAGAACGCCGGCCAGTTGCTGGCGGGACTTCTCGTGGATCGCCTTCATTTCATCGCGAGTGGCGTTGTTCTTGCGGGCAGCCTGAAGCGCTTCGCGTTCCTGCTGGAGGATGGACTGGACCTGTGGCTTCTGGTCTTCGGTGAGGCCAAGCAGCTGAGCCATACGCTCACCACGCTTACCGCCGTCCTGCTGTGCGAACATCAGCCCCGTCGCAAGCAACGCGGCCATCATGAGGTTGAGGATTCGGGTCTTCATGACCATACAAACCCGCTAGCGTGTGAGGAGTTGCGCGGGTATTTTTTCGAGGCGCAGCGACTGGGTGAAATACATGTTGCCATTGCGGCCGCCCTTCTCATAGAGCACGAGCAGGTTTCCGCGGCGATCAACCGTGATATCGGAGTACGCGGAGATGTCGGGGTCGATGGTTTGGATGGTACGCCAGGTGGCGCCTTCGTCATCGCTAGCAAACAAGGTAAGGTTCTTGCGGGTGGAGTTGCGGCCGCGCTTTGACTGCGCCTCGGGCTCGGCGTTGGCGGGGTTGATGAACAGGATGGGCCGCTTGCCACGGGGATAGCGCAGCAGGCTTGCCATACACACGGGTTCCTTGAGGTCGGGGACAAAGGCGGGGGCTGTCCAACCCGTGAGGCCATCCGGGCTGTAGACCACGGCGCGACGTTGCGCCTCGCTCTCGCTGCGAATGTTCATCATGACGCGGCCATCACGCAGCTCAACAGCAGCGGTCTCGCTGGGGTTGGTCAGCTCACCGAGAATGATGTCGCCCGTGCGCCAGGTGCGCCCTTCATCGTCGCTCACGAGCGTGGAAACAACGCTGGGACGATGGGCCTTGCCGCCGGTGGACAACCAGACCGGCACCAGCAGGCGGCCGGAACGCAGGCGTGTGCCGTGGCCGGGGCCGGTGGCGATGACGTTCCAGTTGTAGCGGGGACGCAGGGCCTCGAAGGCGGCGGTGATCTCAACGGCGGCGCTGAACGTGCGACCACTGTCTTTGCTGAAACGATGGAAGGCGCGCGCGTAGTTGAGGCAATAGATGAGATGGACGTCGTGCTTGCCGCGGCCGGGGATGGCAACAATGTTGTTGACCGTGTCGCGACCGGAGTCGACCAGGATCTCGAGTGGTGTCCACGTCTTGCCGCCATCGGTGCTGCGCCGCATGACGAGATCGATATCAGCCCAATCCCCTGCCCCATCTTTTCGCCCCTCGGCATAAGCAAGCACCGTGCCATCCCCGAGGGTAACCATGCCAGGAATGCGATAGGTGGCATAGCCGCGCTCACCGGCGGTGAACAGGTCCGTGCCCGCCACCAACAACGCGGCGCTAAACCAGAGCGAAGCGACCATCGCGTTCCACCACCTCAAGGCGCGCACCAAACAACTCGCTCATCTTCGCGGTCGTCAGCATTTCGCGCTTGGGGCCATCGTCGACAATGCGGCCACCCTTGAGGAACATCACGCGTTCCATCTCGGGGATGATGTCGCTCAGGTGGTGCGTGACGAGGACGACGGTCTTGCCGGCGCGGGCCTGAGCGCTGACCAGTTCGTTGAGGTGCTGCTGGGCGGCGAAGTCGAGACTGGTGCCGGGCTCATCGAGCAGCAAAGCACGCGGCTCATGCACCAGCGCGCGGGCCAACAGAATGCGGCGGGCCTCGCCGCTTGAAAGCTCATCGGTCCAGCGATCGGCCAGATGCAGGGCGCCCATCTCGGCGAGGGCGGCATCGGCACGCTCGCGCATCTCGCGCGTCACCTCGTGATAGGGCTCGATAACAACACTGTTGAAGAAACCGCCAAGGACGAGTTCTCTGCCCTTGACGTCGCGCGTTGACTTGGCCATCCAGTCGTTGGAAACAATGCCAAGCCACTTGCGAAGATCATCGAGGTGCCAGCGTTCTTCGCCATAGATGCGGACCCAGGTGTCCGGACGAAGCACGGGGTATTCCTCGCGCGTGATGACCTTCATGAGAGTGGATTTGCCGCAACCATTGGGACCCAGGATTGCGACATGCTCACCGTCTTCGATTCGCAAGGAGAGGCCGTTTAAGGCCGGCCTCTCTCCGCGATAGACAGTGATGTCTTTGACTTCGAGTAAAGGAACCGCCACTAGGACTTGCCCTTCACCCGAGAGCAGGCGTTGACCGCGCCGGTGATGTCAACGGCCGCGCTGCCTTCCTCGATGTGAGTGATTTTCCCTTCTTTGTCGATGACGAAAGTGGCGCGGTTTGCCATGCCACGATCCTTCATCAGCACGCCAAAGGCTTCGGCAGTTTTGCGAGTCGCGAAATCACTGCCGAGGGGGACATCGACCTTGAGTACTTCTTTCTGCCAGGCGCCCAGAGAGGGGACGTTATCGGTAGAGATACCGATTACCTCAAAGCCCATGTCCTTGAACTTGGTGAGTTCTGTACCGTAGGCGGTCATCTCCTTGGTGCAGCCACCCGTGAAGGCCGCCGGAAAGAAGGCAACCACAACGCCGCTCTTGCCCTTGTAGTCAGACAACTGGAAGGACTTCTGCGGAGTGGTGGTGGGCACCTTGAAGTCGGGCGCAAGATCGCCGACCTTGAGATGCGTCTTGGGGGGTGCGGGCGCTTGAGCCTGCATCATCGCGGTGGCGCCCAGGGCGGCCGCGGCTTGCCATACTGTCCTGCGGTTCATCATAGTGTTTCTGCTCCTAGAGAGATCGATTGTTAGTGCTTGCCTTTACTCCGTGAACAAGCCGTAACTGCTCCGGTTACGTCGATCGCCGAGCTTCCCTCTTCGATGTGGGTGATTTTGCCATCGATGTCCACCACGAAGGTGGCGCGATTGGCGATCCCCCGATCCTTCATCAACACCCCAAACGCCTCGGCGGCCTGGCGGGTTGAGAAGTCACTGCCAAATGGGAATTCCGGCTTGATCACATTGTCGGCCCAATATCTAAGACTTGGGACATTGTCCGTGGATAGGCCAATGACCTCGAAGCCCATTTCCTTGAACTTTTGGATACCAGCCTGGTATCCGGTCATTTCCTTGGTTCAACCACCGGTGAACGCAGCGGGGAAAAAGGCAACCACCACTCCGTTCTTACCCTTGTAGTCGGATAGCTTGAAAGTCTTGCCCTGAGTTGTGGGCACAGAGAAGTCGGGGGCGCTATCACCAACTTTGAGATGGGTCTTGGGCGGGGCCGGAGCCTGCGCCTGAACCAGCAAAGCCGTGGACAGTGCCGCCGATGTGAGGAAAAACGATCGACGTTCCATAATGAGAATTATGTCAGACCCACGCTTTCCCATTGGACCGTTCACGTTTACGCCGTTCGCGTCCGAGACCGATCGTCAGGCAGCCATCGCCGAGATCCGCGACTTACCGCGCCTGCTCGAAGAAGCCCTGGCGGCACTGCCACCGGAAAAGCTGGACAAGCCTTATCGCGAAGGCGGCTGGACGGTACGTCAGGTGGTGCACCACATCGCTGATTCGCACATGAATGGCTACACGCGCTTCCGGCTGGGCCTCACCGAAGACAAGCCAACGGTGAAGCCCTATGACGAAGTGGCCTGGGCGAATCTGCCCGATTACTCACTGCCCGTCGAACACTCGGTGGCGCTGCTGGAGAACCTGCACCATCGCTGGACGGTGATGCTCGAGCTGACGCCGACAGAGGCGTTCAGCCGCGAAGTCGTCCACCCGGATAACGGCGTGATGTCGCTCGACAAAGTGCTGCAGCTGTATGCCTGGCATGGCCGCCATCACGTTGCGCACGTGCGCAACGCCTAAAGCAGCGGGTCTGATGCCTTGATCACCTGAATCGACTTCGAGTACTTCTCGATCGACTGGCGGATCTTGGCGGCATCGCCCACCAAAACAAACGTAAGGCCGCCCGTCTGGTAATACCGGCGGGCGGTTTCGTTTGCCTGCTCGAGCGTGACCGAGTCGATGCGCGAGATCAGGTCGTCCACTTCACCCCGATTGAGCCCGTAGTATTCAAAGTCCATCAGCATGTTGAGCAACTGATCGATCGTCTCGAGATAGGTGGTGGGATACACGCCCTTCACATAAGCTTTGGCGCTGGCCAGTTGCTCGGCATTGATGCCGTTTGCCTGCAGCTTCTCGAGTTGCTTGAGCGCAAGATCAATGGCGGCCACGGTGGACTCGGTTTTGGTGAAGGTCGAGATGGCAATCGCACCGGGCAGCCGATCCTGCTGCACGATACTGCGGGCGCCATAGGTGAGGCCGCTGTCGACACGCAGCGCGTCATTCAGCATCGAAGTAAAGCGACCGCCAAAGAGCGTGTTGATCAGATCCACACGCACGCGATCGGGGCTGGTACGCGAGATGCCCGGCTGGGCAATGGCAAAGTAGGTCTGCGTGGCGCCCGGCAGATCAACCAGCAGGAGGCGGGATTCGCCGCGCTTGGGCGCCTCGGCGCTGGCGGGCACAAACGCCTTGCCCGCGGGAACCTTGCCAAAGGCGGCGCGCACCTGGGCGAGCGCGGCCTTGGGGTCGATATCTCCGCCCACCACGATGACGAGATTCTTGCCGACGAAGGTCTGCTTGTAGAAGTCGAGAACGGCCTCGCGGGTGATCTTGGCGAGGCTCGCCTCTGTGCCTTGGGGAGAGCGGCCATAGGGGTGGCGCGGGCCAAAGTAGAACGTTTGCAGATAGCGGGTGATGGCCATCTGCGGCTGGTCCTTCATCACTTTGAACGAATCGATGCGGCGCGCCACATTGCGCTTGAGCTCGGCATCGTCAAAGCCCGGCGTAAGCAATGCCTCCTCCAGAATGCCGACGCCGGCAGAAAGATCCTTGGCGAGAAACTGGAGTTGCACCATGCCGGCCTGATGATTGGAACCAGCCTGCATCGAGGCGCCCAACTGGTCGAGATCTTCAGCCAACTGCTCGCGGGTGCGCTTGGCGGTGCCGCGGGAAAGCATGTTGAAAGTTACATCAGCCAGACCCTCAAGCCCAACCGGATCTGATTCGGCGCCACCGCGCACGAACACGCGCATGGTGACCAGCGGCAGATCTTTCTTCGGCATCAGGTAAACCACCGCACCGTTGTCGAGCGTGGTGCGCTCAAAGGCAGGCATGCGAATCTGCGCCACCAGGGAGGTGGCAAGAGCGAGAGCAAAAACAAGACGACGCATTAGCGGGACTCCTTGACGGGTACAAGCGTGGCCACCGTGCGATTGCGCTCGGTGAAGTATTTGGCCGCAACACGCTGGATGTCGTCGGCCGTAACGGCGTTGATGCGCTGGTCGTAGCTGAAGAGGTTGTTGTAGCCGCCGAAGTAGATCTCATATTGACCGAGCAGATTCGCCTTGCCGGCGATGGTTTTGAGCTGCTCGTAGAAGCCGTAGAGGATCAGGTTGCGCGCTTTGTCGAGCTCTTTGGCCGAGACGGGCTCGCGCTTCAGGCGATCGAGCTCCTCATAGAGCGCGGCTTCGACTTTGGTGGTGGCGATGCCGCTGCGGGGCTGGATGCTGAAGGTGAACAAGCCAGGGTCAAGCGACATCGGGTTCTGCGCCACGGCGCTCAGGGCCACCTGATCGTTATCGATGAGGCGACGGGTAAGCCGGGCGCTGCCGCCACGGGTGAGCAGCGTCTGCAGCACGACAAGCGCCGGATAATCGGCACTGCGCGAATCGCCCACGTGGTAGCCCACCATCAGCAGCGGCAACTGCGAATTCTTCTCGATCGAGACGCGACGCTCGCCGCGCTGTTCGGGCTCTTTGGTGCGCACCGGGGGCGGAGGCGTCTGCGAGGGGATGGGCTCGAGATGCTTTTTGGCCATCCGCATCACTTCTTCAAAACTCGCCGCGCCGACGACAACCAGCGTGCAATTGTTCGGCGCGTAACCCATCTTGAAGTGGGCGCGGAGGTCTTCCATCGTCCAGCTTTCGATGTCGCTCGGCCAGCCAATCACGCTCCACTGATAGGGATGGGCGGTAAAGGCAGCGGCGGTGAGTTGCTCATAGAGAGTGCCGGGGTTGCTGTTGTCGACGCTCAGGCGGCGTTCGCTGTACACGACGCCACGTTCGCTTTCGATGATCTTCGGCTCGAAGGCAAGGTCGCGAATGCGGTCGGCCTCAAGGTCGAACGTGACGTCAAGCGCGGTGTTGGGAATGAAGTTGGTATAAACCGTGAGGTCCTGGCTCGTGTAGGCGTTGTTGCGGCCACCGGCTTTTTCCATCACCTGGTCAAACATCTTGGGGCCGTACTTCTTGGCGCCGTTGAACATCATGTGTTCAAAGAAGTGCGAGAGGCCCGTCTTGCCGGGCACCTCATTACGGCTGCCGATGCGGTAGAAGAGATACATCGCGACGTTGGGCACATCGCGGTCTTCTTCCACAATTACTTTCATGCCGTTGGACAATTGGCCCGTTTGAATGACAAGAGGCTCGATGGCGGGTGAAACCATCGAGCCACAGAGCAGCAAAAATGTTAGCCGGTTCACGTTCTCATTTTACGTTTGCGGGCTCAACCGCCAAACCGCCAAACTGCTCAAAAAACCACAGGACGCCGATCGGATTGTGATCGCCAGTCGTGTAATGAATCTCGTAAAGAATACTGCGGCTTGAGCCCGATTCGCGCATGACGAGGTAGCCGCGATTGGTAATCGGCGAGATGTCAAAACCGGCGACACGGCTGAAGTCCATGTTGACGAGCGGCTTCACATCGGCGAGGGTGCCATCGTTGGGCGGTGCCTGGGTCACGATGGCGCGCTTGGCGAGATCGAGATTGAACAGCGTTGTACTGGTGGCTCCGGCAAAGCTGTTCGTGTAGGCACTGCCCACGATTTGCGGCTGGGTGCCGTCGGCATAGTTCAACTTGCCGTCGACAGCAGCAACCACACCGGTATCCGGGTGCAGACGCAGGTTCTGCCCCGTGTTGGATGTGACCCGGATGCGATCGACCGTCGGATTAAAGTCGAAGCCAAACTCCGTCCCCTCCAGAGCCGGAGTAAAGGCGCGGCCTTCACCGACGGGTCGAGCCATCGCGGTCATCCGGTCCAGCTTGTAGATGCGCGAGGACGAGCCGAGCGCATAGAGTTCGCCGGTGGCCGGACGAAAATCAACAGCCAATACCTGTTCGCCCGGCTGGAGACCGGTAATCAGTTGCAGACTGGTGGGAAACTGCGGCCGATCCGTGTCAAAGCTCACGAGGAGTGCACGCGAGTCGACGCCCCAGGCGCGCTCGGCCTTGAGGGAGGCAGATGAGGCCAGCGCGGCGACAAGTAAAAGCTCAGTGATTCTCATGTCCCGTATTACGAGGGGACGGGAGGAACCGGATTGCAACTTTCTACGATTTTTTTGTGGGCAATAATGCCGTAAGCTCTGCCAGCCGCGCGGGCTCGGCGGTGGCGAGATTGCGGCTCTCGGTGATGTCCTGCTCGAGGTTGGTGAGCCAGTATTTGCTGTCGGGTTTGCCGTGGGGATCGTCGGGATACTGGGGTGGGTTCTCGATCAGCTTCCACGGGCCCCGGCGGACGGCGCGGCTGTCCTTGTAGAGCCAATGCACGGCGCCATGAGAGCTCTTGCCGTCGCCGGTAATCATGGCGCTTTGATCCTTGCCATCGATGCCCTGCGGCACTGGCAGTCCCGCCATGGAAAGAAAAGTTGGCAGGATGTCCATCGCCATGCCAACACCTTCGACCACTTTGCCAGCGCGAATCCGCCCCGGATAGCGCATGAGAGCGGGCATGCGGATGCCGCCTTCAAACAGGCCTTCTTTCCAGCCGCGGAACGGCGCATTGCTGCCGCCACGATAAGGACGCCCCTGATGATCGGCGCGTGTTTCCTGCGTGGCGCCGTTGTCGCTCTGGAAGTAGACAACGGTGTTGTCTTCGAGCCCGCGCTTGCGCAACTCGCTGAGGACCACTCCCACCATGTCGTCGACAGCCGCCACCATGGCGAGATGCATGCGGCGGTCGCGATCCATCGAGGCCGGGAAGCGATCGATGTACTTTTGCGGAGCGATCATCGGGTAATGCGGCGCGCCGAACCAGAGATTCATATAAAAGGGCTGCGCCTTGGACTGACGAGAGACAAACTGCCGCGCCTCGCGGCCCAGTAGTTCGGTCTGGTATTCGTTATCGGCCCAGAGCTCTTGCTCATTGCGCCAGAGGTCATGCAGGATCTCGCTCTGGCCACGGCCGAGCGTGTAGTAACGGTGGGAGAGGTAATCGGTCCAGCCAGAATAGAAGCCAACAAATTCGTCAAACCCCACCGCGAGCGGACGCGAATGCGCGGCGCTGCCGATATGCCACTTGCCAAAATGAGCGGTGCGATAGCCGGCGCGCTTGAGCTCGCCGGCGAGCGTAACCTCTTTGGGCTTGAGGCCGGGAGTATTGAATTTCGCCGTTGATTGCAACACGTCGAGCATGCCGTGATTTTCGGGGTACTTGCCGGTCATCAGGCTGCCACGCGAAGGCGAGCAGACGGGAGAGTTGGAATACCAGTTGGTGAAGCGCGCACCGGTCGCGGCGAGGCGATCGAGATTGGGTGTTTTGACTTCGGGATGACCGTAGCAGCCGACGTCGCCGATGCCCTGATCATCCGTATAGATCACGATCAAATTGGGGAGCGCATTGGCCGCCACGAGGGGCGCCACGGCGCTGGCGGCAAGGAAGTCTCGGCGAGTCATCCCTGCGATTCTATCCCGGTGATGCTAGCGCCGGAGGTCGATGACGATGTTGTCGCCCCAGGGGTATGTCGCGGTGCCGCCACGAATGCCATGGACGTACACCATGCGAGCCTTGGCCTCGGCAACGAGCTTCTTGCCGTAGCGGGCCTCGAGAATTTTGTCGAGTTGTTCGGAGGTGAGCGTGATGGTGGTTTGGGTGCGCTTGCCGTCGCGAGTGGTGCGGGAGCTTTTGGGCAGGTTGATCACCACTTCGCCAGCGCCCGGACCATCGAGCGGCGGCGCGTTCGAGATGAGTCCGAAGAGCTTTTCAAGCTCCACGGCGTCCCGTTCGGTGCCAGATTCGGCGTTGAGCTTGAGCTCGAGCTGTTCGTTGAGCGCGACGGTGAGCCGCATGTTCTCAAGCGGTTTGCGGCGCTTGGCGGCGAGCTTGCGTGCGACGACGCGAGGAGTGTCCTGACACTTCGGATCGGCCGCCAGCAAGGCAAACGTAGCCAGCAACAACCCGCAACACAATCTCATACCTTCTATCATCCGCGCGCGGGGCTCCCAGTGGTGACGGTGAAGTTGCTTAGGGACGCAAGGGATTTTGATTAGCCCACGGGAACGAAACCGGGAGAGTACTAAAAAAAGGCCCCGGCACGAGGCCGGGGCAAATGGATTCGAATGGGATTTACAGATTGATGTTGGAGTTTAGCTGCAGCCACTAGTGCTGCCGCAGTTTTCACACTTGTAGCAGCTGCCGTTGCGCGTCATCATGCCGCCACACTCGGCACAGGCCGGAGCGTCGGCAACGACGGGCGAGAACAGATCCTGCTGCGGGCTCTTCTCGGTGGGCGTCAGCTTGGCGGCTTCACCCGCTTCGCCGAGCGCGTACTCGGGGCCGAGGAACTTGGCGCCGAGCCAGCGGAAGATGTAGTCCATGATCGACTTGGCGTAGGGGATCTGCGGATTACCCGTCCAGCCGGAGGGCTCAAAGCGCACGTGGCTGAACTTGTCCACGTAGAACTTGAGCGGCACGCCGTACTGCAGGCCATAGCTGATCGCCGTGGCGAAGTTGTCCATCAGACCCGAGATCGTCGAGCCTTCCTTGGCCATGGTGATGAAGATTTCACCAGGGGTGCCATCTTCAAACAGGCCAACCGTGATGTAGCCTTCATGGCCGGCGATCGAGAACTTGTGCGTCATGGCCTGACGCTCTTCCGGCAGCTTCTTGCGCTGCGGCTGGTAGACGATCTTCTCGACTACCTTGATCTCGGTCTTGGTGTCGGCGAGGCTGGCGGTGGACTTCTTTTCGCCCTTGCCAGAGCCGGTCGACAGGGGCTGTGCCTTCTTTGAGCCGTCGCGATAGATGGCGACCGCCTTGAGGCCAAGCTTCCAGGACTGCATGTAGGCATCGGCGATGTCTTCAACCGTCGATTCCTCAGGCATGTTGACCGTCTTCGAGATGGCGCCCGAAATGAACGGCTGTGTGGCGGCCATCATGCGGATGTGGCCCATGTGGTGAATGAAGCGCTTGCCGTTCATCGGGCGGAAGCTGCAATCAAACACGGCGAGATGCTCGTCCTTGAAGCCGGGTGCGCCTTCGATGGTGCCGGTGGAATCGATGTGCGTGACGATCTTTTCCACCTGCTCGGGCGTGTAGCCGAGCTTGATCAGCGCCTGGGGCACGGTCTGGTTGACGATCTTGATCACACCGCCGCCGACCAGCTTCTTGTACTTGACGAGGCTGAGGTCGGGCTCGATGCCGGTGGTGTCGCAATCCATCATGAAACCGATGGTGCCCGTGGGGGCGATGACCGTGGTCTGCGCGTTGCGGAAGCCAGCGCCGCGGCCCATTTCGTAGGCGTTGGTCCAGCATTCCCAGGCGGCGTTGATCAGGTCGGGCTGCACGGTGGAGGTGCCGATCTTGCTCACCGAATCACGGTGCATGCGGATGACGTCGAGGAACGGGGCCTCGTTCATCTCGTAGCCAGGGCAGGGGCCCACGGCTTCGGCAACGCGAGCACTGGTCAGATAAGCCTGACCGCACATCACGGCCGTGACGGCGGCAGCGACTTCGCGGCCACCATCGCTGTCATAGGGCAGGCTCATGGCCATCAGCAGCGTGCCGAGGTTGGCATAGCCGAGACCGAGCGGGCGATAGTCGTGCGAGTTCTGACCGATGCGTTCGGTCGGGTAGCAGGCGTTGTCGACGATGATTTCCTGCGCGAGGATCAGCGTGTCGACGGCATGGCGGAACGCTTCCACCTGGAACTTGCCATCCGGGCCGAGGAACTTCATCAGGTTGAGCGACGAGAGGTTGCAGGCCGAGTCGTCGAGGAACATGTATTCGCTGCAGGGGTTGGAGGCATTGATGCGCGAGGTGTTCTTCGAGGTGTGCCAGCGATTGATCGTCGTGTCGTACTGCATGCCGGGGTCGCCGCACTGCCAGGTGGCTTCGGCGATCTGACGCAGCAGGTCCTTGGCCATATAACGCTTAACCGGGGCGCCGGTGATGCGGCTCTTTGACCAGTACTCACCGTTGCGATCGGCGGCTTCCATAAACTCGTCGTCAGCGCGAACCGAGTTATTGGCGTTCTGGAAGAAGATGCTCGTGTAGGCTTCGCCGTCCATCGAGGAATCGTAGCCGGCGGCGATCAGCGTGTGAGCCTTCTTTTCTTCCTTGGCCTTGCACCAGATGAAATCTTCGATATCGGGGTGATCGGTGTTGAGGATCACCATCTTGGCGGCGCGACGGGTCTTGCCACCGCTCTTGATCACACCGGCAAACGCGTCAAAGCCGCGCATGAAGCTCAGCGGACCCGAAGCGCGACCGCCACCGCTCAGAATGGCATTCTCTTCACGCAGGCTCGACAGATTGCTGCCCGTTCCCGAACCCCACTTGAACAACATGCCTTCCGTCTTGGCGAGATCGAGAATCGACTCCAGCGAATCGCCGGCCGAGTTGATGAAGCAGGCCGAGCACTGCGGGCGGTGTTCGCCTTCCTTGAGGCGGCGCACCTGCTGGGTGGTTTCGTCCCACACCCAGCCGTAACCGCGCTGTTCCTTCACGCCAACATTGAACCAGACCGGCGAGTTGAAGCAGGCCTTCTGGTTGAGCATCAGGTGAGCGAGTTCGAGGCGAAAGTTTTCGCCGTCTTCGGCAGTCTTGAAATAACCGTCAGCAATGCCCCAATCGGCAATGGTATCGACGACGCGATGCACGAGCTGGCGAACGCTGGTTTCACGTTCGGGCGAGCCCATCTTTCCATGAAAATACTTGCTGGCAACAATATTGGTGGCCGTCTGTGACCATTCAACGGGAACTTCTACGTCACGCTGTTCAAACACAACTGCGCCCGAAGCATTACCGATCGTCGCGGTACGCTTCTCCCATTGCACTTCATCGTAGGGGGTTTTGCCCGGCTCCATCTTGGCAGTGAAATAACGCGGGAAGCTGACGCCCTTGCGTTCCGAGCGCTGGAGGGACTTCTTTGCGTTGGGTATCTTTGCACCGAGTGCAACAGCAAGCTGGCCCATTCGAGTAACCTCTTATTCTTCTTTTTGGAAGTCGTAGTTGCAGACAAGATCTGGACAGAAAACCGCGTTCCGGTCGGAGCGGGGTGACCTTGTAGCGTTAGCGATGATGACACAAGATATTGTGTTACAGCAAGAACAATATCTATATACAGTGCAACGACTTGCGTAAGACGGGTATTTTTTCCTCAAGACCCCAACTTTTATCCACACTTTTTCCACACGCTAAACAGCAGAGAACATTACACTTCGGGTGGGGCGAGAAACCTTAGTACCGACCTTACGACTTTCGCTGTGGAAACGGCTTTTTCTTCGCCTTTTGACAATGGGTTTAGCAGGCTTGAATTGCGGTGCTGGGCGAGCTTTACCACGCTAAAGTTCTGAGGCGAAAATGCTTGCGGACTCCGCTAGACTCAAGGGTGCATGGAAATCAATCGCGGTTCGATTCTGATTGACGCTCTCGACGCCTACGGGCAGCCGATTCGCGGCACACAAGCGGCTTTTTACCTTTACAATCACAGGCTTCGCTCGCTGGATCTCGCCTATCGCGTCAAGCTTGCCGGTTCCCCCATCCTGCTGGCGGACGTGCCGGCGTTCCCGTATGGGTCGGCCGAGCTCGTGATGGACATTGAGCGGTTCCACACCAAGAAGCGGTTTGTGAATGTCCAACCCGGCGAGGCCACAGAGTTGACCGAGCGATTCCTGCTGCGGGCCGATGCAGCGAAGCCGAAGTTTCCCAGCAAAAAACATCCAGCTTTTGAAAAGCTTGCGGCGCCAGTGGCTACCCTTGGCGACCATGAAAAAGCAGGGCTGCTCAACCTGTGGGCAAAGGCTCATACGCTGGGGATCACAGAGCGGATCGAAACGATTATCGAGGTGCGGCCGGCGCGCATTTACGCGATTGTTGCGGATTCGCTTCTCGACTGGACGCGCGATTCCAGCGACGTTTTTCGCCCCGCCAGCGGCATCAGCCACAAGTTTAAGAAACCCTGGTCAAGGATTGAAAACAATGGCAGTTTCAAGACAACCGAGCGCCAGGCTAACCTGCAATTAACCTTTGCCACTGATAGCGACAACCGCGTGCTGGTGGACATGGATATCGACGATCACCAGGGCATCGCCCACGCCTTTGACGTGATTGGCCATTCGCTGACTGGCGCTGACACGCATCCCTACAACATCCACCAGGTGCTCGTCAGCCTGCAGGGCATCCACCCCGGCTACGACCTCAGCTAAAGCCGCACGAGGGCCTTGCCCGTGTTCTCTCCGCGGAACAGACCGATGAAGGCGTCGGGCGCGGCGTCGATTCCTTCATAAACTGTTTCTTCAAATTTCAGCTGGCCGGCCTTGAGCCATTGAGCCATCTGGGCCCGACCCTCTGCAAAGCGCGGGGCAAAGCGCGAAACGATGAAGCCCTCCACGCGTAGCTGCCGCGTGAGGATCGTGGTGAACGGCCGCGGCGCCAGCTCGGGGGCCGTGTTGTTGTATTGCGAAATTTGTCCGCAGATAGCTACCCGGCCGAAGGGATTCATGCGCGAGAAGATGGCGTCGCTCAGCTTGCCTCCCACGTTCTCAAAGAAGCAATCGATGCCGTTCGGGCAGTGCTCGGTGAGGAGTTCAAGCGGATCGCGATCGGTGTGATAGTCAAAGGCGGCGTCGAAGCCGAGCCGGTATAGATGATCCACTTTCGCGGCTGACCCTGCGGTACCCACGACGCGAAGCCCGAGGATCTTGCCAATCTGGCCCACGGTGGCGCCCACCGCTCCGGCCGCCCCGGTGACGAACAAAGTTTCGCCGGCCTTCGGCTGACAAAGATCGAGCAAGCCAAAGTAGGCGGTCATGCCTGGCATTCCCAGAATGCCGAGCGCGGTCGATACCGGCGCTTCCTGTGGATCGAGCTTGCGCAAGGTTCGCACAGGTGGGGCGGCCAGTTCCTGCCACGACCAGAAACCCGTGACCCAATCGCCAGCGGTAAAGCCTTCGGCCCTGGATTCAAGCACCTGCCCCACCGCTGAGCTCTCCATCCGCTGGCCGACTACGATCGGGTCGATGTAGGACTTGACGCCAGAGATGCGCCCGCGCAGGTAGGGATCCACCGAGATCCATGCTGTGCGAACCAGCACGCCACCTTCGGGGCAATCGGCGTCCGGCGCCTCGACCAGGCGGAACGTTTCACGCGTGGGCATCCCACCAGGGATCGCGGCGAGTTCTATGGCTTTCATTGATCGGTTTGATGTTCGAAGGGCGCATTGCGGTTCAGGATGCCAATCGATCCAAGAACGAAATTTCGCGTGCCATCGGGAATACCCGGCCATTGGACTCGCCAGCACGAAATGTACTTCATCGAACAGGATGCCCCTGAGAAGTTGCGGTTTCGTATGGAGAAGATGATGGCGCGGCTGATGAGCCTGGATACGGCGGACGAGGCGAGTGTCACCTATCGTGCGGATTGCTCCCTGGTCACCAGCCTGCGACGCGATCTCACGCTGCGGCTTGAGGATGTCCTCGCGGAAGGGTATCTCTACCGGATTACGCTCGACGCCAAAGGCGAGAAGAACTGGTACGACGAAGCAGAGTTTTTGAAGGAGGTCGACCCGGTGTTTGAATACTGGACCCGAATGTTTCGCAAGGCAAATGCGCCCGGCGATTCCCGCAATGAGGACGCCATCGAGCGAGCCCGCAAGACCGCAATGATCGCCGATGCCGCGAGCTTGCCAACACCCGAAGACCTGCAAGCCATAGCCGCATTGCAAAACCAGATCCTCAGCACGATCCAGCGCGGCGGCAGATTCCTGTCGAGTAACAAAGAGGGCAACACCAGCTTTCACTACCAGTCAGGTGGATACGTGCGTCTGGATGAAGGCGATTATCCCGACCGAATCCGATTCGCCGACGAGACCGCCTTTCTGAAAGCGGTGCGCCAGTTCTTTGACTGGAACGCCAAGCGCGACACGTATCCGCATTCGCCGCCCGAAGTCGAAGTCTGGAATTACATCTTCAATCAGATCTATCGTTAGGCGACCATGGGAGCATGCTGCTTGAAGCACTGCTCCTTGCCCAGATCCAGGTCAGCACGAGTCTCTGGACGGAGCAACTCACCGCTCCCGAGATCGAAGCGCGCCTCCGCAGTGGCGCCACCACAGTAATCATTGGCACCGGTGGCACCGAGCCCAACGGGCCTTTCGCCGTTACCGGCAAGCACAACTACATCATGGAGCTCGTGCTGCCGCTGGTGGCGCGCGAATTGGGCAATACGTTGCTCGCTCCTGTGGTGAAGTTTGTCCCAGAGACTCCGCATGTCGGCAAGCCCGGCACAATCCACTTGAGCGAAGCCACGTTTGTGGCTCTGCTCAAGGACATCGCCCGTTCCTACGCAGCGCAGGGGTTCCGCGAGGTAATCCTGGTGGGCGATAGCGGGGGCAATCAGGCGGGCATGGAGCGCGCGGCAAGAGAGCTCAACCTCGAATGGAAGGGCAGGCCGCAACGTGCGCGCTATATCGCCCAGTTCTACACCGAGGACCCATGGAGCTACCAGTTTCTGAAGTCACGCGGCATCGTGCAGATCGACGCCAGTGCTCCGGCAGGGCAAGCCAAAGACCGGCCAGCCGCCGTGCGCAATGGCATCCATGACGACGTGTACTATGAGGCGCAACTGGCGGCGATCGACCCCGAGTTGATCCGTGCCGCCACGCGCGAGAAATCGGGCGAATTGAAGTTACACGGCGTCAGCCTTGCACCGATCTCACGCACCGCCCAACTGGGACGCGACCTCGCCGCTTATCGCGCCGCGATTGTGGTGAAGGCCATCCGCGCCGCACGCGGCCACTAGCGCACGACTTCGACACTGCAGTTGGCATGAATCGCAATTGCTTCCGAGACGCTGCCCAGCACAATGCGATCAAAGCCCTTGATGCCATGTGAGCCGACAAAGATGAGGTCCGGCTGCCATACTTCCATCACCTCGAGCAGAGCATCCTTTACATGGTTGGCTATCGTCGGCGTTTCAGAGCTGGTGTGCCGCACAACCGGACTGATCTGATCGAGAGCGCGAGTCGCGACGTCATGGGCGAGTTCCTGTGCGGCGGCATAATCAGCAGGAAACGAGGGAAAGCCCTCATCCCCCGGCTCCACCAGGCTTACGGTTGGGGGTTGTATCAACTCGATCACACTGACGACATGCGCCTCCGTCCCCTCATTCCAGGGACGGCCCGCCAGCGCCTTTGTGGCCTTGTCGGCCGACGCTGACCCGTCTGTTGCCAGCATGACGCGGTAGCAACGTTCGACACGATAATCATGCAATCGCGGTCTGACGATTTGCACCGAGCATCGTGCTTTTCCGAGCACCTCCGTCGATACGCTTCCCAACAGGACCCGCGCGAAATTGCTTCGCTTTCGCGCGCCAACAATGATCAAGTCCGGGTGCAGTGTTTCGGCGAGTTCAAGAATCGCGGCCGCCGGATCAGCCGCCTCCTGAATCTGATAGGAGGCGGCGTGACCACGGTCATGAAAGGAGAAGATGGCGGCAGATAGCGAGGTTTCCGCTCGCGCGGCGGATTCCTCGGTGCCCACAGCACTGAACAGCAGAAATTGGCTATGTGTGGGCCAGGCCTCGTCGAGTACAGCACCGACGATTTCTTCTGTGCCCGGGCAACAATCGAGAGCGAATAGGATTTTCATCGCCGCCTCGCGGTTTGGGTTGAAGGTTGAATTAATAGCGCAGCAGTGCCACAGCAGCGCCAAAGCCTCGCATGTCAGCAGGGTTGATCAGTCTCACCATGCCGCGATGTCGGAATGTTTCGACGGCGGCGGCGTTAGCCAACTCCTCCGCTTCAGTTACCAGTCCGGCATGCGCGGCAGGTTCACGCAAAAGGAGTTCCTGCACCTGACCATTCGCGGCCAGCGTTACGATGCGGCGCAGGTCCTCCTCCACGAGCTTGCGATCCGGCCATTCGCGCATCCGCTGCAAAGCGGCGCGATCGGCAATGGCCTGGGTGGATTGTGCGCATGCCCCACCCAACTGGGCGATTTCACCCAGCGTCAAACCACGAATCCCCGCCTGAATCGACGGCTCAAGCAGCAGCAACTGCCGCGAGCGACGGCGGAACAAAGCAACTTCCTCGCCCACGCCCATCAGCAATACCGGGGCATCTCCCAGCAGTTTGGCGATGTGAGTGTCGACGGTCTGGAAGAAGTGCGCGAGGTGTTCGGCATCCGTATCAAAGTCGATTTGATCCTCACGATTCAGCGCGGGATGAAAGTCTTCAAGGCTCACCGGCATGTCGCCGGGCAGGCGCATCTCTTCCACCGCGCCTGCGGTGTAGCGCAACAGCCGCACCTGTTTGCGGCTCAGTCCAAGGATGTAGAAGTCGCGCAAGCTGTTGACTTCACGCAACAACGGCAGAATGTAGCAGTGCAGGCCCTGGGCGATCTGTGGCTGACGGACATCAGCTACGACCGCTTCCAGGAAGTCATCACCGGCAAAAATCGCCAGGCCTTCGCCGCCGCCATCACGCTGGTTGTCCACCAGCAGCTGCTCCATGCGCTCGAGCCACGTCGCACCAACTCGCACACCCAGCGATTGCGCGAGCCCACGCAACGCCGTCAATTTGTCGCCTTCAGGTGCGCCAGGATGGGTGGCGGGCAACAACGCAGTCCAGCAGTCTCCCTGATGCCTGGCAAGCCGGGCAATCTCGGGAACACCAACAACGGGGGTGATCATCGCTTCAAAACTCTGCGTCATAACTTTCTCCTATGCCCCTGGTAGTGCATGTGGGATGCCAAACGCGCGATTGAGTAAACTGTCCCCAATGAAGCTGCTCGCCGCACTTGCTCTTGCCTGCGTTTCGCTACCGGCACTCGATGTCGAAATCACGCTCCCGGCCAACCGCGCCGCCCGTCCACTCGATGGCCGGCTGCTGGTTCTGTTCTCGACGGATGCTTCCGCCGAACCCCGCTTTCAGATCAACGATTCGCCCAAGTCGCAGATCGTCTTTGGCAGCGACATCGACGGCTTTCGTCCCGGCGCCACGCATCTGGTCTCGAGCGAGGCCTACGGCTATCCCGTGCGGCGTATGAGCGATCTCAAGCCGGGCGAATATACGGCGCAAGTCGTGTTCGATCTTTACGAGACTTTTCAGCGTGCCGATGGCCATGTGGTCAAGCTGCCCACCGATCGCGGCGAAGGCCGTCAATGGAATCGCGCCCCCGGCAACCTTTACTCAAAGCCGCTCAAAGTCACCATCACGCCCGGCAAGCGTGTCCGCCTGGTGTTGACCGAAGAGATTGCGCCCATCCCGGCGCCGGCCGACACCGACTACATCAAGCACATCCGCATCCAGAGCGAACGCTTGAGCCGCTTCTGGGGCAAACCGGTTTACCTCGGCGCACACGTACTGCTGCCGCACGGCTTTAACGATCACCCCAATGCGCGGTATCCGCTTATGCTCTTTCACGGCCATTTCCCCGCGGACTTTGGCAACTTCCGCCCCACCCCACCCGACGACAACCTCAAGCCCGACTACTCCGAGCGCTTCAAGATCACCGGCTACAACCGCATCGTCCAGCAGGAATCCCACAACTTCTTCAAGCGCTGGACAGGGCCAAACTTCCCGCGCTTTCTTGCCGTCGAGATCCAGCATGCCAATCAGTTCTATGACGACTCTTACGCCGTCAACAGCGCCAACCTTGGCCCCTACGGCGACGCGATCATGTATGAGTTGCTGCCCGAGATCGAGAAGCGCTTCCGCGGTATCGGGCAAGGTTGGGCACGATTTACCTATGGTGGCTCCACCGGTGGCTGGGAGGCACTGGCCGCCCAGATCTTCTATCCCACTGAGTTCAATGGCGCCTTTGGCGCTTGCCCCGATCCGATCGACTTCCGCGCCCACACCACCATCAACATCTACGAAGACGCCAATGCCTATTTCCTCGAAGGCACCCACCAGCGCATTCCCCGCCCCGGCAAGCGCGACTACCTCGGCCACGTCTCGGCCACTATCGAATCGTTGAATCAGTACGAACTCGCCCTCGGATCCAAAACGCGCTCCGGCCAGCAGTTCGACATCTGGGAGGCAGTCTATTCACCCGTTGGCCCCGATGGCTACCCGCAACGCCTTTGGGACAAAGAAACCGGCGCCATCAACAAAGAGGTCGCTGCCTATTGGCGTGAGAACTACGATCTTCGCCATATCATCGCCCGCGATTGGCCCAAGCTGGCCGACAAGCTGCGCGGCAAGCTCCATATCTATTGTGGCGACATGGACAATTTCTACCTCAACAACGCCGTCTACCTGATGGAAGACTTCCTCAAAACCACCGACTACGGCGGCGAAGTCCGCTATGGCGACCGTTTTGAGCATTGCTGGAATGGCGACCCCAATCAGCCTAACCACATCACGCGCCTGCGCTATCACACCATGTATCTGGATCGCATTCTCAAGCGCATTGAGGCCAATCATCCCCCGGGTGCCGACCTCACCAGCTGGCGCTACTGATTTTTTTCAAAACGCATGAGGGTGGCCCCACCCTTTCATCGCAGACAGCCATGAGCGACTTCCGGTCCCATTAAGGAAGTTCGCTCGTGGAGGAATAATGCGATGAAAACAAACAATCAATGGTCACCGCTGATCGCGCTGGCCCTACTTTCCATCGTGCCTGCCGCGGCACAAAGAACCTACGATTGCGGCAATTTGAATCAGCGCGCCTGCACCCATAGCGACTGGGAACGCGTCAACATGGTCGCCGGCGACAACCGCGCCTGCGAGCATGACCTGATGAACGTCGACGGCTTCTGCCGCAACAACGGCCGCAATATCTATGGCGTCCGCTCCAAGGCCTGGTATGGCTGGGCGCTTGAGGACCAGATGCTTGGCATTGGCCGCCGCGCCCCAATCAACTTCATTACCTGGCCGGCGTCGCACAACGCCTACTCAAACACCACCCAGGGCTTCAACTCCCATCTCTACACCAACCACGTGCTGTCCATCACGGACCAGCTGAATCTGGGCGCGCGCCATCTGGAGCTCGACCCCAAGTACTACTACATGGAAGCGGCCTCGTTCTATCTGCCAATTCCGATCTCGGATAAGGCAGTTCGCATCTGCCATGCCAGCAGCACTTTCCTGTGCACCCTCCCCGGTTATGCGAATCGCCTGTTTGGCTTTGCCCTCAAGGAGATCGCCGACTGGGTCGACGCCAACCCAGGTCAGGTTGTCTACATCAAGCTCGATAACGCCAAGGACATTGGTGACGACATCAAGATCATTTATGAAGAGGTCCAGCGCTACCTCGGCAACCGTATCTATCCGGCTCCCACCACCACGCCCACACGTTGGCCCAGCATTGAAGACATCCGCAAAGCCGGCAAATCCATCATCGTCGTACAGCACAACGAACCCAAAGATTACGCAACCACCGTGGTTTGGAAGGCCGTTGGTCTGCTTCAGGAGAAGAACTGGCCAAACCGGCAGGACTTCGACAGCTGCACCGCGGATGACGGTTACACGCCCATTACCCGCAGCGCAAGCAAATCCAACACCTGGTGGGACATCGCCGAAGGTCGTGCCCGCACCAACATCGACCCCATCTTCGGCGCCGACACCGGCGTTCTCTGGGAAGAAGACGTCGTGAAGGCCACGCGCTGTGGCGCGGCCGTGATCGGCCTCGACTTCATCAATGCTCTTAACTCACCCCTCAACGTTTCTCGCGCCGCCATCCTGGATCGTCGTCTCGAACGGATGGTCTGGTCATGGGAACAAAATGACTGGGGTCGTAATGGCCCGGCAGCAATCAGCGCCAACGGACACTGGAACTCGATTGCTCCGAGCAACGCTTATCCCGTCGCCTGCGCCAAGGTCCGTGGACAGAACGATGTCAGCCAGGACAGACAATGGCGCATCACTGGTGCGACAGTGCCCTGGAATGTCGACCTCGCCAACGCGCAGTGCAAATCCGAATACGGCAACACCTACGAATTCGCCGCTCCTGAAAACGGCTTCCAGAATCACCAGCTGTTCAAAGTCACCGCGGGTCGCGTGACGTGGCTCAACTACTCGGCAATCGCCATCCCCGACATGACCGTCAGCCAGAACAGTCTGCTGTTCCGCATGAACCCCGGCGCCGCCGCGCCGCCCGCGCAGACGATCACCATCGCCTCAGCGCCCGGTTCTACCATCCGCAGCAAGTTCCAGGACACGCTCCCGCTTGTCTATAACCTGCCCAGCAACGCCCTTGCCACTGGTGTTTACAACCTCAGCGTCGGCTTGCCTTCTAACGTGTCCACCTATGCGGCTGGCACCTATCGCGGCACGCTCTCCATCGCCAACAACGAAACCTCAATCGATATCCCAGTCACACTCGTCGTTCGGGCCGCCACCACCACCCAGGTGGAGTTTGATCGTCAGCCGCTTACCCAGGGCAAGACGCTTCCTTTCCGCATTGAAGTCCGCAATGGCTCCAATCCCAGCGGCGACGGCAAGATTTACCGCGTCCGCGATGAGAACGGCAACCCCGTTGGTGAAGAAACCATCGCCGCATTCACTGTGGCAAACTCGGGTCCTTCCACTGGACTGGCGCGGCCGGATATCAGCAACTTGCCGCTCGGCACTCACACCTACGTCGCCTATTACGGTGGCAATCCGGCAAACATGGCTTCTTCTTCTGAGGAATTCACCATCACCGTCGTGCCGCGCATTGTCGCAACACCTTCGCCTGTCACAATCAACTACACCCCGGGCTCGCCCATGGCGATCCAGTCCGTGAGCTTGCGGAACCTCGCCTCCGGCGCCGTGGCCTCCTCGCAGTGTGCGTGGTTGAAGTTTGCCCTCAATGGCACAACGCTCAACCTCCAGACCGATGAAGTCATTCGCACGTATGCTGTCGGCAGCTACACCTGCACGGTCACGGTCACCGATACCGACACCTCTCGTGGCGGCGGCTCGCTCAGCTTGCCGGTCACGCTGAACGTGCAGACCACCTTCGCTTCTGATCCAACGTCGATCTCGTTGCTTGGTGAGGATAGCGCCTACTCGGACGTCAACCTCCGCACCTCCAACAACTCCGCGATCCCCGTCTCGTTCTCGGCCAACCAGCCCTGGATCATCGTGGAGCAGCTTGACTCTAACCGCACCCCGGCTCGCTACCGCGTCTACGCCAACGGCAGCGCTCTCGCCGTCGGTCGTTACACGGGTAACGTTACGTTCACCTCGCCCAACGCGCCAGCGCTAGTCATCCCGGTTACGTTCGACAAGGTCAACGCCGTGACGATCAACACCAATCCGGCGGGCCGCTCCTACTCCGTTGACGGTGTTACCTACACCACGCCGATGCGCTTCGTCTGGGCGCCCAACAGCGTTCACACCCTCGCCGGCATTGGCTCTACCAGCGGCGGTGTGCGCAGCACTCCCACCGGCTGGGTATATGGGATTCAGGGCATCGTGCAGCCCTCCATCCAGGTCACAGCCGACAAATTCATCAGCAGCTACACGGCCATGTTCAAGACCGAGTATCAGTTGCTGATCACCGGCGTCCCCGGCGGCGTCAACTCGCTCAATCCCCGTACCAGCGATAGCTACTTCACCGATGGCACGGTGGTTACGGTCGAGACCACGCCCAATCCGGGCTGGAAGTTCCTCGAGTGGATCGGCACGGTCTCAAGCCAGCAGCCGCGCATTCAGGTAACGATGAATCAACCCGTCACCGTAACGCCTCGCTACACGCAGATCAGCACCGCGAAGGTCGTCATCCAGTCCGTCGTAGCGGGCGCGAACGCAATCGTCGATGGCATTGCGACACCCCTGCCCGCCACCTTTACGTGGGAGCAAGGCTCAACCCATACCATCCAGATGGCCGAGTTCAGCAACACGGGGCGTGGCATTCGTCACGTCTTCACCAACTGGTCAAATGGCGTCACCTCACCACTGCTCAACCTGACGGTTGGTACTGACACCACGCTCACCGCCAACTACCAGACGCAATTCCTGGTTGCTGCCAATCCTTCGCCTGCCAACGCGGGTTCAGTGACCGGTGGTAACTGGTATCCGAATGGCGCTACGGCCACCCTCGTGGCGACAGCCAACGCGGGCTTCCGCTTCACGGGTTACTCCGGCGGCGTGACATCCACCAACGCGCAGGTCAGCGTGACGGTGAATGGCCCGCTCACCATCGTCGCCAACTTCACCACCGCTGGTGATCCCGCTCTCAAGGTATCCGCGGGCGAGCGCCGCGATGGTCAGACTGCTGGTACGCGCATCGTCCCGATCATCATCACGAATGCCGGCCTGGGCCTCGCGGAAGACGTCCGCCTGACTGGCATCACCAACATTCGCGTGATCGGTGGCACGGGCCAGGTCAGCCTGATGAGC
>CAZBTA010000040.1:0-27854 GCA_964494515.1 uncultured Bryobacter sp.
TGTCGGGGTTGATCGTGAGGCCGCGCCCATCATGCAAGCAGATGATACCGCCGGGGCGGGCACGATCAACGACGCGGCGGGCGACCTGATCGGCGAGGTACTTCCAGTCGAGGCCGATGACCGTCCACATGACGCCGAGCAGATCGTGATGGTGCTGGGCGGCGGCGAGGCCAAACCAGCGGCAGCCGTAAGGGGCGCGGAAGTATTTGGGCCGGATGTAGAGCACGTCCTCAAAGGTCTGCTGGGCGGCCGCGATTTCGCGCTCGATGAAAGCGGCGCTCTTGAGATAGAGCGGCGCGTGGCTATAGGTGTGATTGCCGATCTCGTGGCCACGGATCAAGACTTCCTGCGCGATCTCGGGCAGGCGGCGCACATTGGCGCCGCACATGAAGAAGGTGGCGCGGACGCCGAAGCGATCGAGCAGGTCGAGCAACTCGGGCGTGGACTCGCTGGGGCCATCGTCGAAGGTAAGGGCAAGAGATTTGCGCCAGGGATCGCCACGATGAACGCTGGGGGCGAGCCAATTGCACCAGGGAGCACGCACGGCACAGGCCATGCCTGCGGCGGCAATGGAAATGGGGGTAAGGGGGTTGCTAAGCAGCTCCACCATCTACTACCCACTGTACGCTGTGATCGTTGAAGACGGCCCAGGTGCCGGCGGGATCTTCGAGCGTGAAGGTGCTCCAGGGGCCGGGCTGCCAGGGGTACTTTTCGAGGACCGACTCATTGATGCGAACGCCGAGGCCGGGAGTGCGGGGGACGATGAGAGCACCGTCCTTGATCTCGAGCGGCTCGGCGAGGATCTCCTCGGCAAGGGGGAACTCGTACATGATGGGCTGGCCGGGCTTGCGGTAGAGCGGATACTCGAGCCACTCGACAACGTGCTCGGGCCAGCAGATGCCGAAGTGGGCGGCGGCGATGATCTCGAGCAGGGTGCCCCAGCTGTGGAAGGCGAAGCGGAGCTCGGCGTGCTCGATGGCGGCGCAGAGGCGGCGGCCCCAGGCGTAGCCGCCCTGGCAGACGATGTCGGCCTGAACGAAGTCGACGCAAGAGGTCTCGATGAGGTCGGTGAAGCCGGCCTCGGTGGTTTCGTGCTCGCCGCTGGCGAGGGGGACGATGTCCTGGGCGCGGAGGTCGCGATAGAGGTGGTGTTCGTGGGGCGGGAGTGGCTCTTCGAGCCAGCAGAGGTCACAGTCGGCCATGTCGCGGGCAAGGCCGGCGACGGTGTCGGGCGAGTAGCTGCGAGCGCCCATGCGCCACCAGGTGTGAGCGTCGACCATGAGATCGATGCCGGGGCCGACGCGATCGCGGATCTGGCGGACGGATTCGAGGTCGGCGGTGGGGCTGACGCCGGGCCGCATCTTGTAAGCCTTGAAGCCGAGGCTGGCGACGGCGGCGGCCTCATCGGCGTACTGAGACGGGGACATGTACATGCCGGCGGAGCCGTAGAGGTGGATGTGATCGCGCACGCGGCCACCCAGCAACTCTGAGACGGGCAAGCCGTGCGCCGAGGCGGCGAGATCGTAGAGAGCGACCTCGACAGTGAAGTAGATCTTGGCAATGGCGGGATCCTGGCCGGGGCCGGCGAGGAACTGGATGCGGAGGGCGTCGGGCTCGGCGAGGGACTTGCCCTCGAGCCAGGGGGCAATGGTGTTGAGGATGATGTCGCGGGCGCTCTCGCTGCCCTGACCGGGGGCCCAGCCGACGCGGCCCTTATCGCTGACCACGCGGATGAGCATGGCATCGCGCTTGTAGATGACCCGCTCACCTCCGTAGTAGCGGAGCCGGAGAGGCTCGGCGAGAGGGGAGGTGAGCAGGTGCGGTTCTACCCGCGCGACGCGCGACATGGAGACATGCTACACCGAGCCCTAGTTGGGGCGCTGCCGGTACTTGTCGTAAAGGCGGGTGTGCTTGGACTCGAGGCTTTGCTGGCGGCCCTGGATGAAGAGCATCTTGACG
The DNA here is from genome assembly GCA_964494515.1 of uncultured Bryobacter sp. GTDB lineage: Bacteria > Acidobacteriota > Terriglobia > Bryobacterales > Bryobacteraceae > Bryobacter. Next base: position 1,960 of record CAZBTA010000040.1, read on the forward strand.
TCGGTCTTGACCTCAAGCGGATCGCCATTGGTGACCAGCAGGTCGGCAACTTTGCCCTTCTCGATGGAGCCGTACTTGTCGCCCACGCCCCAGATCTCGGCGGCGTTGAGCGTGAGGGCCTTGAGGGCTTCCTCATAGGGAAGGCCGTAGGCGGAAGCACTGGCCGCCTCGAAGGCGATGTTGCGGGCGAACTGATTCTGGAAGCTGCCGAAGGCGAACTTGACGCCAGCCTTGTGCAACTGGGCCGGGAGGCTGTAGTTGAAGTCGTAGGACATGTCGGCCTCGGGCGGCAACTGCGTGACGGGGCCGAGAATGCAGGGGATCTTGCGCTTGGCGATCTCCTCGACGGCCTTGCCGGGCTCGCGGACATCGGCGAGGATGATGCGGACCTTTTGCTCGTCGGCGAACTGGATGGCGGCGAGGATCTCGCGTTGCTTGGAGGCGGTGACGAGCAGGGGCGCGCGGCCTTCAAACAGCGGGATCATGGCTTCGTAGCGGAGGTTGATGCGCAGGCCGGGCGTGCCCGCCTTTTTGGCATTCATGTAATCGCGCGCGTCGGAGAAGAAGCGGCGGATCTCCTGCATCTGCGAATCGAAGCGGCGCTTGGCGTCGGCAAAGGAGCCGCGCGTCGTCTGGAACGTATCGAAATCAAAGGCGCGGGAGGCCATGGTGGGGAAGCGCATCTGGTAGGCGGCGGTGCGATTGATTTCCATCTCTTCGTAGGTGTAGCCATCGAGGTGGATCAGCGCGGCCTGACCGAGAATGATGCCGGAGCCACCGCCACCGAAGCCGCCGCCACCGGGCAGGGTGATGACCGTCGAGATGCCATTGGCGCGGACGACGGGGATGTGTTCGGTTTCGGGGTTGATGGCGACGATGGCGCGCAGTTGGGGATTGAAGTCGCCGAGCTCGCCGGTATCGTTGGTTTCGCGGATGGAACTGATCTCGGAGAGGCCAATGTTGGTGGCCGAGTTGATGATGCCGGGATAGACCTGGAGACCCTTGCCATCGATGACGCGGACGCCCTTGGGGGCGGATTTGGCGCCGATGTCGGCGATCTTGCCGTCGATGACGAGGAGGTTGGTGTTGTCGATCTTCGCGCTCGAGACGGGGAAGACGGTAACGCCCTTCAAGAAGAAGCTGTCTTTATCGCCGGCCATGAGGGCGAGGGCGGTGGTGAAGAGAAGTAGTGCCCGCATGTTACTGAGGCCTCCTGTTGGCGCCGGGCGCGGGGGCGGCGCGACGCTGTTCCTGCCGCAGTTTTTCGGTGAGCTCTTTGCGGCGTTGCTCGGCTTTGAAGCGATCGCTCGAGTCCTGGTCGCGATCGAAGTACTTGACGCCATCGATGTAGACCTGCTGGGCGCGGGCGTAGCTGGAGAGCGGGTGCTTGTCCCAGATGACGAAGTCGGCATCCTTGCCGGGCTCGATGGAGCCGACGTACTTGTCGACCTTGAGGTGGATGGCGGGGTTGATGGTGATGAGCTTGAGGGCTTCTTCTTCGGTGAGGCCGCCGTACTTCATGGTCTTGGCGGCTTCGGTGTTGAGACGGCGGATGGTGTCGGCCGAATCGGAGTTGACGCTGGCGAGGACGCCTTTGCGCGTCATGATGGCCATGTTGTAGGGGATGGCGTCGTAGGCTTCGATCTTGAAGGCCCACCAGTCGGAGAAGCCGGCGCCGGCGGAGCCGTGCTTGGCCATCTCTTTGGCGACCTTGTAGCCCTCGAGCACGTGCTCGAAGCTGGTGACCTTGAAGCCGACGGCATCGGCGACGCGGATCATCATGAGGATCTCGTCGGCGCGATAGGCGTGGACGTGGACGAGGCGCTTGCCTTCGAGAACTTCAACAAGCGGCTCGAGCTGGAGATCGCGGCGGGGCGGAATGGCGGCTTCGCCACGGGCTTTCTTTGCCTCGTAATCCTTCCAGGAGTCGCGATACTCTTTGGCGCGGGTGAAGGCTTCGAAGTAAACGTCTTCGATGCCCATACGCGTGGCGGGGTAGCGGAGATTGGTGACGTTGGCGGCGCCGACGCGACCACCGGTGGGATTGCCCTGGCGCTTGGGATTCTCACCAAGAGCGAACTTGATGGAGGGCTGGGCCTTGTCCCACATCATGTCTTCGGCCTTCTTGCCCCACTTGAGCTTGATCAGGCTGTTCTGGCCGCCGATGGCGTTGGCGCTGCCATGGAGGACGTTGGCGATGGTGGTGCCGCCGGCGACGGCGCGGTAGATGGCGATGTCTTCGGGGTTGAGCACGTCCTCGATGCGGACCATGGAGGACACGGAGATGGAGCCTTCGTTGATCGAGTCGGCGGCGATGTGGGAATGGCTATCGATGATGCCGGGCAGGATGTACTGGCCGGAGGCATCGACGATCTTGGCGCCGGGCGGGATGGTGACCTTCTCGCCGACTTCTTTGATCTTGCCGTTCTCGACGACGATGGAGCCGTTGACGATGCCTTTGGTGACGGTGAGGATCTTGGCGTTCTGGACGACGAGTGGTGGGTCGGCCGCAAACAGGACCGTGGTGAGCAGGAAGAGGAAGTTTCTCATCGGGTGGCCTCCGGGCGCTGGGGAGTTTCTTCGGGTGCGGGTTCGAACTTGACGCCGTCGATCAGGACGAACTGGACGCGGGTTGCGTCTTCAAACAGGTCGCCTTTGGTGACGGTGAGGTTGGCGATTTTGCCCTTCTCGATGGAGCCGAGGCGATTGGCGACGCCGTAGGTCTCGGCGGCCCAGAGCGTCATGGCCTTGAGGGCGTCGGCGGGGGCGAGGCCGGCGGTGATGGCGCGCTTGACGGCGCGGAGGACCGCGGCGGGCGAATCGACGCCGATGCTCGAGAACGTGAACTTTGCGCCGGCTTTGGCGAGAATGCCCGGTGTGGCCGGGGCGTTGGCACGGAGCTCGAGGGTGCGGAGGTCTTCGCTATCCTCGGGGTCCTGATCGCGCGGGGCCTCGGGCCAGCGGAGATTGATGATGGCGCCGACGCCGGATTTGGCGATCTCGTCACCACGGCGGAAGCCTTCGTGGAGGCCGTAGAGGACGGGCTTGGTGGGGAACTCTTTGGTGAGGCGCAGCATGCGATCGATCTCATGGGCGCGAACGGCGGGGAAGAGCGTGCGCGGGGATTCGAGGATGCCCTCGAGGGCGCGCTCGTAGGTGGGCCGGGGGAGATTGGGATTCTTCTCGAAGATGGCCATGGCGTCGCGATAGTGGACGGCGTCGATGTAGGTTTGCCGGAGATAGGCGAGGACGCCCATGAGCGAATTGGGGAAGCCGGCGCCGCGATTGGTGGCGAGCGTGGTGTACATGCCAGCGGAGGGGTTGACGATCATCTGGCCGGGCTTGTCGCCGGCGAGATTGATGACGGCGCCCTGGCCGGCGAAGATGCCGGTGGTGGGGAAGGTGACGGCGGTGGTGAAACCGGCGCCACGGGCCGTGAGGATGCGGCGATCGGTGGTGCGCAACTGGTCGGCGGCCTTGACCCAGGGGGTGGTGAGGGGGCGATCCTCAGGGCCGCGGGCGATGGTGACCGGAGCGGCGGGCGCTCCCGGGGGACGGACGGCAAACGCGGCAGCAGGCGAATTCGTGTCGAGGCCGATGGTGGAGAGCCCGTCGATGAGGCCGGGGTAGATGGTGAGGCCGTCGGCATCAATCGTGGTGGCGCCGGCGGGAGCGGTGACCGATTCGCCGACGGCAGTGATGATGCCATCGGTGATGAGGACAGAGCCACGGGCGATTACGGGCGAAGAAACGGGCACAATGCGTGCGTTGCGGATGAGGAGTGGTGGCCTGCCCTGAGCCCGCAAACCGGTGAGTGCGGACCCCAGGATGGCGCTCTTTAGAAACAGTCGGCGCTCAAATGTCATAAAGGGATTGCTAAAGTATAGAGGATTTCCGTTTTCATGCCCATTACTTACAGCCAGGCTGGCGTCAACATCGAAGAAGGCGAAAAAACCGTCGATTCCATCAAGGATGCTGCAAAGCGCACCTTCTCTTCCAACGTGCTTACGGGCATTGGTAGTTTTGGCGCGGCGTTCCGCATCAAAGGTTACAAGAAGCCCGTTTTGATCTCGAGCGCGGACGGGATCGGCACCAAATTGAAGGTGGCGATTCTGACCGGCAAGCACGACACGGTGGGCGAATGTCTGGTGAACCACTGCGTGAACGACATCATGGTGCAGGGGGCGGACCCGCTGTTCTTTCTCGACTATTTTGCGATGGGCGAGCTGGATTCGGCGGTGGCGGCGAGCGTGATCCGCGGTATTGCGCGCGGGTGTGAACGCAATGGCTGCGCGCTGATTGGCGGGGAGACGGCCGAAATGCCGGGGCTCTACAAGAAGGGCGAGTATGACGTGGCCGGGTTTATCGTGGGCGCGTGTGAGGAGAACGGGCTGATCACCGGGGCGACGATTGCGCCGGGGGATGTGCTGTTGGGCCTCAAGAGCGACGGGTTGCATACGAACGGGTACTCGCTGGCGCGCAAGCTGTTGTTTGAGGTGGCGAAGTACAAGCACAACAAGTTCTTGCCGGAACTGGGCGAGACGGTGGGCGAGGCGCTGTTGCGCGTGCATGTGAGCTACGCGGCGGCGCTACGGGCGCTGCGCAAGGCGAAGCTGCTCAAGGGGGCGGCGCACATTACCGGCGGTGGCATTACCGACAATACGCCGCGCATGTTGCCGGCGGGGACGAACGCGAAGATTGTGACGAAGAGCTGGCAGGTGCCGGCGTTGTTCAACCTGTTGCGTGAGATCGGGCAGGTGCCCGAGGATGACTGGCGGCGGACGTTCAACCTGGGCATCGGCATGATCGTGTGTGTGCCGGCCGAGCAGGTGGCCAAGGCGACGAAGACGCTGACGGGGGCGGGGTTTGAGCCGGTGGAGATCGGCAAGGTGGTGAAGGGGAAGAAGAGCGAGAAGCCCCGGGTAATCTACGCGTGAAGAAGCTGGGAGTGCTGCTGAGCGGGAGGGGGTCGAATTTTCAGGCGATCCATCGCGCGATTGTGGCAGGGCAGCTGGAGGCGGAGATTGCGTGTGTGATCTCGAATGTGCCGGAGGCGGGCGGGGTGGCTTATGCGCGGGAGCATGGGCTGGCTGTGCATGCGCTGCGGTCGAAGGGTGTGCCACGGGCGGAGTTTGACCAGCAGGTGATCGGGATTCTGCGTGAGGCGGGGGTGGATCTGGTGTGTCTGGCCGGGTATATGCGGCTGTTGAGCCCGGAGTTTATCCGCGCGTATGCGGGGCGGATCCTGAACATCCATCCGTCGCTGCTGCCGGCGTTTCCGGGGTTGCACGCGCAGAAGCAGGCGCTGGAGCATGGGGTGAAGATCGCGGGGTGTACGGTGCACTGGGTGGATGAGGGGCTCGATACGGGGCCGATCATCGCGCAGGCGGCGGTGCCGGTGCTGGATGGGGATACGGAAGAGACGCTGAGCGCGCGGATTCTGGTGGAGGAACACCGGTTGTATCCGGCGACGATTGGGGCGGTGCTGGGGAAATTATAAGGATCTTAGCGGGCTTATCGATTTTTGATAAGGTCGATAAGATTGTTATAAATCGCCTTGCTCAGGCGTCCAAAGCAGCCTTCACGCCGGCAGCAAACTGTTCGAGATCGGCCTCGTTGTTGTAGAGGTGGACGCTGACGCGGAGCCAGCCGTGGCGGGCGCTGACGATGATGTTGCGGGCCTGGAGGGTGGCGGCGAGTTTGCCGGAGTCGAGGCCGGGGAAGCGGCAGCAGACCGTGGGGGAGTTCTCGTGGGCTACTGTGCCACCGAGATTGCGGACTACCGCGCGGAGTTGGTCGCCGAGGGTGAGGACGCGCTGCTCGATTGTGGCGGGGCCCAGTGAGAGAAACAGATCGACGCTTTGCTCCATGGCGTAATAAAGCGGCATGGCGGGGAAGCAGGCTTCGTAGCGCTCGGCGGCGGGGGAGAATTCGGGAGTGCCGTGGTGGAGGTTGGACCAGTCGCGCCAGTTGTGGTGGCTGCGCCAGCCGATTACGTTGGGTTCGAGCCACTGGCGGACGGCGGGCTTGACGTAGAGAAAGCCGGCGCCGGTGGGGCTGAGCATCCACTTGTAGCCGTGGACGGCGAGCATGTCGATGCCGAGGGCGGGGGCGTTGATCTCGATGGCGCCGCAACCCTGAGTGGCGTCGACATAGAAGAACGCGTTGGGGGCCATCTGGCGGATGTCGGCGAGCGGGGCGCGCATGCCGTTCAGATAGCTGAGAGCGCTGACGAGGACGAGGCGCGTGCGCGGGGTGACGGCGGAGGCGAAATCGGCCAGAGGCGTTTCGCGAAAGATGACGCCGCGGCGCGTGAGCAGCGAGCCCGCGTAGGTGTTGTTGGGGAACTCGTTTTCGAGCGTGAGGATCTCGTCGCCGGGCTGCCAGTCGATGCCGTTGGTGACGATCGAGAGGGCGTGTGAAGTGCTGGGGACGAAGCCGATGTCGGCGGGCGTGGCGTGGACGAGCGTGGCGAGCTTGGCGCGGAGACGATCGAGATCGTCAAACCAGCGCGGGGCATCGACCGCTGCGACATAATCGCGGCGCTGGAGATGGGCCATGACCGCCTCGCTGGCCGTGATGGGGAGTTGCCCCATCGTGGCGGAGTTGAGGAAGGTCTTGTGTTGGAGGGCGGGGAACTGGGCCCGGACCTGAGCCCAGTCGATTAACCCTTGATCTTGGCCTGCAGCCATGCGGCAACCTCGGAGAGGGGCACTTCGGACATGATCTTGCCGCGGCGCTCGACCACTTCCACAATGCCCTGGGCAAGCTTCTTGCCGAGGGTGACGCGGAAGGGGATGCCGATCAGATCAGCGTCCTTGAACTTGACGCCGGGGCGCTCGTCACGATCGTCGAGCAGGGCGTCGATGCCGGACTGCTTGAGCGTCGTGTAGAGCTCGTGGGCGGCTTTGGACTGCGCTTCGTCGGTGATGTTAACAGGGGTAACAACGACTTCGAAGGGCGCGATGGAGACGGGCATCGAGATGCCGTCGGCATCGTTGTAGAGCTCGACGGCGCCGCAGAGCACACGCTCGACGCCAATGCCGTAGGAGCCCATGATGACCTTGACCTCTTTGCCCTCTTCGTTGAGGACGTCGAGGCCCATCGACTCGGAATACTTGTAGCCGAGCTTGAAGATGTGGCCGATTTCCATGGTCTTCAAGATCTCGAGAGGAGCGCCGGTGGTGAGCTCGGTGTCGCCCTTTTCGACCTGGCGGATGTCGACAAACTTCGCGGTGAAGTCCTCGCCGGGGGTGACGTTCAGGAGATGGTAGTCGTCCTTGTTAGCGCCGGCGACCATGTTCTTGCGGCCTTCGAGGGCGAGGTCGGCATAGATGGGCATGTTCTTGACGCCGACGGGGCCGAGGGAGCCGGGGTCGGCGCCGAAGAGGTCGCGGATCTCTTCAGGGTGAGCGGCGCGGTATTCCTTGCAGCCGGTGGCGGCGATGAACTTGGTCTCGCTGAGCTGGTAGTTGCCACGGAGCAGGGCGAGGATGGGCGTCTGCTTGTCGCCGTAGTCGGCGATGACGACGACGCTCTTGATGAGCGAGGTCTCGGGCAGCTTGAGGAAGGCGGCGACTTCGTCGATGGACTTTGCGCCGGGGGTGTGGACTTCGGTGGGCTCGAGGTCGGCGTCGTTGTCGGGGGCGCCGAGGGGCTTGGGACGGGAGACGGCCTTTTCGAGGTTGGCGGCGTAGTTGGTTTCGCGGCAGACGACGATGAAGTCTTCGCCGGCGTCGGTGGCGACCATGAATTCCTGGCTGGCGCTACCGCCCATGGCGCCGGAGTCGGCTTCGACGACGACGTACTCGATGCCGCAGCGCTCGAAGATGCGGCAGTAGGCCTGGCGGTGCTTCTCGTAGCTCACGTCGAGGCCGGGGGCATCAATGTCGAAGGAGTAGGAATCCTTCATGCAGAACTGGCGCACGCGCAGGAGGCCGCTCTTGGGGCGGGGCTCGTCGCGGAACTTGGTCTGGATCTGGTACCAGATCTGGGGCAGCTGCTTGTAGCTGCGGAGTTCGCCGCGGGCGATGTAGGTCATGACTTCTTCGTGCGTCATGCCAAGGCAGAGATCACGCTGCCAGCGATCCTTGAGGCGGAACATGTTTTGGCCCATGCCGGTCCAGCGACCGGATTCCTGCCAGACTTCGGCGGGGTTGAGGGCGGCGAGGTGAAATTCCTGGGCGCCGATAGCGTCCATTTCTTCGCGGATGATTCGCTGGATCTTCGCCATGCTGCGCTGGGCCAGCAACAGGTAGTTGTAGATCCCCGCGCCCATCGGGCGGACGTAGCCGGCTCGGAGGAGGAGCTTGTGGCTGGCGACTTCGGCGTCTGCAGGGACTTCCCGCAGGGTGGGGATAAAGAGTTTACTCCAATACATGTTGGGACAGGCCTTCGCTTTTTGAGGGGTAAAGGACCGAGTTTACCATGTTAGACTTAAGTTTCTCCCTCCTATGAAGATCGCCATCGGCGCTGACCACGCTGGATTTCTCCTCAAGGAAAAACTGCGGGACTACTTGCGTGCCGAAGGTCATGATGTGATCGACGCGGGCACAAGTAGCACAGAATCAGTGGATTACCCGGACTTTGCCGAGAAGGTGAGTGACCAGGTAGCCAAGGGGGAAGTGGATAAGGGGATCCTGGTTTGCTTTAGCGGCGTTGGCATGTCGATTGCAGCCAATAAAGTGAACGGTGTGCGGGCGGCGCTCGGGACGAACCCGGATGAAGTGAGCTACGTGCGGCGGCATAACGACGCCAACGTGCTGACGATCGGGGCGCATTTTACCGATGAAGAAACCGCGCACAAGATGACGGATGTTTTTCTTGCGACCGAGTTTGAGGGCGGACGCCATGCCCGGCGGGTCGGCAAGATCGGAACCATTGAAGAGCACCAGAAAGGCCAATCGTAGTAACCCAATGACTGAAGAACAACGCATGTCCCGTTCGCTTGCCGAGGTGGATCCGGAGATCGCCGAGGCGCTTCGCCGTGAGACGGCGCGGCAGCAGGATTTTCTCGAACTGATCGCCAGCGAGAACTTTACGTCCGAGGCGATTCTTGAAGCCACGGGCAGCATCTTCACGAACAAATACGCCGAGGGTTATCCCGGCAAACGTTACTACGGCGGCTGTGAACACACGGACGTGGTGGAGAATCTGGCGCGGGAGCGGGCCAAGAAGCTGTTTGGCGCGCAGTATGCGAACGTGCAGCCGCACTCGGGTTCGCAGGCCAATCAGGCCGCTTATGCGAGCGTGCTGCAGCCAGGCGACACGATTCTCGGCATGAATCTGTCCCATGGCGGTCACCTGACGCACGGGCATCATCTGAATTTCTCGGGCAAGCTCTACAAGATCGTTCCTTATGGCGTACGCCAGCAGGACGAACTGATCGACTATGACGAAGTGGCGCGGCTGGCCGATGAACACAAGCCGAAGATGATCATCGCCGGCGCGAGCGCGTATCCGCGAGTGATCGACTTCAAGCGCTTCCGCGAAATCGCTGATGCGGTGGGCGCGGTGTTTCTCGTCGATATGGCGCACTACTCGGGCCTGATCGCTGGTGGCGGGTATCCGAACCCCTGCGAGCACGCTCACATCGTGACCTCGACGACGCACAAGACGTTGCGTGGACCGCGCAGCGGCATCATCCTCGCCGAAGAACGCTTTGGCAAGGAGATCGACAAGAACGTATTCCCCGGCGCGCAGGGCGGACCGCTCGCGCATGTGATGGCGGCCAAGGCGATCTGCTTCCTCGAGGCGATGCAGCCGGACTTCAAGGTTTATATCCAGAACGTGTTGAGCAACGCGAAGACGCTGGCGTCGACGCTTGGCGATGAGGGCTTCCGCATCATCTCGGGTGGCACGGATTCGCACCTGGTGCTGATGGATGTGTTCAGCAAGGGCGTGAAGGGCAAGGAAGCCGAAGCGGCTCTGGACCACGCGCACATCACGGTGAACAAGAACTCGATTCCGTTTGATGTGAACCCGCCGCTCAATCCGTCGGGCATTCGTCTGGGCACGGCGGCGCTGACCACGCGCGGATTCGGCAACGCCGAGTTTGTGCAGGTGGGCAAGCTGATTACGGAAGTGCTGGCCGAGCCGGCCAACGAGGCACGCATTATCGAGGTGCGCAAGAAGGTGACGGCGCTCACCGAACGCTTCCCGCTGTACTCGTGGAAGCTGGCCCCCGCGCACGCGTAATCGAACCGTGTCTTGATGCGAATTGCGATCGACGTACGCCACGCCCGTGACTACGGGATTGGCACGTACATTCGCAACATGGTGCAGTCGCTGGCCCGGATCGACGACACCAATCGCTACATTCTGGCGGGCCGCAAGGAAGATCTGCGGGAGTTCGGCGAACTCCCGCAAAATTTTCGTCGCGCGGTGTTTCCCCGGTCCGACTCGGGGTTGATCAACCAGATCACCTTCCCTCTTTTTCTCCAACGCCTCAAGCCGGATTTATCGCACGTGCCGCTGAACGCGGCGCCGATGCTGATGCCGAAGCCCTACATTGTGACGATCCACGACATGAGCAGCCTGCTGTTTGCCGATGCGCAGCAGCAGACGGATCAGGGGTCGTTGCGGCACCAATACCGGCTGTTTCGCTTTCGGCGGAGCCTGTTGCGGGCCCAGCACATCATCGCCGTGTCGAAGTCGACGCAGCGCGACGTTGAGGACCTGCTGCGGATCCCGCATTCGCGCATCAGCCAGATCTATTCGGCGCCAGACCCGCGATTTCTCGAGCACTCGCATTTTGCCTCCTCAGGCAGCCTGGCCTACGAGGCTTGGCAGGAAGAGCGGCAGAAGACGCTCGAGCGCTATCAGATCAACTATCCGTTTCTGCTCTATGCCGGCAGCGTGCGGCCACAGAAGAATGTGCCGCGGTTGGTGGAGGCGTTTGCCGTGCTGCGCGGTGAGCTTGAGAATCATCCGCGCTACAAGGATCTGCGGCTGATCATCATTGGCGATGAGATGTGGAAGCACCCACAGGTGCGGCGCATGGTGATCCAGACGCGCATGGAGCCGTTTGTGCGGTTCTTCGGGTTTGTGCCGTTCGAGACGTTGCGGGTGTTCTACTCGGCGGCAACGGCGTTTGTGTTTCCGTCGCTGTATGAGGGGTTTGGGATGCCGCCGCTTGAGGCGATGGCATCGGGGACGCCGGTGGTGTGTTCAGGGACGAGTTCGCTGCCGGAAGTGGTGGGGGATGCGGCGGTGCTGGTGAACCCGGAGAACGTGTTTGATATCGCGCGGGGGATCCGGGAAGTGCTGACGGATGATGAGCTGCGGGCGACGCTGGTGGAGCGGGGACACCGGCAGGCGAATGGGTACAACTGGGAGCGGACGGCGCGGGAAGTACTGGGAGTTTACCAGCGGGCGAGCGAATTAGTGGCCAATAATCGGCATAATTCTCAGGAAATTTAGCCCATAAAAATTTGAAATAATTCCATCGAATTGTCACTAAATTCCATGGCTTCAATTATTTCCGCGACAGTACCAGAATGGGTACTGGTACGACTGGTAAATTAGATATTGCGCGGAATTCCGTTCCATTAGATGCTTTATCCATGCAGTGCCGGAGGGGAATCTGGCCTGCCGATGAATAACAAATAAAAACAATAAAACAAGGAAGTACAAAACAATGGAATGGACTCGTAGTGAAACAATCGGATTGGCCAGTGCATCGTGCGTCTTCTGCCGCGGACTTGGTTTGCGCAAGACGCCCGTCAAGGGAGAGACAAGAGTGTGTGGGTGCGTGTTCCGCGCCATTTTTCGCTCCTGCTTTATCCGCTACCGGCACTGTCAGGAAAAAGCTGGAGTGACCAGCGCCATCACGTATGACCACTCGGAAGGACCCCGTGGACACCGCGTGTATGGACGTCGCAATGAGGAATTCATTGCGGATTTTGAGCTCGTCTGCCGTCGCAGCCTCAACGAGCTTGAGTACAAGGTATTCAAAATGCACTTCGTCGAAGGAGCGGACTGGAAGCAGTGCACGGAGCGTTTGTCGATTGACAAGGGTGAGTTTTTCCACGAGGTTTACAAGCTGCAGGAGAAGTTGGGCCGGGTGTTCCGCGAACTGCGCCCGTACGCGCTGTTCCCGCTCGATGAGTACTTCTCGGGCATCAAGAACAACAAGGTGACGATGATGGATGCGCCGGTTGAGGCGGAGGACGATGCCGAGGTGATTGAATCCGGCAAGTCGAACGTGATTGAGATGCCGCGGCGTGATGGCGGCAATTCGGACAAGTTCCCGCTGCGTGAGCGCAAGCTCGCCTAGGGGCGCGAGGCGGCGCTGAGGCCGACGGTGAAGGCCAGACGGGCGGTGATCTCATTGGAGGTCATGTCCCAGTTGGGCGAGTATTCATCGGAAGGCTGATGGTAGTGTTTGGCGCCATACTCGCGAGCAAAATCCCCGGGCACGTCCACGGGGAAAAGAGAATAAGCCGACACACCAGCCTTCAAAAAGCTGAAGTGATCGCTGCGGAACATACTGCCGGCCTCGGGTCTGGGATCGGGCCGCAAGGGTAACTCAAAACGCCTGGCTGCTTCTTCAACGAAGGGCCAGGCTTTTTTGCTTTTGTCTTCGCCGAGGGCGATGAGACCGGCGGGCTTGCCGCCGGGGGAGATGCCGTCGACATTGATGTCGACGATGGCCTTGTCGAGAGGCAACAGGGGATGGCGCGTGTAGTAATCGGAGCCGCGCAGGCCGCTCTCTTCGCCCGTGACGGCGATGAAGAGCACCGTGCGGCGGGGGCGTGGCTCAAGCGAAGCCCAGGAGCGCGCCATCTCGATCAGCATGGCGCAGCCGGTGGCATTGTCGACGGCGCCGTTAAAGATGCGATCGGGGCCGCCGACCGTGCCGACGCCGAGGTGATCCCAATGGGCGGAATAGATGACGTGTTCGTTGTCGAGCGTCGGGTCGGAGCCCGCGATGCGGCCGATGACGTTGTGGGACTCAATGCGGCGAACGGTGCCAGCGATGTTGGCGGAGAACTCCTGCGGGAGAACGCTGGGGGTGAAGCCCTTCTGATCGGCGCGGGCGAGAAGGTCCTCGACATTGAGGCCTGCGCGGCGGGCGGCGGGGCTTGAGATCCAGGCGGCCAGGCGCAGCGCGGGGACGGCGGGGTCGCGCTCGAGCTGGATGTCTTCGCGGGCCCAGGAGTTTTCCACCACGCTCCAGCCATAGCTGGCGGTGGCGTCGGTGTGGAGGATGAGCGCGCCGACGGCGCCCTGGCGGGCGGCTTCTTCAAACTTGTAGGTCCAGCGGCCGTAGTAGGTGAGGGCCTTGCCGGCGAAGAAGGCCGGGTCGTCACTCGGCGGCTCACCGGTGAACAGCAGGACGACTTTGCCCTTGACGTCGACGCCGGCGTAATCGTCCCAACCGAACTCGGGGGCGCGGATGCCGTGGCCCACGAAGACGACGGGGGCGTTGAGGCGGAGCTGTGATTCCTGCGTGTGTGTGCTGGCGATGAAGTCTTTGCGCCAGGCGAAAGTCTGGCCGCCGAGAGTGAGCGAGGAGGCGTCGCCATGGATGAGAACGCCGGCGAGCGGAACCCGCTGCAGGGTGACGCGCGCCCCGGCGGCCTCAAAAGCGGAGGCGAGATATTCGGTGGTGAGCTGGCCGCCTCGCGTGCCGACGGCACGGCCCTCCAGCAGGTCGCTCGACAGAAAGCGAATGTGGGCGCGCAGGCGTTCGCCGGTGATCTGCACGGGCTGGGCGCAAAGCAGCGTGGCGGACAAAATCACCGCAAAGATCCGAATCATAAGCCGAGTTTAGCTAGCCTCAGTAGTATGCAGCTACTTTCGGTGCGCAAAGGGCCTCGTGCTCATTCCCTTCACGGTGTGGAGTGGGTGGATGATTACGACTGGCTCCGAGAGAAGGAAAACCCCGAGGTAATCGCTTATCTCGAGCAGGAGAACGCGCACACCGAAGCCGCGATGGCCGCCACCAAAGACCTGCAGCAGAAACTCTACGACGAGATTCTGAGCCGTATCGAGCAGACCGATCTCAGCGTGCCGGTGAAGGAAGGGCCGTACTTCTATTACACGCGCACCGAGGAAGGCAAGCAGTATCCGATCTTCTGCCGCAAGCCCGGGTCGATGGAGGCCGCCGAGGAGATCTACCTTGATGCCAATGTGCTGGCCGAAGGGTATGACTACTTCACGATTGGCGTGCTCGAGACGAGCCCGGATCACAGCTTGCTGGCGTATTCCACCGATACGGTGGGCGATGAGGATTACATCATCCGGGTGAAGGATCTCACGAGCGGTGAGCTGCACGCGGATGTGATCGAGCGGACCTATGATTCGCTGGCGTGGGCGACGAACAATCGGACGTTCTACTACACGGTGCTCGATGCGGCGCGACGGCCGTACCGGATTCTGCGGCATCAACTGGGCCGGCCAGCGGGTGACGATGTGCTCGTGTTTGAAGAGCTTGATGAGCGATTCCGCCTCGATGTTTACAAGACGCGGAGCGATCGCTTTCTGATGCTTGAGGTGGCTTCGTCGACGACGACGGAGATCCATCTGGCGGATGCTTCGCTGGCGGAAGGGGAGTTTCGCTTGTTCCGCCCGCGGCAGCAGGACATCGAGTATTCGCTGACGCACCAGGGGGATTGGCTCTATCTGTTGATCAACGACCGCGGGCGCAACTTCAGGCTGGTACGCACGCCGGTGGATAACTGGGCGGAAGCCGCGTGGGAGGAACTGTTGCCGCACCGGGCGGATGTTTATCTGGAGTCGGTGACGGCGCTGAAGGACTATCTGGTGGTGACCGAGCGGGTGGGGGGCTTGCGGCGATTCCGTTATCTGGTGGCGGGCGAGGCGGAGTGGCGCACGATTCAGTTTGCCGAAGAAGCTTACGCGGTGGGGCTGACGGGCAATCTCGAGTATGAAGCGCAGACGTTGCGGTATCAGTATCAATCTCCGGTGACGCCGCCAAGCGTGTTTGATTATCACTTTGCGACTGGCGAGCATGAGTTGAAGAAGCGCACTTCGATTCCGGGTGATTTTGAGCCCGAGCGATATGTGGTGGCGCGGACGACGGCGCGGAGTCATGACGGGGTGGAGATCCCGATGATCCTGATTCACCGGCGCGACCTTGATCTGGGGCAGCCGCATCCGGCGTTGCTCTACGGGTATGGCGCGTATGGCATCCCGTCGGAGGCGTCGTTCAGCACGTCCCGGCTGAGCCTGCTCGATCGCGGAGTGATTTATGCGATTGCGCAGGTGCGGGGTGGCTCGGAGATGGGGCAGCCCTGGCATGATGCCGGCCGCATGCTGGCCAAGAAGAACAGCTTTCTCGATTTCATCGCCTGTGGTGAAGAGCTGATCCGGCGCGGGGTGACGACGGCGTCGCGCCTGATTATCGAGGGTGGCAGCGCGGGCGGCCTGCTGGTGGGCGGGGCGGTGGCGATGCGGCCAGAGCTGTTTGGCGGCGTGCTGGCGCATGTGCCCTTTGTGGATGTGGTGCACACGATGCTCGATAGTTCGTTGCCGCTGACGGTGGGCGAGTTTGAGGAGTGGGGCAACCCGCAGGAGGAGCACTTCTTCCACGCGATTCGCGAATACTCGCCGTATGAAAACACGCGGCCGGCCGCGTATCCGCCGATGCTGGTGACCGCGGGGCTGAACGATCCGCGCGTGTCTTATTGGGAGCCGGCCAAGTGGGTGGCGCGGCTGCGTGAGAACAATCGTGGCAGCGCGGAGATTCTGATGAAGGTGAACATGGGCGCGGGGCACTTTGGCGCCTCGGGCCGCTATGACCGCCTGCATGAAATTGCGTTTGAGTTTGCGTGGCTGCTAAAGACATGGCAGTTGGTATAAATTGAAAGCGAGATGAGCGCATACGAACTTCCCCGTCGTGAGGCACTAAAGGCCGGTATTGGCCTGGTGTCGATTGCCGCTGCCGGATTGCCGGCGGCCGAGAACTGGACGCCGCAAACGCTCGACGCGCACCAGATGTCGACCGTTGAAGTGTTGTCGGAGCTCATCATTCCCACGACGGATACGCCGGGCGCCAAAGCGGCCGGTGTGCCACGCTACATCGATCTGTTTCTGACCGATGGCAGCGATGTGGAGCGGGTGGCGTTTCTCGACGGGCTGGGCTGGCTCGATGGCTACACGAACAGCAAGTACGGCAAGACGTTCATCCAGCTCAGTGAGGCCGACCAGATCAAGGTGCTCGAAACGCTCGATCGCGACACCGAACTGGGCGTCGACCCGGGCACGCGGTTCTTCCGCCAGGCCAAGAGCTTTGTCTCGCGCATCTACTACAACACTGAGATTGGCTACAAAGAGCTGAACAAGGGAGGGCGCGTGCCGGCCTCCTATGGTTGTGCCGTCAAGCCTTCGTTGCCGTAGTGGATTTTCCTTCTTCCGTTCAGTACCTGTATTCGCTCGGCAACGAGACGAAGACGATCAAGCTTGGGCTTGAGCGCATTCGCATTTTGCTGGCCGCCATGGGGCATCCCGAGCGCGCCTGCCCGATGATCCATGTGGCGGGCACCAATGGCAAGGGCAGCGTGTGCGCGATGATCGAATCGACGTTGCGGCTGGCGGGGTATCGCACGGGTTTTTATACCAGCCCGCATCTGGTGAGCCCGACCGAACGCATTCAGATTGGTGGCGAGCCGGTGAGCGAAGCGGAATTCTCGCGGGCCTTTGACGCGGTGCACGCGGTGGCGATGGCGCTGCTCGAGCGCGGTGAAATCGACGCGCACCCGACGTACTTTGAAACCGTGACGGCGATGGCGTTCTGGCTGTTCCGTGACCGGCGGGTGGAGCGCGTGGTGCTCGAGGTGGGGCTCGGGGGAAGGCTCGATGCGACGAATGTTGTTGATCCGCTGATCAGCGTGATTACCCCGGTGGACATGGATCACCAGCAGTATCTGGGGGACACGATTGAGAAGATTGCGCGGGAGAAGGCGGGGATTATCAAGCCGGGCCGGCCCGCGGTGATCGGCTTGCAGCATGAGGCAGTGCGGCATGTGTTTGCCGCTGATGAGCGCATTGATGTGGATGAGTGGGGTGTGGAGGATCTCGAGTTGCGGCCGGATGGGTGTGCCTATCGAGCCGTGCGGGGCGAGCAGGAGTTGAACCTCCGTTGCCGGCTGGCCGGCGAACATCAGGTGGGCAACAGCCTGACGGCGGCGGTGGCCCTGTTGCGGATGGGGGTGGAGCCGGGGCTGGTGGAGCAGGGAATTGCCAAGGCGGCCTGGCCGGGGCGGCTCGAGATCGTGCGGCAGCGGCCGCTGACCTATCTGGACGGGGCGCATAATCCGGCGGCGGCAAGGCGCTTGCGGGAGTTTATCGAACGGCACTTCAAGGGCCGCGAGATCTGGCTCGTGTTTGGGGTGATGCGCGACAAAGAGGTGGGCGAGATCACCGGGGAGCTGTTTCCGCTGGCCACGAAACTGATTCTGACTCGTGCCGGCCAGGCGCGGGCGCTCGAGCCGGAAGCGATGACCGTGCAGCCCGGCACTGTGGTGACGCAGACGGTGGCGGAGGCGGTTGCGGTGCTTGAGCAGGCGCCAGCCGATGCCGTGTGTTTTGTCACCGGGAGCCTGTTTGTGGTGGGAGAGGCCCGCCCCCTCCTACAATAGAAGACATACATGCTGTTGGCTCAACTCCGGGCGCTGTTCATCATCGACCCTCTGATCATCATTTGCACCATCGCCTACGGGTCGGTGAATCTCCTCGTCTCCCTGTTCGAAACCACAGGCCGCATGCAGGTGGCGATTGCCCGGGCGTGGGCGCGCATGCTGCTGCGGGTGTCGTTCGTCAGGATGGAAGTGAAGGGGCTTGAGAAGATCGACCCGCAGGGCAGCTATGTCTTTGTGGCCAACCATCTGAGCTACATGGATACGCCGTGCATTCTGGCGACGATCCCCGTGCAGTTTCGCTTTATGGCGAAGAAGGGGTTGTTCAGCATTCCGTTTCTCGGCTATCACCTGAGCCGGGCCGGCCACATCGCTGTGCCGCGCGACAATCCTCGCGAGGCGATCAAGGCGATGACCGAGGCGGGCAAGATGATCAAGGAACGCGGCATCAGTGTGTTGATCTTCCCCGAGGGTGGCCGCGCGGCGGATGCGAAGTTGCAGCCGTTCAAGGAAGGCGCCTTTTACATTGCGATCAATTCGGGCGTGCCCGTGGTGCCGGTGGCGCTCGAGGGCACCGAAAAGGTGTTGCCGTTTGGTTCGGGGACGGTTTCTCCGGGCCGGGTGCGTTTGACGATCGGTGACCCGATCCCGACCGAAGGCCTGACGATCAAGGATCGCGGCAAGCTCTCAGCGCAGTTGCACGATGCGGTGTACGATCTTCTGAAAGACACCAATCTCGTCCATCCCCGCCCGGAGGTTGCCACCCATGTTTGAGATCCGCCGCCTGGCTGCCGCGGAAGTACTGGCGCATAAGGAAGAATTTGCCGCGCTGCTGCGTGACGCCGTTGAGGACGGCGGCACTGTCGGGTTTATCCTGCCGGTGACGGATGACAAGCTGGATCGCTATTGGGCCGGTGTGGCGCGCGAAATGGAAGCTGGCGAGCGTGAGCTGCTGGCCGCGCTTGAGGATGGCAAGGTGATCGCCTCGCTGCAGATCAGCTATTCGAAAGTAGAATCGACGCGGCACCGAGCCGACCTGCAGAAGCTGATTGTGCACTCAAGTGAGCGCCGCCGCGGCATTGCGCGGGCGCTGCTGGTTCATGCGCTGGAGAGCATGCATGCGCTGGGCCTGGTGATGTACACGATTACGACGTTTCATGGTGGGCCGGCCGAGGCGCTGGTGCGCAGCCTGCTGTTTACCCGCTATGGCGTGATGCCACACTACGGGCTGACGCCAGATGGCAAGCTGCACGACGCCAGCATGCATTACATCTCGATCGCCGCGGTGGAAGAATAACGTGCGTCGCCGCGAACTGCTGGGCGCGATTGCGAGTCCGCTGGCCGGGCAGATCACGTTTGAAGAGTACAACCCGAAGTCGACGCTGAAGGTGCCCGGGCGGGAGATCAAGCGCTCGAAGTTTCCGCATATCGACATTCACAATCACCAGGACGGCATGATGTCCGCCGGGCAGCTGGCCAAGCTTGTGGCCGACATGGACGCGCTGAACATGACGATGATGGTGAACCTGAATGGCAACTATGGCGAACGCGGGCGGGCCATTCTCAAGAACATGAAGGGCGCCTACCCCAAGCGCTTCATCATCTTTGCCAATCTCGATTTTGAGAACATGGACGCGCCGGATTATCCGAAGCGCGTGGCGACAACGCTCGAGCGATCGTTTCGCGAAGGCGCGCAAGGGCTGAAGCTGTTCAAGAACTTCGGCATGTTTACGCGTGATGGCAAGGGCAAACGCATTCCCGCCGACGACAAACGCTGGTTCGATGTCTTTGAAGTCTGCGCCCAGTACAAGGCCCCGGTGTTGATCCACACCGCTGATCCGAAGCCGTTCTGGGACCCGTGGGACAAGAACAACGAGCGCTGGCTCGAACTCAAGGAGTATCCCTCACGGCGGCGTAGCGCGGATAAAGACGGCAGTTGGGAAGAGTTGATGGCCGAGAGCGAGCGGCTGTTCCGCGCGCATCCGAAGACCAACTTCATCTCCGCGCACCTGCGCTGGTATGGCAACGATCTCGCGGGCCTTGGGCAGCAGATGGACGCGATGCCCAACCTCTACACGGATATCGCCGCCGTGATTGCCGAGCTCGGCCGCCAACCGCGATTTGCGAATGCCTGGCTTGAGAAGTACAGCGAGCGCGTGTTGTTTGGCAAGGATGTGTGGGCGCCAGCGGAATACTACACGTACTTCCGCGTGCTCGAGTCGAGCGATGAGTATTTTGAATACTACCGGCGGCGTCATGCGTTCTGGCGCATGTATGGGCTGGGGTTGTCAGACCGGGTGTTGAAGCAGCTTTATTACAAGACGGCGCTGAAGATTGTGCCGGGGCTGGATGCGAAGGTGTTTCCCGCTTAAGCCGGGACGGCGGCGAGGGCGTCGTCCACCGAGTCGTAGAACTTGAAGACGGTGTCGAGCCTCGTGACGCGGAAGCTCTGACGCACCGTGGGCGTGGCGGCGGCCATGCCAAGCGTACCCTGCACCTGCATGAGGCGATTGAAGGCGGAAATAAAGCGCCCGATGCCAGTGGAATCGAGTTGCTTGAGCTCGGTAAGGTCGAAGATGAGGTGCCGCGCGCCCTGGTCAAAGCGTTCGTTCACGAGCGATTCCAATGACGCACTTTCCGGGCCCATCATGAGCTTGCCCGCGAGGCGAATGAGAACCACACCAGGACGGATGTCTTCGGCTTTGATCTCGAGCATGTTTAAAGATTCAGCATACCCGACAATGCCCCTAGCGCGGCGAAAGAAGTCGATCTATGGCTGAACGGGCTTTTTCAAGGGCCCAGTTGTAGGACTCGCGCGTGAGCTCAAGCCTGCCGTCAAACTCTTCGACCAGCTCGATGGCGATGGCCTCGGCGGCTGGATCTTGCCGGGCGAGGGCGTCGAGATATTCCTGCCGGGCGGGGAACGAGCCTGCGGGATGGCCGGTGCGCACGTCGATCATCAGGCTGAGGCGCTGGGCGCGAAGACAATCATCGCCCGGGCCGCCGGCGTCCTTGCCACGCATGCTCTCGGCGGCGGCAGTGTAATCCCGCTCATAGGAGGCGCGCCATGGGATGCCGCGCCGATCGCTCTCGGCATGCAGCAAAATGTGCTGCACGATGTCACCCTGATGGATGGCGAGGCACCCGCGCGGGCCGGGCTCGTAGACGGGCGGGATGTAGCCGAGGGAGCCAAGCCAAATGTGGCCAAGCTCGTGAGCGATGAGGGCCGTGGCGGAGTTCTGCGAGCTCTGCATGCGCACCCAGTTGAGCAGGATCAGGCTGCGCGAGCGGCCGGCGCGTTCATAGCGAAAAGTGAGCGCCTGTGTCTGCTGGAACTGCGCGGCGAAGTCGGGCTGGTTGAAGTATTGAAAGAGCACGTCGCGGTCCTCGGCGGGGATCGGATCGCCAGGAATGCGAACGATCTCGATGCGCTGGAACGTGCGAGCTTCGATCTCAGATTTCCATTCTTCGAGCGTCGCGGGCAAGGCCACCGGCAGCTGAAGAGCAAGCAATAAGGCGGGGAACATCCTCTACGGTTCATAATAACGAGAGTGCTCTCGCGTAGATCCCTTCTGGCCGCGGCCCCGCTGATCACGGCCTGCAACAACCGCACCCGTAACGCTTTTGTTGGTTATGCCTTTGTCGCCACCCGTGATTCCGGCGATATCGCCATCATTGACCTTGCCGCGTTCGCGCTCGAGAAGAAGCGCATCAAGACGACCGGACGGCCGCTGCATCTGATTGATGTTCCGGCGCAGGATTTTCTGTTGTCGATCTCCGATAGCGGCGCACTCGAAGAGATTCAGGTGAGCGAGGCGAAGATTACGCGAAAGCTGGCGGCGCCACTGTTTCCGTACAACGTTTGGCTCTCGCATGACGCGAAGACGATCTGGGCGCTGGGAGCCAATCAGCAGGAGTTGCTTGCGATTGACCGGGCCACTTTTGCCGTGAAGAAGAAGTGGCCGCTGCCGCACAAGGCCACGCAGATCACGGTGTCGCCGGGGAGCCATCATGTCGCGGTGGCGTTTGCCGATACGCGCGAAGTGGCGCTGCTTGAGAGTGCTGAGGCGAAGCAATTCAGGCTGACGCAGTTGGAGCACCAGCCGGCGCAATTGCGCTATCTCAATAACGGCAGCATGGTGATCGTGACGCACATTGAGGCGCGGCAGTTGACGATGGTGGATAGCGCGACGGGCAAAGTGGTGGTGGCCCTGCCACTGCCGATCAAGCCCGAGAACCTTTGCTTCAACGCGGACGGCGGCCAGTTGTTCATCACAGGCGAGGGGCTGGATGGCGTGGTGGTGGTGTACCCGTTTCAATCGCAGGTGGCGGCAACGCTATTGAGTGGTAAGGCGCCCGGGCCGATGGCGGTGTCGACCTCGCCGCAATTCTTGTTTGTGACCAGCCCTTCGACGGGCACGGTGTCGGTGCTGGATGTGCGCACGCAGAAGCTGGCGGCCGTGGTGGCCGTGGGGGCAGACCCGCGCGCCGTCATCGTGACACCGGACAACCAGATGGCGCTGGTGCTCAATCAACGCTCGGGCGACATTGCGATCATCCGCCTGCAGAACATTGTGTCGAAGCGGCAGAAGACGGCGCCGCTGTTTACGATGATTCCGGTGGGCTCGGCGCCTGTGGCGGCGGTGGTGCGCAGCGTCTAGCGACGCAGGATCGCGAGTGAGGCGATCCATGCCGTCTCGGCGCGCAGAACGCGTGGGCCAAGGCTGACGGGGGTCCAACCGGCTTCGCGCGCCTGTGTGCGCTCGTCGTCGGTCCAGCCGCCTTCAGGGCCGATCAGCAGGTTGATTGTTTCGGTGGTGCGCTCGTGATTGGCGAGGAGATTGCCTTCGCGATTCTCATCGAGAAAGAGGCGATCGCCGCTGGCGGACTTGAGCACGTCGCGAAAGCGCGTCACGCCTTCGATCTCCGGCAGAAAGACACGGCGGCACTGCTGGCTCGACTCAAGACCAATGCGCTGCCAGCGCTCGAGGCGCTTGGCGACGGCCTTGTCGAGACCATTTTCGGTGCGGGCGCTCTGGACGGGGATGATGCGGTCGACGCCCAGTTCGGTGGCCTTCTCGATGCCCCACTCGAAGTGTTCGAACTTGATGATGGCGGCGTAGAGGTGGATGAAGGGGCGCTCGCGCTCGACCTCGAATTTCTCGAGGATCTCGAACCGCACCGCTTCCTTGTGGGCCTCGGAGACCTTGGCGAGGTACTTCTGGGTGTTGTCGGAGATCTCGTAGACCTGCCCCGGTTCCACCCGCAAAACGCGCGAAAGGTGCTTGGCTTCTTCTCCGCGCAACTCGGCGCGCCCACTGCGCACCTCAGAAACAAAAAACAAACGACGAGCCATAAGCTATGGTGTTTTTATGATTGCTTACCTTGAGGGCAACCTGCTCGAAAAATCCGGGGGCACCGTGATTGTGCTGGCGGGAGGCGTCGGCTATGAGGTGACCGTGCCGGTGAGCACGTATTCGGGCCTGCCCGATGCGGGCGCCCCGGTGAGCCTGCGCATCAACACGAAGGTGAGCGAGGACGCGATTACGCTGTTTGGTTTTAAGACCGCGATCGAGAAGCGGGCCTTTGAGCGGCTGATCAGTGTTTCGGGAATTGGGCCGTCGCTGGCGGTGAAGGTGCTGAGTGGTATTGCCGTTGAGAACCTCGTGGCCTGCCTGCGTGGTGGCGATGTGGCGAGCCTGACGCGGATCCCCGGCATTGGCAAGAAGACGGCTGAGCGCATGGTGCTCGAGCTCAAAGACAAGCTGGATGACCTGCCGGGAGCCGCCGGAGCAGTGGTGGCCAAGCGACCGAGCGGGCCGAGCGCCGACTTCTCGCCGCTTGAGCAGGATGTGCTCTCGGCGCTGATCAATCTGGGGTCGAACGCGGCGGCGGCCGAGCAGGCCGTGGCCAAAGCCAAGGGCGAGATGACGTCGGCAAACTTCGAGGAGCTGTTTCGCAAGAGTCTCGGGCTCATACGTTAACCTTGAGTTTGGATGACTGAACGCGGCATTATTGCGAGCGAACCGCAGGACGACGAGAGGCTGTTTGAGGCCTCGGTACGGCCGCGCAGCCTTGCGGATTTTACCGGACAGGACAACCTTAAAGAGAACCTTGCCATCGCCATCGAAGCCGCGCGGATGCGAGGCGAGGCGATGGATCACGTGTTGTTGCACGGCCCGCCCGGGCTGGGCAAAACAACGCTCGCCACACTGATTGCCAATGAGCTGGGGACGGCATTTGAGCAGACGGCGGCGCCGGTGCTGCAGAAAAAGCTTGATCTGACCGGCTTGCTGAGCGGCATCCGGCCGAAGCAGGTGTTCTTTATCGACGAAATCCACCGGCTGGCGCCCGATGTCGAAGAGATGCTCTACAGCGCGCTTGAAGACTTTCGCGTCGATATCCTCGTCGGCACAGGGCCGGGGGCGCGCACGCATTCGCTGCCGGTGCCGAAGTTTACCGCAGTTGGAGCGACGACCAAGCTCGGAAACATCAGCTCGCCATTGCGGGGGCGCTTTGGCCTCGTGCTGCGACTGGATCCTTACAGCGACGAGCATCTGGCCGGTATTGTGAGCCGCTCGGCGCGCATCCTGAACTTTGTATTGCCGGACAGCATTGCGATCTCGATCGCGCGTCGCAGCCGTGGCACGCCGCGTATTGCCAACCGGCTGCTGCGCCGGATTCGCGATTACGCGCAGGTGAAGGCGAAGGGTGAGATCTCCGAGGCGGTGCTCGATGCCGCGCTTGAGCTGTTGAACGTGGACCCGCTCGGGCTCGATGAGACGGATTACCGCCTGATGGAGACGATGCTGAAGACGTATCGTGGCGGGCCCGTGGGGCTGAATACGTGGGCGATTGCGGCGGGTGAAGATCCGACGACGCTTGAAGAAGTCTACGAGCCGTTTCTGATCCAGAAGAACTTCATCAAGCGCACCAACAAGGGCCGCGAGGCCACAGTGGAGGCGTTTGAGTACTTCAAAGTGCCGCGGCTGGGCGGCAACCAGAACATCCTGTTTTAAATGAAAAAGGCCCCTCGCGTGAGGGGCCTTCGCTTTACTTGAGCAGCGAGCGCAACATCCAGGCCGCTTTCTCGTGATTCTCGAGAAGGCCGGTGAGGAAGTCGCTGTTGCCGGCGTCGCCCAGATCGGCGGCTTTCTGCAGGTCGGTTCGCAGGCTGCGGATTACAGCTTCGTGGTCGGCGAGCAGGTTGGCGATCATGGTCGGGGCGGGGATGGGTCCACCGGCGTCTTCCTTGAGGCGGGCGTCCTTGCTGAACTCGGCAAAGCTGCCGGGCGAATAGATGCCCAGCGAGCGGATGCGTTCGGCTACTTCGTCAATCGTCTCGTCGAGCTCGTCGTACTGGGCTTCGAAGAACTTGTGGAGGTCGTGGAAGTGGGGGCCTTCCACGTTCCAGTGATACTTGCGGGTCTTGGTGTAGAGGATGTACAAATCCGCCAGCGTCCCGCGCAAAAGGGCGGCCACGCCCTCACGCTGTTCGTCGGTCAAACCAATCGAAATCTTGCTCATGGGAAAACTCCTTACACCACTATGATGCAAGAACCCGCTTGATAGACTCGACATCATGGCAGTTGACGAGTTTCACATTCTGGGGCAAGCTTCGGGGCCCGGGATCCCGATGTACTCCGAGCGTGGCGGCGCCGCGCCCCGGTTGACGTCGATCCTGATCAAGCCCGCTTCGGCGCTGTGCAACCTTGACTGCAGCTATTGCTTTTACCTCGATCGCGATCTCGACCCCTACGCTGAGCTGCCGCAGCGGCGCATGTCTGACGAGACGCTCGAGCGGCTGGTGGATTCGTGGCTGTTCTATTCCTACCCGCAATCGACATTTGCCTTTCAGGGTGGTGAGCCAACGCTGGCGGGGCTGCCGTTTTTTGAAAAGCTGGTGCGATTGCAACAGGCGCGCGGGCGCGATGGGCAATCGGTATCAAACGCGCTGCAGACGAACGGCGTGCTGCTGGATGATGCGTGGTGCCAGTTGTTCCAGCAATATCAGTTTCTGATCGGGCTGTCGCTCGACGGGCCAGAGGACATCAACGATCGCTATCGCTACAACAAGGACGGGCATGGGACCTACAAGTGGGTGATGCGCGGCCTTGAGGCGCTGCAGAAGAACAAGGTGGAATTCAACATCCTGTGCGTGCTGAGCCAGGCGAACATCCACAAGGCGCGCGAGCTGTACCAGTTCTACAAGAGCCTGGGCGTCGACAACATCCAGTACATCCCGCTCGCCGAGTTTGGTGGTGAATCAAAGGCGCTGCCATTTGCGATCAC
>CAZBTA010000041.1:0-17983 GCA_964494515.1 uncultured Bryobacter sp.
CTCCCAGATATCCACTCGCCCACCCGCAAACCCAAACGTCTTGAGCCCCATCGACTCGATCGCCACATTCCCCGCCAGGATCATCAAGTCGGCCCACGAGATACTCCGCCCATACTTCTGCTTGATCGGCCACAACAGCCGCCGCGCCTTGTCGAGGTTCGCGTTATCCGGCCAGCTGTTCAGGGGCGCAAATCGTTGCGATCCCGACCCCGCGCCACCCCGCCCATCATGGATCCGGTAAGTCCCCGCGCTATGCCACGCCATGCGGATAAACAGCGGCCCATAATGCCCATAATCCGCCGGCCACCAGTCCTGCGAATCGGTCATCAAATGCCGCAGATCCGCCACTACCGCATCAAGATCCAACGCTTCAAACGCCTTGCGGTAATCAAACCCGTCCGGCATCGGGTTTGCCTTCGGCTGCTGCTGGTGCAGGATTTTCAGATTCAACTGCTGCGGCCACCACGTTTCATTCGTCGGGCCTGCATTGTTACGGGCGCGGCCGGTACCGCCGCTAAAGGGACATTTGGATTCAGTTGCCATATAGGTACTCCTACGATTCAACTTCGCCGCGAATAGTTTCAGACCGGCGCCTATACGTCAAATAGGCTGCTTTACACTGAAGGTCACCATGCTCACCGTCGCGCCCTACGTCGCCCTCCGCGGCAACTGCCGCCACGCCATCGACTTCTACGTCGCAAAGCTCGGCGCCCAGGTCATCTTCCAGCAGACCTTCGGCGAATCCCCCATGGCCACCTCCGCTCCCGCCGATCAGATCATGCACTGCACGCTCCAACTCGGCGAATCGACGCTCATGCTCTGCGACGATCCCAATCCCGACGCCTACGCCTCCAAATCCAACGTCAGCCTCATCGTCTCGCTCGACGACGCCACCCGCGCCCACGCCATCTTCGCCGCCCTCGCCGAAGAAGGCTCGATCGAGCTGCCCATCGACAAGACCTTCTGGTCCTCCGCCTTCGGCATGCTCACCGATCGCTTCGGCGTCCGCTGGATGATCAACTGCCAGTGAAGTTCGCCACCGTCTTCCTCACCGCGGCCACTCTCCTGGCCCAGGTCGAAACCTTCGATCTCCTCCGCTTCGAGGCCCCCGCCGGCTGGCGCCGCGAGTCCAAGCCCGAGGCCATCGTCTTCAGCCGTGTCGACGCCGCTCGTGGCCAATGGGCCCAGCTCATCATCAACCGCTCTCACAACGCCCTCGCCACTTCACGCGAAGAGTTCGACAACGAGTTCAAGATGGAGGTCACCCGCCGTTTCCCCATCACCGGCTCCCCCACCATCACCACCCCCGAGTCCCTCAACGGCGCGGAACGCCGTCGCGCGGAAGCCACCATCACCTTCAACAACCAGCCCGCCTACGCCCGCCTCATCAGCTTCATCGCCGGTGGCCGTGGCGCCAGCGCCATCGGCCTCACCAACACGCCCCAGTTCACTGCCGATCTCGATCGCCTTCTCGCCCGCATCGAAGCAGTCGTCTCAACCACCCAATCCGACGCCACCATCACCCCCGACTTCGTCGAGGTCACCCGCGGCCCCCTCAAGGTCCGCATCCACTACCCCAACCAGCAAGCCGACGCCTACGAATCCAGCCTTGAGCGCGCCGACGTCCGCGCCTGGAATCTCCTCATCTCCCCCCGCTACGACAACATGCGCAACTATCGCCGGCGCTCCATCCAGAGCTTCGAATCCATCACCTTCATCGAAGCCGACCTCACCGAAAAATCCACCGGCCGCAACGTCTACGTCGTCCTCTTCAAGAAGCATTCGTCCAACGGCAACGGCCGCTATCTCGAATTCGTCGCCCCCTCGCGCGCCGACCACGAAGCCGCCTTCGGCCCCTACCGCAATGAGGAATTCGGCTGGGAAAAACTCTCCGACATGCAGTTCCGCAATCGCTTCCCCGTCACCCCCGCCGAGCTCACCGGCACCTGGGGCGCGGGCGATTCCTCCACCCTCTCTTACTACTACGTCTCCACCGGCGCTTACGCCGGCGCAACCGGCGTCGCCACCTCCGATCGCTACACGTTCAACGCCAACGGCACCTACGAGAGCGACCACGCGGGCGCCAGCGGCGCCGTCGGCAACATGAAGTTCAACCGCGTCGTCTATCGCGGCGCCTTCAAGGCCAATGGCTTCGCCCTCACCTGCACCAACCGCTTCGAGGGCTCGAGCGAATCCTTCGCTGCCCACTTCGAGGCCGTCCGCGGCGGCAAGATCCTCGTCCTCCGCGACAAGCTCGGCACAACCTGGTCGCTAGTCAAACAGCGTTAGCCTTCACTCCGATCGCAGCGCCGCTCCCATATCGAGCCGGTTCACCTGCCGGATACTGCACAGCGCCGCCCCCGCCGCCACCAGCATCACTCCCCCCACCGCCCCAACAAACGCCCACGGCTCCGCCGGGCTAACCCCATACAACTCAAACGCATGCAGCCGCGCCACCCCATACGCCATCCCCGCGCCAATCGGAATCGCCACCACAATCGGCCGCAGCGCATCTTTAAGCAACATCCGCGCCGCATCGCGTCTCGTCGCCCCTAACGCAATCCGGATCCCGATCTCCCCCCGCCGGCTCGCCACCGCATTGCGCACCAGGATAAACAGCGACAGGCATGCCGTCCACACCGCCGTCACCGCAAACCCCGCCGTCACAATCGCATGCCACCGCCGCACGCCCGTCTGGCTATCCACCACGCTCTCATGCACCGTTGTCCTCCCCTCTGACAAATACATGCCTGCCGCCTTCACCGCCGCCCGCAACTGCGGCAACAACTCCTCTCCCCTCGCCTCGCTTCGAATCGCGTAGTACACCTCCGACAATCCCGCCGTCCACAGCGGCACGTAGACCATCGGCGGCGCATCCGCCTCCATCTGCGACTTCACATTCGCCGCCACCCCAATTACCTCTGCCTGGAAAGTCCCCCACGGTTCATTCTGTAGCACCACTTTCCCCAGCGGATCCTCATACGGAAACACCTCCGCCGCCACCCGCTCGGAGATCACCACCACATGCCGCCCCTCATCGTGCGGCTCAAACTGCCGCCCCATCAGGATCTTCGTGCCCACCGCATCAAAGTACCCCACACTCACCTGCCGCCAGCTCCCGATCAACCCGCTGCCATCCCGCCCCGGTCTCCCAATCGCATCGAGCCGGATCTCCCCTAACAGCGGCATGCTCAATGCATGCGCCGCCACTTTCACCTGTGGGATCGCGCGCAACTTCTTGAGCATCCGCTGGTGCGCCTCATGGATTTGATACGGGTCTTTGATCCCCGCTGGAGTGGAAATACACAACGACCATAACCCCCGCGCCGCAAACCCAGGGTCCTCCCCGCGCAACCGCGCATACCCCAGCAACATCAACGCCGACAGGATCGTCAGCCCCACGCTCACCGCCGCCGCCGGCACGAGCAATCCCGATCCCCCATCGCCTTCGCCCGTCTTCGGCCACCGCAACTGTCCCCACTCGCGCACGGCTTGTGCCGCCACGCACATCATCCCCGCCACCATCACCACTCCGCTCACCCCCAGCCAGATCCACCCGTTCACTCCCGCCCTCTCCAACGGCGGCAGAAAATTTGGGCTCGCCTGTCGCAGTGCCGCCATCGCCCCCAGCGCCAACACCAGCGCGACCAACGCCGCACACCCCGCCACGATCACCCCTTCACCCATCGCCACCCGCATCAACTCCATCGGCGATCCTCCCATCGCCGCCCTCACCGCCAGGTCACGCCGCATCGCTCTCCACCGCGCGATTTGTATATTCCCAAAGTTCAAACAAATCGCAAGCAACACAATCCCCGCCCCACCCACCAGCATCATCATCCATCGGTCCACGCCCATCGCAAACGACTCATTGAGCCGCACCAACTCCACGCTCAACCCTGCCCGCTCTGTCGATCCAAACGGCTGGATCCACCGGCTCAACTGCGCCTCAAGGGCGCGCACGTCTACCCCCGGCTTCACCTCAATCCACGCCGCCCAGCGAAACTGCTCCGGTGCTTCCCGATGGCTGCTATCCGCCCGCTGCGGCAGCAACACATCCATCCGCGGTGGCGCATGCATCATCTCCCCCAGTTGCGTCCACTTCGGAAACTGCAATTCCCGCGACACCACGCCAATCACCGTCCAGTCCCCCAGCCGCTGGCCGATCACATCCTGTCGCGCCCCCATGTGCTCGCGCCAGTAATCTTCCGTCAACAACACCACAGGCGGGGCATTCGGCCCCTCCTCGCCTGGTGCAAACACGCGCCCCATCACCACCTTCGCCCCTGTCATCGCAAAGAAGCTCGGCGTCACCTCAAAGGCAAACACGCGTTCCTTCGTCGTCCCCACCGGGTGATAACCCACCCCGATCAGCGCAATCCGCTCACACTCTCGACACTGGTTGCGCCACGCCTCGTAATAGCTCACACTCGCCGGCAACGTATCGCAGATATGTCGCATCGACGGCACTCGCGTCCGCGCGCTATAGATCCTCTCGGCATGCGGATAAGTTGTTGGATGCCAGATCAGTTGCTCACCCAGCGACAACACCACCGTTACCGCCGCAATCCCTGTCGCCAGCGCCGCCAGATGCAAAACCTGAAACGCCCAATCCCGCCGCAACGGCCGCGTCGCCCGCTCCAGCATTCCCACCATTGACGCCAGCTTCCCCTGCGGCGTCGCCTCGCGGCTCTCCTCCACATACCGCGCCACCGATCCAAACTCGAGCCGCGCCTCGCGCAGCGCCTCCTCCGGGCTCTTGCCACGCCTCTCGAGATCCGCCGCCCGCGCTTCGATGTGAAACTGCAGCTCTTCTTCGATCTCGTTCAGTGGCCTCACGTCGGTTCGGCGCGCAGAGCCATGTCCATCAGCTCCACCGTTCGTCTCCAGTTCTCGGCCTCGATCTTCATGTGCTTGCGGCCCGCGGTCGTCAGGGAATAGAACTTCGCGCGGCGGTTGTTTTCCGAGATACCCCATTCGGATTGAATCAAGCCTCTACTTTCCAGTCGAAACAGCGCTGGATAAAGCGCCCCCTGTTCGATCGCCCACGCTCCGCCCGACAACTGCTCAATCCGCAACAACACGCCATAGCCATGATGCTTGCCGAGCGACACGGCCTTCAGAATCAGCAGGTCGAGCGTACCCGGCATGATCGATTGGGTCATTCCTATAGTCCTTAGGAGTAGAATAACGCACTGCTGGAAGCAAGTCTTTTGTGCTCACCCGCCACAAAAAACAAAAGGGGCCCCATCTCCGGGGCCCCCTCCAGGCAAATTGCCAAGCCAGCCTCTAGCCAAGGCTCGTCTTGTACAACTCGAGCAACCGCGCCCACGCCTTCTCGGCCTTTTCTTCGTTGTACACGCGCGAGTCCGGCGGACACCACCCATGCGCCGCATCGGCGTACACTTCAATCTCCGCCTTCAGCTTCGCCTTCTCAAACGTCTCCTTCAGCACGTCCTTTTCCTTCGGCGCCCGCTGATCATCATTCGCCGCGATCGCCACCAGAAAATTCGCCTTCGTCTTCGACGCCATCGCCAGCGGACTCGTCTCCTGATCCGTCACCAGCCCGCCCCCATGGAACGAAGCCACCGCGCCCACCCGCTCCGGCACTGCCGCCGCCGTACGGAACGCAATCGGCCCGCCCATGCAATATCCCTGCGTGCCCACCTTCTTGTTCGTCGCCGTGGCCTTCTGCTTATCAAGCCACGCGATAAACGCCTTCGCATCCGTCGCATGCGTCGTCGGGTTCAGCCCCTGCGCGAGCGTCCTCACTTCCTGAATCGGCGTCGCCGCCCCGGCTTCCGCCGTCGGCGCCTTCTTCGCGCGGTAGAACGGGTTCACCACCACCACCGTGTAGCCCGATTCCGCCAGCCGCTTGCCCATCTGCTTGAACGCCGGCCGCAGACCAAAGATGTCCGGCCAGATCAGCACGGCGGGCGCTTTGCCCGTCGCCGGGTGCACAAAGTAAGCATCAGCGTTGCCATCCGGCGTCGGAATCGTGACTTCTGATTCCACCACCGTCACGGCATTGGCCACCGGCGGCAACATCATGGCCACACCGGCGCCCAACATCGCGCCAAACTGCTTGCGAGTTACCAGACCGCGGGCTTCAAATTCCAGGCGGTCTTCTTCAAAATGGTTTTGATCACACATTGTTTTAGCTTATGTCCAGGGTTGAGGAAGTTTCGAAACTGTACCAGATCGATGCTGCGATTGACGCTCGCGCTTCTCAAATTGTTACCCATCACGAGGATTGGCCCTGCCGCCGGGGGTGTGCGGATTGCTGCCGCTCCCTCGCCGCCGTTCCCACCATCTCGGCCGTCGAGTGGCAACGCATGCGCGCCGCCTACCGCCAACTGCCAGACGCTGAGCGCGAACGGGTCCACGCGGCACTTACTTCCCTCGACGACGCCACACGCCCCGTCGTCTGTCCCTTCCTCGACCCGGACAATGATACCTGCCTCATCTACGACGCCCGCCCCATCCGCTGTCGCTCCTACGGCTTCTACGCCGAGCGCGAAGGCGTCCTCGGCTGCCACCGCATCGAGGCCATCGCCGCCTCCGGCGCTCCCGTCATCTGGGGCAACCACGCCGCCCTCGATTTCGACCTCCGCCAACTCACTGAAACCAAATCTCTTTCGCTATTTGTTCGCGAAGGGGTATAGCCAGTACCCTTAGGATTTTTGTTCTCTGGCCGCATTCCCGTTGCTGGTGCATGATGAAAAAGTAACGGCGCTGTGCTCATGAGCGGAGCCAGTCCCGATCCCTCTGATTGCTTGCCAAAAGGTCCGTGTGATTCCGCTCGTCCCTCCACAACACAGGCCTTGTGGCAAGCGATCTACTTCACCACCAGCCCCGTCGGAATCACCAACTGCGTCGGCACCTTGACGTTCCCCACCGTTGGCCACGCCCGCCGGTACACCCCACCCACTCCCCAAAACCACAACGTCCCATCCTGCCGCACGGCCAGTGAGTTCCCCCCACCGGCAAACACCGCCTTCACCCCCGTCACCCTCACCTTTGCCGGCGATGCCTGTTCCTGTCCCGACACTCCGTTACCCACCTGGCCCCAATCACTATTGCCCCATCCATACACCCCGCCATTGCGATCGAGCGCCAGCATGTACGAATGGCCCCCATCGGCCAGTCTCGCGATCGCCGGCAACCCGCGCACCTGCCGCGGTTCTCTCGTGCGCTCATCATCCGTCCTGTTGCCGTTGCCAAACTCCGCGTGCCCGTTGTTGCCCCACACCCACACCGTTCCATTTCCCAACAGCGCAAACGAGCACCGCCCGGCCACCACCTGCACCACCCCACTCAGCCCCGCCACCACATGCGGCGCCTCGATCTTGTCATCTGTGTAAACCACCCCAAACACCGGCTTGCCCCACGTCATCACCTCGCCCCCATTCGTCAGCGCCACCACATGCGTCACGCTCGCGCTGATCTGCCGGATCCCCGTCACTCCCGCCACCTTCTCCGGCCGGTAAGCAATCCCCGTCGCCCCGCCCACCATGCCCTTTTCTCGCGGTCCCCACCCGCTCACCGTGCCATCGCGGTGCAGGGCAAACCCATTCTCCCCACCGGCTTCGATCGCCACCACATCGGCCGCTAGCGGCACATTCACCGGCGTCTCCGCCGCTGCCGTACACTTCTCCCCACAACCCAGCTGACCATTCGTGCCATACCCCAGCGCCAATACCGTCCCACCCTCCATCAGAAAGTAGGACGTTCTCATGCCCGCCGCCACATCCACCACTCGTCCCGGCAACGCTATCTCGACATACTGCGCCGCGTGACCACTGGTAACTTCGAGCGCCGCCCGCGGTCCCAACTGTCCATCCCGCGTATCTCCCCATCCCCCCACACGACCATCCGCATACAGCACCAGAAAGTGATTCCCGCCGCCAACGATCTTGCGGATCTCTGCCGCCTGTCCCGCCGCCGTGGCCGTCGCCAGCCCCAGCAGCAACATCAATTTCCCCATCATCCAGATCAGTATGCCTGATCGGTCCGCTGGCCTCCAATTTTCAGCAGGGGCGGGGCATTGAGTCTCGGCCCCACATACCCATGCACCTCCCCAAACCGCCGAAACGCCTCCCAATCCGCCTTCGCCGCCGCAATCTCCTCCGCGGTCCGCCCCACAAAGTTCCACCACATCAGAATCTTCTCGGGAAACGGCGGCCCGCCGATCAGCAATACCTTCGCCCCCACGCTCGAGCTGAACTGCACCGCCGTCCCACCCGGCTCCAGATAGTACAGCTGCTTGTCGAGCAGTAACTCCCCCTCAAGCCATGCCGCACCTTCGAGCAGCAGCACTCCATATTCAAAATCCCGCCGCAGGTCCATCTCCACCTGGCATCCCGCATGGATCGCCACTTCCGCCCCCACGATCTCGCTAAAGTATGCGGCCGTGCAGCGGTTGCCCAGCAACTCCCCGGCAAACACCGACACAATCCCGCCCGCCTGCTCCACCCGTGGCACTTCGCCAATCGCCTCAAACTGCGCCGCCCCATGGCGCCGCTCCTCCGGCAACGCCGTCCACAGTTGCACTCCGTTCAGCTTGTGCGAATGGTCCTTTGGCGTCTGCTCCGCGTGCGAGATGCCATGCCCCGCCGTCATGACGTTCACCCCGCCCGGCCGCGCCACTGCCTCGCAGCGCAGGCTGTCGTCATGCAGGATCTCCCCTTCAAGCAGCCACGTCACCGTTTGCAGCCCAATATGCGGATGTGGCGCCACGTCCATCGGCTTGTCATCGGCAAAGCTCATCGGGCCAAACCGGTCAAGAAAGCACCACGCTCCGATCATGCGCTTGTTACGCACGGGCAGCGCCCGGCGCACCACCATGCGGCCAAGTGCTACTTCACTGTTGGGAAAAGACTGAATGGACATCCATGTCTAGGATGCATCATGGCGCCATTTCGTCGCGTCGCGACCGCAAAAGTCGGGTCGCGTTCTCCGCCGCTTGCGGGCGGTAGAAATAGTAACCCTGCGACAGCATGCACCCCAAATTCCGCAACACTTCCAGTTGCTCGGCCGTCTCCACGCCCTCTGCCACCACGCGCAACTTCAGGCTCTCGGCCATGCGTAGAATCGCCTGCACCAGCGCGATCGCCTCATGCGATTGATCCGACCGGATATTCGCAATAAACTGCCGGTCGATCTTGATCGAGTCAATCGCCATTTCCTGCAGCCGGCTCAACGACGAGTAACCCGTCCCAAAGTCATCGATCGACACGCTGATGCCCAACTGCCGCAATCGCTGCAACTGTTCATTGCATTGCTCCGGATGCGTCGCAATGCACGATTCCGTCACCTCCAGCTCCAGCAGATCCGCCGGCAACTCATGCTGCTTCAGCACATCGCTTACCTTCTGGCAAAAATCCTGCCGCAAAAACTGTTGGGCCGACACATTGATCGCCACCCGCATCGGCATCCCTTCCGCCTTCCAGCGGGCCGCCTGCTGGCATGCCTCTTCAAGCACCCAGTCCCCCAGCGGAATAATCAGTCCCGTCGCCTCGGCAATCGGAATAAACGCCGCCGGCGACACATTGCCCAGCCGCGCCGATGTCCAGCGCACCAGCGCCTCCATGCCCATGATGTTGCCGTCGTTGCCACATTGCGGCTGGTAGTGCAGCGACATCTCACCCTTCTGGATCGCCCCGCGCAGGTTGCGCTCCATCAGCAACCGCGTCTCCAGTCCCTCGGCATTGGCGGGCGTAAACAGGTGATACGCATTCTTGCCAGCCGCCTTCGCCTCATACATCGCCACATCAGCCGCCCGCAGCAGCGAACTCATATCATCCGCATGATCCGGAAAACAGGCAATCCCCACACTGCCCGTCACCACCAGCTCATGTTCCTGGATCCGCATCGGCTGCTCCATCCGGCTGATCAGTTTCTCGGCGATCCGGTCCAGATCATTCAGGTCTTCAATTTCAGTCAGGATAATGGCAAATTCATCCCCGCCCAGCCTTGCCACCGTGTCCGTGCCGCGAAAGCTCGAGCGCAATCGACAAGCCACCTGATACAGCAGTTCGTCCCCGACATGATGCCCCAGCGTGTCGTTGATCAGCTTGAAGCGGTCAAGATCCACCCAGAACAAAGCAAAGCGCCGGTCCGTCCGGCGACAAAGTCCGATCGCCTGCCGCAGCCGCTCCTCAAACAACGTCCGGTTCGGCAACCCCGTCAGTGCGTCATGCTGCGCCTGGAACGCCAGTTCGTCATACAGTTGAAAGTGCTCGAGAATAAAGCTCGCCAACACCGTGCACTTCTCGAATATCAGTTCCACTTCCGCGCCCGCGTCCTTGTCGGCAAACAATTGCATCGTGCCAATCGTCCGTCCGGAAGCGCCCTGTATGCCGGCCGTCAACATCTTCTTCTTGCAGTTTTCCGCCGCGATGCGGTCCATTTCGACATGCAGTGTCGAGCGCGCCGAAGATCTTCCGGCCAGTACATCCTGCCAGTTAATCGCCCGGATCGAACGCCGCAATTCACGCTTCATGCGCTCCGGCATCGTCGGGCTGAAGTAACAGTCGATCCGCAACTCGTGCAGCGCCGTCACTGCCACACAGGAATCAGGCAATTGCCGCTGAATCAGTTGGAACAGCGCATCAAACACCGTGCTGATCGGCTCATTGCGCACCACCAGCTCCAGCACCCGGTTGCGATCCGCCTCAAGCGCCTGCGCAAATTGCAGTTCCCGGTTGCGCTGCGTCAACAACGATTCCAGCTCACGCGCCTGTTCCAGCTCCGCCAGCAGCTCTTCGGTGCTCGCGTTCGCTCTGCCCAGGGCTCGGATCTGCTCTTGTAAAGAGTCTGATTGTTGCTCGGTCGGCACTACAGTTGACATGAGATGGATTTCAAAAGCTAGACTTCGCTCGTGCTGCTTATCGTTCAGGTGCGGAATATCTTTAATCTGGTCCGCAGGAAGTCCGCAAAACATACGATAAGATGCAGCAACACATGACTCGCGCGGTGATTACATTGTTGTTATCTTTCTCGGGCCTCTACGGCCAGGAGATCATCGACTCCAACTTCAACGCCTGGGTTGTGTACAACGGTAGTCACGCGATCAGCAAGAATTGGAGCCTCGTCCCCGAGCTCCATTTCCGTCGTCACGAGGTCATCACCGCCTGGCAGCAGAATCTTTACCGCCTGAGTCTCGAGCGCACCCTCGGTCACGGCATAGCCGTCCTCGGCGGCTACACCTCGTTTCATTCCTACCGCTGGGGGCAGCACCCCATAGCCAACAACACCCACGAGCACCGTATCCACCAGCAGATCTCCTGGCGGCAAAGCGGTAATCTTTGGCGCGCCCGTTTCGAAGAGCGTTGGATCCGCGACAACGATGTCACCCGGTATCAACACCGCCTTCGTCTCTTGTGGCGCCGCCAGTTCCCCCTCCGCCAGGGTTACTACTGGCAAGCCTCCAACGAGCTTTGGCTCAACGTCCCGCCCCACGTGAGCACCCTGTTCGATCAGAACCGCGCCCAAATCTCCATCGGCCACTCCATCGCCCCCCACCTCAAAATGGAGATCGGCTACATGTATCAGCCCCGTATGCAACGCAATGCGAGGGTGCTTGAGAACAACCACACCCTCGTGCTCACGTTCGTGTCCGACGCTTCGCTGCGCCTCCGGCGCCTCTAACTAGGCAAACCCATGCTGCTTGCGGTGATACCCGGCGTCATAGCGCTGCGTCGTCTTGAAGTGCTCATAGCGCCCATCCCCCGCCACCGTCTTCAGCCGCGCGCTTAGCGTCTGCAGTTCCGGCTGCGTCATCGGCTTGAAGCTCCGCACAATGTTCAGCGCCCGGTTCAGGTCCTCCATGTTCGCGAGGCCCACCACCTGCGTGCTCACCGGCTGTGACAGAAAGTACTTGTAGCACTCCTCCACCGTCACCACCCCATCCTTCAGCATGTTGCCCTCGCCGCCGCACCCCTTCATCCCGATCACACCCACGCCCTTCTTGGCACACTCCGGCATCACCTCATGCCGAAAACTCTCAAACTGGTAATCCATCACGTTATTCGGCATCTGGCAGGCATCCCAGTTAAAGTTGAGCGCCAGCATCTTCCGATGGATCCGCGGATGCTTGTGCCCGGTAAATCCAATAAACCGGATCTTGCCCTGCTTCTTGGCCTCAAGCGCCGCCTTCAGTCCACCTTTCTCCACCACATACTCCGGATCGTTGTAGTAGTTACACTCGTGAAACTGCCACAGGTCAATCACGTCCGTCTTCAGCCGCCGCAGGCTCTCGTCGAGATGCTTCATCGCCCCCGCATAATCGCGATCACACACCTTCGTCATCAGGAACACCTTCTTGCGATACCCATCCATCGCCAGCGCCTTGCCCATCACTTCCTCGGCGCGCCCGTCATGGTAATCCCACGCGTTATCCATAAACGTGATCCCGTTATCGATCGCCGCGTGCACCAGCTTGATCGAATCCGCTTCTTCTTTCGGCCGTGCCTGATGGTGCCCCCCCAACCCGAGGATCGATACCTGTACGCCCGTCTTGCCCAGGGGCCGTGTGGGCACTCCGTTTGCCGATGACTGCGCGGCGATCGGCATCGCGGCTGCGGCCGCTACAAAACTGCGTCGTGACGAATTCATGGGCACATTATATGCACCTCATGCCCCCGTGGCTATGGTGTCCGACACCGGTTGGATAACCAGCTTCCGCGCCACCACATCGGGCAGGGAAGTCAGCAACACCATCGCCC
This sequence comes from uncultured Bryobacter sp., assembly GCA_964494515.1. Classification (GTDB taxonomy): domain Bacteria; phylum Acidobacteriota; class Terriglobia; order Bryobacterales; family Bryobacteraceae; genus Bryobacter. The sequence continues at coordinate 12,729 of CAZBTA010000041.1, forward strand.
TCCCTCGCTCTGGTTCCGCCCACGCGAGCGTCCCCGTCGACCCGCCATGCCCATACGCCGCCTCGCTCAGGCCTTTGCCCAATCTCGCCCCCAGTGCCCACCCGATTCCATACGGTGTCAATCCCGCCCGGTTCTGATTCGTGATCATCATCTTCCGCGTCTCCGGTCGCAACACCGGCGCGTCCTTCGCCATAAACGCCATCACAAACCGCATCACATCCTCAGCCGGCGCATGCGCCCCGCCCCATGGCGATCCCAGGCCCCGCCAGTAAGCGCTATTCCAGTCCCACTGCGTCGCATCCGCGGTGGCCCCCAGATCACTCGGCGCATACTCGGTCTGGCTCCGCACCACGCGCCCCCAGTCGAGCTGATCAATGCCCAGCGTCGTGTGCTTCATCCCCAGCGGCCGGTAGATCTCCTCGGCCAGCAGCTTGGCAATGGGCCTGCCGTCCACCCTCTGCGCAATCTCGGTCGCGAGCAATATCCCCGTGCTCGAATAACTCCACTTCTCACCCGGGGCAAACAGCAACGGTGTCTTCAGTCCCAGGCGCGTATACTCGGCCAGCGGCGCATGGCGCTGCCGCAGCGCGGTGTTTTCGGGCAACATATCCGGCAACCCGCTCGTATGTGTCAGCAGTTGCCGCACCGTGATCGCCCCATTGAGCTCCGGCAGATACTTCTGCGCCCGGTCATCGAGCCCGATCTTCCCTCGCTCCACCAGCCACATCACCCCCGCCGCACTCATCGGCTTGGTAATCGAAGCGAGCAGAAACCGCGAATCCTTCTTCGCCTCCCCATAGGCCGCAACAAAACTCTCGCCTCCATCCCTCACCATCAACACCGCCGCCCGCGGCTTACCCGCCAGCGCCGCCGCCTTGAGCAACCCATCCGCCCGATTGCCCAAAGCCGCACTGGCCATCGCCATCCACTCACGTCGCGTCATGCCGGGAGTTTACTATAGGAGTCGACAGATGAGGACCCTGCTTTTCGCCTTGCTCTGCTCACCTCTCCTGTTGGCGCAAGCCATCGTACCCCTCAACCCCGTCCGCACTGAGTTCCTCGCCCCACCCCGTCCCTTCAAGGCGCAAGCATCCTCCCTCTTCTCTCTATCCGCCAGCGGACCCAACTGGTGCGCCTTACTGCGCAACAACGATGGATCAGTGCTTGCGGCGGTAGGCGATCCATCCACGGTTCGCTATCAGCTCCTGCCATTTACCACCACCGCGGTCCAGGCCACCGCTTCTAGGGGCATCATCATCACCACCGAAAGCTGGAGCAAAAAAACATCCTTCTGGGTCCACACCCAGCCCCCCAGTACGAAACTCACACCTTTCCCATCCATGGCTTCCTGGATCGACCGCAAACCTCCTGAACCCAAAATTCCGCAGATCTACAAAGAATTTCATACCCAATCGGGCTCTATTCTGGTCACCGGCACGACGGAACGCGTCTACCACTTCAACCCTTCCGGAGAGCAGGTCAGCGTAACCACCCTCGATCTCGATAGCGCCTTTCGCCTGCTCGGCTCCGCCGCGAAACGTCACCCGGATGACTCCGGCCAATCCCGCTTCAGCTGGGCAGCCTGGTCTCAAAATCAGGAGTTATACGTAGGCCTCATCAACTTACCCAAAGCCGGGCCCACGTGGGTCGCAAAGTTCTCCACCACCGACGGCAAACTCCTCGCCGTCTACGCCCTCGCCACTCCTGAAGGCCAACTCCTCTTTCCCATTGCCGCCGTAGGCGACCAGCTCATCCTCGCCGACACGCGCCGCAATCGCCTCCTTTTCTACAACACCGCCCCCTAACGCCGGTTCCCAGCATTAAAAAAATGCATTTTTCCTATTGCGACCGTTTAGGTCCATGATGTTATACTCAACTCACGGTTGCAAATCAGTTGCACCTGAGAGTGATCAAGCTTGGAACTTGGCCCACGGAGGAGATCAGAATGTTGACCAGTGCAAAACGTAGCTTGCTTCATTCTCTCGAAGTCGCGCTGACCATACTGTTGCAGGCGATTCTTTGGGCATGGCTTACCGGGAAACTGCATTTGAACTAAACGCCTTTCCGCCGGCCGTACATCGACACTCATCTGAATTCCGATACGCAAGCCACTTGCATCCTGCAATCCCAGCTCGTTCTCCTCGGACTGCAACTCCAGATTCAATATGAAACAGTTATTATTCATCATCTTTCTCCCCATACTCGCGATTGCCCAGGGCGTTACCGGGTCGCTGAGTGGTCGCGTGCTCGACACCAGCGGCGCGGCCGTCCCTGGCACCACCCTTTTGCTGGAGTCCAAATCAACCTCGGCCCACGTCAATGCCGCCACTAACGATCAGGGCGAGTTCGCCATCCGTTCGTTGATCCCCGGTGCCTATTCCATCGAAGTTCGCCGCCAGGGTTTCGACACTCTGCGTCTCGAAGGCATCATCGTCAAGCTCGGTGCGGAAGCCACCGTCCTGCTCACCCTCAAGCCAGCCGCCACCTCCGGTTCGGTAACCGTCACCGCCCAGGCCGACGATCTGCTCACCTCCGGTGCCCAGATCGGCAACAACTTCTCATCTGAAAAAATTGCCGCCCTGCCTGTCGCTCTCGCCAACCAGGGGCTCGACCGCATTCTCACTCTTACCCCCGGCGTTGTCGGCGATTTCAACGGCGGCAGCGGCAACGCCAACGGCACCCGCCTTTCTGCCAACGGCGCCTCCGGTCGCTCCAACAACTTCAACGTCGATGGCCAGGATGTCAATGAGATCACCACCACCGGCCCCGCTGTCTTCACCAACCACATCGATGCCGTAGCTGAGTATCAGGTCTCCACCAACAACTACTCCGCCGAATTCGGCCAGGCCACTGGCGCGGTGGTAAACGTCGTCACCAAGAGCGGCTCCAATGATCTGCACGGCACGGCTTCGTATTTCTACCGCAACCAGAAGTTGTTCGATACCCTCACCAACCTCGAACGGCGCATCGGCCTCGAAGAGGCGCCTCCTGAGACTACCCAGACTTTCGGCGCCACCCTCGGCGGCGCCATTCGCCGCAACCGTCTCTTCTACTTTGGCTCCTACCAGGGTGTCCGCCAGCCCTCATCCCAACTCGTCCAAAGCGGACCTTCCGGCCTGACACCCACCCCCCGGGGCCTTGAGACTCTCCGCAGTGTCGTCGCGCCCAATATCCGCTCGCTCATCGATCGTGCCGCGCCCTTCAACATCGCCGAGGGCAACCCCGAGCTCCAGCCCAACGTGGCCGTCCGCAACGTGCCCATCGTCATCAATGGACAATCCATTCCCGTTGAGTTCGGCGCAATCCAGCGCTTCGTGCGTCGCCCGTTCACTGAAGATCAGTACGGTCTTCGCCTCGACTGGACCAGTGACCGCTGGAAACTCTTCGGCCGCTACTTCGATCAGGACCGCTTCACGAAGAACTCGGGCGGTTCGGCCGCAAACGGCTTCCTCGCCGACTTGGGGTTCACTGGCCGCCAGGCTGGCTTCACCGCGATCTTCACCGCCAGTAGCAAAGTCACCAATGAGTCCCGCGTCCATTTCGGTCGCCTCCAGCGTCGTCTCGGCGGCGGTCAGATGCCCGCTTTCAACGAACTCGACCAGGCTGTTACCAACATCGTTTTGCCCACCGGCTACCTCGGTTGGGGGCCCGGCACCAATCAGCCCGATGGCCGCACCAACGACACGCTCCAACTCGTCAACCTCACCAGCATCCAGGCCGGACGTCACTTTCTCCGTCTTGGCGTTGACGTCCGCCGTCGCTGGAACGATCTCTTCTTTCTCCCCGTCGCGAATGGTCAATTCACCTTCGCCTCGCTCAATGCCTTCGCCGCCAATCAACCCACTCAGGCCTCCGTCACTTACGGTCCGGCGGGTTACTCCGTTCCTGATCTCCAGCATTACTATTTCATTCAGGATGACTGGCGTGTGCGTCGTGACCTCACCATCTACCTCGGTCTCCGCTATGAGCGCTTCGGTCAGCCCATCAACCGCCTTCACGAAGCCACCCTCGCGCGAGAATCTAACCGCGACACCGCTCTGTTCAATCCCTCTCTTCCGATAGAGACCCGCATCGTGCCCCGCCTTGGTGAGGACGCTAATAACTTCGCTCCCCGCCTGGGCTTTGCCTACTCTCCCGACACGGACTTCTGGCTCTTTGCCAAAGGCAAAGGTGTGCTCCGCGGTGGCTACGGCATCAGCTACGACATCCCCTTTTACAACATTCTGCTCAACATGCAGTCCTCCACGCCTTCGGCCCTCGCTACCACCCTCAGTCAGCAGGCCTCCCTCTCGTTGCCATCTGATCCTACCGGCCCAGGTGTCCGCGCCGCGCTGCGGTCCTTTGCTCCCATCGGACAACTCGATCCGCGCCTCCTCAATCAGACGGTTGTCGCCTCCGACTTCCGCTCTCCCTTGAGTCATCAGTGGAACATCACCTACCAGCGGCGCCTCGGACGCCCCTGGTCGATCGAGGCCGCCTGGGTCGCCAATCGCACATCGAGCATCTTGCGTAGTGCCAACGGCAATCCCCGCATCGACACCATTGCTCGCGACTTCCCGGCCTTCCTACCTGCCGGCACTCAGGTTGCCGCCAATGGTCGTATCAACGGCTCCCAGGGCTTCGTCCGCCTCCGTGACAACAACGCCCGCTCGATGTACCAAAGTCTCCAGACTCGTCTCGACTACCGCGGCAAAAGCACCGTTGCCGGCTTCACCTACACCCTCGCCACCCAGAAAGATTCCTCCGTCGATGTCTTCGGTGGCGCTGGCGGTTCCTCCGTCCCGCAGGATCCCTTCCGTCCCATCGATGGCGAGTATAGCCGCGGCTTCCTCGATTTCCGCAATACCGCGACAGCGTTCTATCAGGTGGCTCTCCCTGGCATCAACCGCCTGGGTCTCCGGCCCCTCACTTCGGGTTGGAGCCTGAACGGCACCCTGATCCTGCGGTCCCGCCAACCCTACTCAATCCAGCAGTTCAACTTCGGCAGCATCTACACCGATCGCGATTTCAATAACTCCCCCGTCGGTCCCGGTGGCTTCGATGGTCCGCTGCGCCCCTTCACCGGCAACCCGCAAGCTCCCGCCACATCCGTGGCTCTCGATGACGTGACTGCGCGAACCCGCTTTCCCGCTCTCGTCGGTTCCAACTCACCTACCGGCTACTACGACTATGTGGCCCTCCGCCAGGGCCAACTGGTCGCTATCACTCCGCAACAAGCGCGCTTTATCGTCAACACCACCGAGACCGCTCGCCGC
>CAZBTA010000041.1:17993-27470 GCA_964494515.1 uncultured Bryobacter sp.
CAACAACCCATACGGCACCGAGCCGCGCAACTCGCTACTCGGCGGCGACCTCGTCAATTGGAACCTCTCCATCGCCAAGGACACCAGGTTTACCGAACGGCTCACTTTGCAATTCCGGGCCGATGCGCTGAATGTCTTGAACCGGCCCAACTTTGGTCAACCCAACGCCAGACTGGATGACGCCGGCATCGGCTTCGCCAACCTGGACGACACCAATGGCGGCCGCCGCCAGTTGCAGTTCGGCCTGCGTCTGATCTTCTAATCTTCCCCAAGGAGCCTGAATCTGATGTCCATCCTGAATCGCTGGATCGAGCGTCCACAAAACATTTGGCTACGAAGAGCCATGTTCCAGATCCATCTCTGGGTCGGCATTGGAGTCGGTCTCTATGTCTTGCTGATCGGTGTCACGGGCGCTGCCCTCGTCTTCCGTGACGAAATGGAACATGGCCTCTCCTCTCACCTTGCCCAACAGGCTCCGGCCCCGGCGGTCGATCTGCTGGCCCTGGCGGATAAGGTTCGCGCCCAGTATCCCGATCACCTCTTGACCTCGATTCGTAACCCTACTCCAACCGAACCCAACGTCAAGGCTTTTGTGCGCAAGCAAAAGAGCTCCATCGCTCTCGATGTCGACCCCACCTCGGGCGCCATCCTTGCCGTCAAAAGCTCAGATTCCTCCTTCCTGCGTTGGCTGCAACTGCTCCACTTCGATCTGCTCTCCGGCCGCACCGGTCGCATTGTCAATGGCGTTGGCGCCCTGTTTCTTCTGCTGCTTTGCCTCACGGGGTTAATCATCTGGTGGCCAGGCATCAAAAACTGGAAGCGCTCCCTCCAGGTCGATTTCTCCAAGAAGTGGAAGCGCGTCAATTGGGATCTGCACAGCGCCGTCGGCTTCTGGACCATGGCCATCATCTCCATGTGGGCCATCACCGGCGCTTACTTTGCCTGGCCTGCTGAGTTCCGCGGCGTCGTCAACTGGTTCTCCCCGGTGTCCCTCGCCAAAGTCCCCAAGCCAAACCTCGCCAACAAGGGCAAGTTCCCGCCGCCCGATGTTCGTCGGCTTCTCGCTCATGCCCAATCCCTTTCGCCCAACGCGCAACTGTTGAGCATCACCTTTCCCGTCGATGACAAAGGTCACATCCGCGTTTTCCTTGCTCGAGAAAACCCTCCCACCTTTGAAACTTCCGACCAGCACTATTTCGATCCCTTCACGGGCAAACATCTGGCTGTCTGGCGTCGCGGCCTCAATCCCACCGCAGGCGACCGCGTAATGTCCTGGATTGGTCCCCTACACTTCGGCACCTTCGGCGGCCACGGCGTCGCGGGCCTTCTGGTGAAAGTCACATGGGTCATTCTTGGTCTCATGCCACCATTGCTCACCGTGACCGGCTTCCTGATGTACTGGAATCGCTTTCTCAGCAAGCGTTGGGCCAAGCTCAAGAGTCTCGACGCCAAATCCGCCTATTCGCAGCCCGTATCGGCCTAGCGGCTCCACCCCCGTCAATCGCTGATCCGCTCAGGCCGCGCCATGCCGGGAGTCATCACCGCAAACCATGCTCAGGTAATGAAGCTGTGCTCACCATCCGCACCACATCTCTCCAGCATGGCTGGGCCAAAGCCCCCCGCCCCAACCGGATGAGTCGGGCTCCGTACTCTTCTCTTCCGAAGTGCCGTTGCGACGTTGGGTCTGACAACTCCTCAGCGAGTTTCAACGACTGATCGACGATCTCGGCTACGATGGCTACCAACAGGCATGGTCAACGTCCCATGACTTTCCGCATCACTGCGTCGGCGGCTCCACCCCCGTCAACCCCTGGTCCGCCCGCGCTGGATCATACCCCGGGTTCATCGTCGGCATCGACGCCTTCACACTCCTGCGCCATGTCTCGAGCTTGCCCGCCAGCTCGCGCGCCTTCTTCACCTCAACCTTCGCCAGATTCCGCCGCTCCCCCGGATCCTTGCCGAGGTCATACAACTCCAACCGCCGGTCCTCATAAAACTCGATCAACTTGTAATTCCCACTCCTCACCGCCCCACTCGGCACTCCACCCTGATTGCTGTAATGCGGATAGTGCCAGTAGATCGCCTCGCGCCGCGGCGCGCCTTTGCCCCGCAGCGTATCGATCAGGCTCACTCCATCCACCTTCGGCGCTCTCCCTCCGGCCGCCTCTACCAGTGTCGGCAGATAATCCACCGTGCTCACCACCGCATCCGTCGTCGTCCCCGCCTTCACCCTTCCCGGCCAGCTCACAATCAGCGGCGTCCGGATCCCGCCTTCATAACAATGCCCCTTACCCGCCCGCAGCGGCGAGTTATCCGTTACCAGTCGCTTCGACGCCCCCTCATACCGCAACCCGCCATTGTCCGAGGTCACCATAAAGATCGTATTCTCGAGCCCGGCCACCTTCCGCCACATCCGCCCCACCGATTGATCAAACGACTCCATCAGCGCCGCATACTCCGCCACTGGAAACGCCTTCTCGCTCCCAAACTTCTTCCGGTACTTCGCCGCCCACTCCTCCCGCACACTCAACGGTAAATGCACTGCATAATGCGGCATATATAGAAAGAACGGCTGCTGGTGCCCCACCGCGTCGTCCACAAACCGCTCCGCGGCATCCGTCAATACCTCGCTCATGTAATCCTTCGCCGTCGTCCCCTCGAGCCCCGGCAGATCAAACGGCCCGAAAAACTTCGGCACCCCACCCCGCCCATCCCCACCCACATTCACATCAAACCCCTGCTCGAGCGGCCCAAACCCCTTGCCCCCCAAATGCCACTTGCCAATGCTCCCCGTGCGATACCCCAGCGGCTTCAGCGCCTCGGCAATCGTCACCGTCTCAAGCGGCAACTGTTGCGCAAACTGCGGCGTCAACACCCGCGCCTGCGGCCACTGCTTCCGCCCCGGGATCCAGTCCGTCAACTGCAGCCGCGCCGGATACTGTCCCGTAAGAATGCTCGCTCGTGTCGGCGAACATACCGGACACGCCGCATACGAGTTCGTAAACCGCATCCCCTCCCGTGCCACCGCATCGATCGCTGGCGTCTCATAATCCGTGTTTCCGTAGCAGCCAAAATCCCGCCACCCCAGATCGTCGGCTACCATTAAAACAATATTGGGTCTTTGCGTTTTTGCCCCGGCCACCAGCGTGGTCGCCCCGGCCAGGAACTGCCTGCGATTCATGTTGCGATTATAAGTGCCTTACCATGTCCGTATATTTGCTGTACCTTCTGCTGTTCTCTGATCCCCAATCCAGCCCCAAACAAACCGTAGTCGTCACCGGTGCCTATCAGCCCCTGCCGCTGGAAGAAGCGGAGCGCACCGTCAAGGTCGTTCCCGCCCGCGAGCTCGCCCCGGTTTCCGCCACGATTGGCGATCTGCTCAATCTCGATGCCGCCGTCGACCTCCGCGAGCGCGCCCCCGGCGCCATCCAGAGCGGTGTCTCCATCCGCGGCGGCTCTTTCGGTCAGACCCTCGTCCTCTGGAATGGCATGCGCCTCAACAGCGTTCAGACTTCCAACCTCAACATGGACATCCCCATCCCTCTCGATGCGCTCTCGCAGGTCGAAGTGCTCAAGGGCTCCGGCTCCACCCTCTACGGTTCGGACGCCACTGCCGGCGTGGTCAATTTCATCACCCGTCCCCCCGAGTCTTCCGAGTTCCGCCTCCGCACCGGTTTCGGCAACTGGGGCACCCAGCAGCAGCGCGCCGCCTGGTCCATCGTCCGCGGTGCTCTCTCCCAGCAGTTCTCCGCCTCGCGCGACTTCTCCACCGGCTTTGCCCCCAATCGCGATTACCGCAATCTGTCCCTCGCCTCCATCACCCGCTTCAAGCGCACCGAGATCAACCTCGCCCACAACGATCGCCCCTTCGGCGCCGAGCAGTTCTACGGCAACTTCAACTCCTGGGAACGCACCAAAAACTGGTTCGCCTCCATCCGCCAGGGCCTCGGCGAGAAGACCGAGTTCAACCTCGCCTACCGCCGCCACACCGACCTCTTCGTCCTCTATCGCGATCGTCCCCAGGTCTACACCAACCGCCACATCGTCGAGAACTACCAGACGCAGCTCCGCCGGCGCGAATCCCTCCCCTGGGGTAGTCAGCTCCACTACGGCGGCGAATACCTCTACGACAACATCAACAGCAATAACCTCGGCGTCCACTCCCGCGGTCGCGGCGCTGTCTATGCCGCCTGGGACATGCGCTCCATCAAGCGCTTCTCCTTCACCGCCGGCATCCGCGATGAGATCTACCGCAACTTCGCCCACCAGTGGAGCCCCAGCTTCGGCGCGGGCTATTGGGTCAACAGCCACATCAAGCTGCGCGCCAGCGCTTCTCGCGCCTTCCGCCTGCCAACCTATACCGACCTCTACTATCGCGACCCCGCCAACATCGGCAACCCCAACCTCAGGCCCGAAACTGCCTGGAGCTACGAAGGTGGCCTCGACTACAACGACCTCGCCGGCTGGCGCCTCAGCCTCGTCGCCTTCGCCCGCCGGGAACGCGACGGCATCGACTACGTCCGCTCCTCGCCCACCGACATCTGGCGCGCCACCAATTTCCAGCGCCTCAACTTCAAAGGCCTTGAGGCCAGCGCCACCCGCACCTTCGCCCGTCGCCATCGCGTCGAGCTGAGCTACATGTCCTTGAGCGGCGCTCAGAGCATCCTTGGCGCCCAGCAATCAAAGTACGTCTTCAATTACCCCCGCCACAGCGGTGTCGCCTCCTGGCAGGCAGTGCTGGGGCGCGACCTCATCGTCCGCAGCCGCCTCGGCGCTGTCGAACGTCTCGGCCGCAACCCCTACGCCATCTGGGATGTCTTCGCCAGTTGGCAGGGCTCCCGCGTGCAGCCCTACCTGCAGCTCACCAATCTTGCCGCCGTCCGCTATCAGGAAGTCATCGGCATCAACATGCCGGGCCGTGGCATCGTCGGCGGCATCGAGTACGTCTGGCGCAAGCGCTAGCGCAGCAGCTTCAGCGCTTCCACGGCCGCCCCGCGCGAGCCCGCCGTGTCGCCATTCGGCATCACCTGGATCGGGATGTCCGCCTGCTCTTCACGTTGTCCCGGCATGCCCTGGCGCACCTCGCCAATGAACCACTGCTGGAACTCGACGCCGGCCTCGAGCGCCCCGCCGCCGATAAACAGCATGTCCGGGTCAAACGTGTTGATCATCTCGTCAAAGAACAAACCGAGCGCATGCGCCTGCACCCGGAACACCTCACGGCACAGCGCATCCCCCTTCACCGCCATCCCGCGCACCAGCTTCGCCGCCTGCACAATGTCCATGCTCGCCAGCTCATGCCCCGGCTGCTTGGCGAGGAAGTAAGGCAGAATCGTCCGCGTAATGGCCGTCAGCGAACACAGCGATTCCAGATCACCCGTCCGCCCGCAGTTGCACTTCGGGTCAATCCCCTCAATGCCGGCAATGCTCTGATACGGAATCAGCACATGCCCCAGCTCGCCGCCAAACCCCTTGCGTCCCTTCACCACATTGCCGCCGATGATGATGCCGCCGCCAAGCCCCGTCCCGATAATGGCCGACACCGAAGTCTCCTTCGTGCTCGCGCCAAACACTTCAAAGTGCCCCCACAACGCCCCCGCGTTGCCGTCATTCAGGTACACGGTCTGCTTCTGCAGCCGGTCTTCAACACCCTTGCGGATATCAAATCCCGCCCAGTCCGCATGCACAAAGTTCGTCGATCCCTTGGCGCTCAACACCCCCGCCGCGCTCGCCGGCCCCGGCGTGTCAAGGCCAATCGCGCCGATGTCACTCGCGCTCAAACCCGTCTTCTCAAGCGCAATCGCAAATCCATCTTCAATCTGCTTCAGGCAAACATCAGGGCCTTCCTTGGATCGCGAAGGATGCTCGCACAGTCCTTCAATCAAAAACTTCTCGTCTTGGCCCAAAATCGTATAGTTGACCGCCGTACCACCGAGGTCAATGCCGGCAACGTATTTCATAACGCCTAGTTTAGGTCACCCGCCGTGAGCGTCTCGGCCAGACCAAAAGAAAGTGTCATCCCCGACCCACTCGTGCCCGTTACGATACGCACTCCCGGCTCCGGCTCCACCGTGTAATAAGGCATCTCCGGATGCTTGGCATACACTCCATACCAACGCTGCTCGATGCGCGGATTCGGAAACCGGGCAAACGTATCGAGATACCGCAGGATCAACTCATCCACATCCTCACGGTTGAAGATATTCACCTCAAGGCCATACTCATGCGAGTCACCAATCGTCACCGCGTTGTTCGCGTTTGTCGACGCCATCACATGGATGCCCCACTTGTTGTAGTCCGGCATCTCGGCCGCAATCCTCGCCTTCAGCGCCCCGAGCGACGGGCAGATCTGGAACGACGAATAGAACTGCAACGTCAGCCCCGCCGCCAGCGCCGGCCCCATGCTCCATCCCTCCGGCTGCGGCCCCGTGCGCATCATCTGCAGCTTCACCCGCGTGAGTCCACTGGCCGCAAACAGTTCCGGGTACAGCGTCTCAAAGTCATCCCCCGTACACACCACCACCCGGTCCGCCTCAAGCTCTCTTACGCTCTTCACCGCCGTCGCAAACTGAAACGTCACCCCATACTCGCGCTCAAGCCACGCGGGCAGCGAACGGATCGTCAGCGTCGGGTCCACAATCACCTCATGCGTGCTGTAAAGCGCGCCGCGCAATCCATCCCGCCTTGCCGCCGGGCTCATCGCCCGCACCTGCTCGGGGCCAATCCACTGCGCGCGATGCGGCTCGGCTCGGGCAAACTCCCGCGCCACCGCCTCCTCATCCGCGCGATACACCACATGCAACGACCCCTCCGGAAAGTAAGGCAGCCCGCTCGCCCGCAGCACATCGAGCCACAGCGAACGGCTCAGCATCGCCATGTCCGCCATCTTTCCCGACGGCTGCCCAATCGGCCACAACATCCCAAAGTTCCGGATCGAAGCGCCACTCGCCTGCGGCGAACGGTCATATACCCGCACCCGGTAGCCACGCTTCGCATAAGCGTATGCATGTGCCAAACCGAGCACTCCCGCTCCAACAATTGCAACAGTCTTCATTACTTTCTCCATTGTGTGGCCAGCGCCACGCCGCCCAGCAATGCCGCCACGCCCAGGCTGTAGAACAACGCGTTCCAACCAAAGTGCGTCGAGATCCCGGCCACAAAATACGGCGACAACACTTGCCCGATCGATCCCACCCCATTCACAAACCCACCCGCCCGTCCCACCGCCTCTTGCGGCACGGCCTCCTGCGTCCCCGACCCCGCCATGATCGTATCCGGCCCAAACGTAAAGCCGCCGATCAACGCAATCGCCGCCAGATTCGCGGCCGTCCCCATCGAGCTCACCAGCGGGTACAACACACACAGGATCGCCAAGCCGAACAGCATTAGGCTTCCCACGGGAAATCTCTTGCCACCCCAAAACTTCTCCGACACATACCCCGCCACCAGCACGCCCGCAAACCCGATCCCGTCATAGATCGACGACGCATACCCCGCATTCACCGGCGAGTACCGCAACCGCTCGGTCAGATACAACGGCAGCCAGAACAGAAACGAATACCGCGTCAGCTTCGTAAAGAAGTACATCGTCGCGATGGCGATCAGCCGTGGCGTCATCACGAGCTTGCCCGCCACTATATCCTTGGGCCGGCTTACGCCATCCCGCGAGAACGAGAAGAACAATACCGCCAGCGCGGTCAGTATCGTCGCCGGTACCCACGCCGCCTGTCGCCACCCTCCCGACGCCGCAAAGGCCGCCAGGTTCGACGCCAGAAATCCACCCACCACCAGATGCGTCCCCCACCACGCCATGATCACGCCCCGGTTCGCCGACGGAAACCAGTCCCGCGACATCTTCAACACCCCCGGCCACCCCGCCGCCTGTAAGAACCCGTTCGCTCCCTGACTCACCGCCAGCGGAAACGGCGTCGCCGCCAGCGCCGACGAGATGCTGCTCCCAATCGCTCCCACACTCACCACCAGCCGCGCCCCAAACCGGTCGGAAAGCTGCCCCATCGTGAACTGCCCGATCGAGTAAGCCAGACTGTACAGAAACAGCACATGCGCCAGCGTCTCGCTCGTATAGCCCTGCTCGGCCTTGAGAAAAGGCATCAGCACGCTAAAGTTCTTGCGACACAGATAGAAGCCGCAATAGATCATCCAGGTAAGGCCGAAAATACGCAGGAACACGAGCTTTGATGCTACGGACCCAGTCTTACGGCACAATGACGATCACACTACGATTCGATGATGTCATCTGAAGTTCACACAGGTTTGTTAAGTTCATCTGCTTGACCCGGTTTGAAGCAGCAGTGTTCGATGCTCCCGGCCAACCGCTTCGTCTCGAGCGATTCCCACTGCCTGAATTGGCTCCTGGCGAGGTTCTGGCTGAGGTGCTTTGCTGTACGCTTTGCGGGAGCGACCTCCACACCCTTGCCGGCCGGCGCAACGAACCCACACCCACCATCCTCGGCCACGAGATCGTCGGCCTCGTTGATGGCAAACGCGTTACGTGGCCCATGGTGGTCAACGGCCACAAGTATGGCCACGCCTTGCTCACCACCTCCACTGCCCCTTATGGCGGCCTCTCCAGCCATTGCCTGCTCACCGCAGACACGCCGATCTTCCCGGTTCCCGATCACATCCCCACGCCCCTCGCCGCCACTCTCAATTGCGCCTTCGCCACCGCGCAGGCCATGATCCGCCACGCCCCCGCGGTCGAAGGTAAGGTCGTTGTCGTCCTCGGCCTCGGCCTGGTCGGCCTTGCTGTGGCCACCATGTGCCTCGCTGCCGGCGCCCGCGCCGTCTGGGGTGTCGATGCCAGCCCATCCCGCCTTGCCACCGCCGCCTCCTTTGGCATAACAAAGCCAAACGAAGCCACCGTCGATCTCATCTTCGACGCGAGCGGCAGCCCGCCCCTCATTGCAGAATGGTGCGCCCGCCTCGCCCGCGCTGGCGCTGCGATCCTCGCCGGCGCGGTCTTTCCCGCCGGCCCCCTCACCCTCGATCTTGAGCAACTCGTGCGCCGCTCCATCACCCTCCGCGGTGTCTACAACTACGAGACGATCGACCTCGAACATGCCATCGCCTTTGTCGCCACCCACTGCGATCGTTTTCCCTTTGCCGGCCTCATCGCCGGCCCCTTCCCCCTCAATCAAATTGACGACGCTATAAGCCTCGCCCACTCCGGCCAGTTCCACCGCGTCGCCATTACTCCCCAAGGATTTGCATGAGCCTGATTCAAGCAGTCGTCTTCGACATCTCCGGCACCATCATCGACTTCGGCAGTCGCGGCCCCGTCCGTGCCTTCGTCGAGCTCTTCGCCCGCCACGGCATCACCATCACCGAATCTGATGCCCGCCGCCCCATGGGCACCCACAAGCTCGATCACCTCAAGGCCCTCTTCGACCACCTCGGCCTGCCTCACGACAACCTCCACGATTGGTACCGTGAGTTCCCGGCCATCCAGGCCGCCGT
>CAZBTA010000042.1:0-5433 GCA_964494515.1 uncultured Bryobacter sp.
GCTCTCCACGCCATTGGGCAGCCTTTGAATGGATCGGGCCCACCCGATGAGTTCAAAGGCACAGAATCGCCCCATGGACCGGATTGCGCTACAGCATTTGCTGGCCGCATTCGCACAGGATCGTGACGAGGCTGCTCGTCGCCTGGGCGCCACGCGGGAACGGCTGGAAAAATACTTTGCCTGGGAGCGCATCCCTGAGCCCGATGAACTCGCCTGGCAATGCCTGACGCGTGTTGCCCAGAAGCTTGCGGCGGGCCTGCAGGTGGACAACATCGAGGCTTACCTCTATGGCGTCGCGCGCCTCATGTTGCAGGAAGCCCGCGCTGAACTCGCCCGCACGCAGAAGCGCCTGGCGCAGCTCCCTCCAACCCCATTGCCCAATGCCGATATCGAGGCCCAGGCGGCGGCGCTTGAAGCATGCCTCGCCAAACTTGACCACGCCGATCGCAACCTCATCCTGCGGTACTACGAAGGCGAAACCGCCAGTCGCATTCGCAACCGCCAAACCATCGCCAGTGAGCTCAACCTTTCACTCAACGCACTGCGCAACAAGGCTCTGCGCCTGCGGACATTGCTCGAACGCTGTTTTCGATCTCGCTACCGTCGCTGAAATTGGTGCGAGATGAATTTAGAATTTTTGCCACATCGGATAGGAAATCAACTTGCCTGAATACGACCGTGAGACGTTAAAGCAATACTTGCTGGGACATCTCGACGAAGCAACCCGGGAGGAGATTCGCGAGCGTGCGCTGCGTGACCCAGACTTGTTTGAGCAGTTGCGCGAGGTAGAGGACGACCTGCTCGACGAGTTCGTGCGTGGGGATGCCTCGCAAGAACAGTTGAATGAGTTGAACCGCTTTCTCGTCGATTCGAGCCAACTGCACCGGGTTGAGGCGGCAAGCGCGCTGGCGGGCATCGATACGTCCATTCAGCCAAGGCGCCAGCCCGCATGGTGGGGATGGGCTGCTGCCGCCTTGTTTGCCGTTCTGAGCTTCTGGCTGTGGAATCGCGAGCAGGCCCCGGGTCCCGCCATGGTTGCCACAAACACCGAGACATGGCGGCTGACCAGCGTAATTGCGCGCGGCCCAGAAGACGCAGTGCGCTTCAGGGCCGTAAAGTCATCGGTCCACATCGAGCTGGCTGTCGCCTTGCCTGCCGGAACCCAGGAATGGAATGCCGAGATTCGCAACGCGGCACGCCAGTTAATTCATGGCGAATCCGGAACCGCCAGCGTTCCTGCGGGCGCTGAATCCTACCCGCTCACCATCCATGCCAGTGGCGACAAGCTGTCGCCCGGGTTCTATACGCTCGAGGTCCGCTCGGGTGGCATGCTGGCTGGCGCATGGCGCTTTGAAATCGTCAAATAATGACCCTGCCGCTACAATGGTAGGTATCAGTGGATCTCAAGAAAACCGTTAATTTGCCCAAGACTGCCTTCGCGATGAAGGCGAACCTTCCGCAGAATGAGCCGAAGATTTTGGCCCGTTGGAAGGACATGGATCTCTACAACCGCATTCGTGCCTCACGCGCCGGCAAGCCCGAGTATGTGCTGCACGACGGGCCGCCGTATGCCAACGGCAAGATTCATTTGGGACACGCCTTTAACAAGCTACTGAAGGACTTCGTGGTGAAGTCAAAGACGATGGCTGGCTATGACTCGCCCTATGTGCCCGGCTTTGACTGCCATGGCCTGCCGATCGAAATCAAGGTGGATGGCCAGCTCGGCCCCAAGAAGGCGGCCATGACGACGGTGCAGATCCGTCAAGCCTGCCGCCGCTACGCCGACAAGTATGTCGGTCTGCAGTCGGACGACTTCCAGCGCCTCGGTGTGTTCGGCCGTTGGGACAACGTCTACAAGACGATGGACGCGCCCTACCAGGCGGCGATCGCCCGTTGCTTTGTTGATTTCTACGATCAGGGCTACGTCTACAAGGGCCTCAAGCCGGTTAACTGGTGCCTGAGCTGCAAAACCACTCTTGCGGAAGCCGAAGTGGAATACGCGGATCACGTTTCGCCCTCAATCTATGTCCGCTTCAAGCTGATGAGCGTACCGGAATCGATCCACCCGTCACTGGCCGGCAAGCCTGTCTATGGCCTGATCTGGACGACAACCCCGTGGACGATCCCCGCCAATCTCGCGATCAGCTTCCACCCGCGCTATGAGTACGTCGCCAACGAAGTGAACGGTGACGTCTACATCGTGGCCCAGGGCCTGCTCGAAACTGTCACCAAAGAGCTCGGCTGGCCGGAGCCGAAGGTAATCGGCACGTTTGATGGTTCCACGCTCGACAAGGCGGTCTTCCGTCATCCGTTCCTCGAGCGCGACTCGCTGGGCCTCGTCGGTGATCACGTTACGCTCGATGCCGGCACTGGCGCGGTACATACCGCTCCCGGCCACGGCATGGAAGACTTCATCGTCAGCCAGCTCTACAACATCCCCACGTATTGCCCGGTGGACGCCGCCGGCAAGTTCTACCATGCTGAAGGCGCCGCCGGCACCTTGCCCGAAGAACTGATCGGCAAGACTGTGTGGGAAGCCAATCCGATCGTCATAGACATCCTGACGCGCGCTGGCGCTCTGCTCAAGCGCACGGATTACCACCACTCCTATCCGCACTGCTGGCGCTGCCACAATCCCACCATCTTCCGTGGCACCGAGCAGTGGTTCATTGGCATGGAGAAGAACAACCTCCGCCAGAACGCTCTCGATGCGATCAAGCAGGTGAAGTGGCTTCCGGCCTGGGGTGAAGAGCGCATCTCGAACATGATCGCCACCCGCCCTGACTGGGTCATCTCCCGCCAGCGTACGTGGGGCGTGCCGATCACGGCGTTCTACTGCGACACCTGCGACCACATCATCGCCGACAAGCAGGTGATCGAGCCGATCCTCGATCGCTTTGCCAAAGAAACCGCCGACGTTTGGTATGCCGAAGAACCGGCCAATCTGTTGCCGCCCGGCTTTACCTGCCCAAAGTGTGGCGGCAATCACTTCCGCAAGGAGAAAGACATTCTCGACGTCTGGTTTGACTCGGGTGCCTCAAGCTTTGCCGTGTTGAACGACGAGAATGGCTTGCCCTGGCCGTCCGACATGTACCTCGAGGGTGGCGACCAGTATCGCGGCTGGTTCCACAGCTCGCTCCTGCTTGGCGTTGGCCTCCGTGGTCATGCGCCGTACCGGGAATGCGTTACCGGTGGCTGGATCCTTGACGGCGAAGGTCGCGCAATGTCCAAATCGCTTGGCAACGGCATCGAGCCGGAGGAAGTCATCAAGCAGTTTGGCGCTGAAGTGCTGCGACTGTGGGTTTCGAGCGTTGCGTACAACGAAGACGTCCGCATGTCGCCGACGATTCTGCAGCGGCTGGCCGAAGCTTACGTCAAGATCCGCAACACCTTCCGTTATGCGCTGGGCAATCTCGATGGCTTTGATCCCGCCGTCGATGCGGTGCCCACGCCCGAGCTGGAAGAGATCGACCAGTGGATTCTGCTCCGCATGGGCGACCTTGTTGAGCGTTGCCTCGCGCACTATAAGGCCTACGCCTTCTACAAGGTCTATCAGGCGATCTACAACTTCGCCACGGTGGACCTGAGCTCCATCTACTTCGATGTTCTCAAGGATCGCCTCTACACCACTGCCGCCAAGAGCAAGGCTCGCCGCAGCGCGCAGACGGCTCTGTACCGGCTGGTGCATGGCTTGCTGCGCCTTACCGCACCCATCCTCGCTTTCACCACGGAAGAAGCATGGGGCGAGTTGGCCAGAAACCAGGGCGACCCCGACACGATTCACGTTGCCTACTTCCCTGCCCCGCAAGATTTCACGCACGACATCACGATCAGCAAGGAAAGCTGGGATCGTCTGCTCGCATTCCGCGAGTTGACGCGCCCTGCTCTCGAGGCCGCCAAGATCGGCGCGTCGCTGGGTGCAAAGCTCGTGATCACCGCGACGGCCGAAGACTTCGCGCTGCTCTCGCGCTACGCCGCGACACTGCCCTCGATCTTCATCGTGTCGCAGGTTGAGTTGCGCGAAGGCGCCGAGGCAAAGGTCGACGTATTGCCTGCCGATGGCACGAAGTGTGAACGCTGTTGGAAGTTCACTCTCGACGTTGGCGCCGATGCCCACTACCCCACCGCTTGTGCCGCTTGCGCAGCCGCGGTGACCGAGATGTTTGGAGTGCAGTAATGTGGACGCCGCGCGCTCAGGCTCTGACGATCGCCGCGGCGGTGTTCGTTCTCGATCGCCTCACCAAGCTCTGGATTGAGGCGAAGGTATCGGTGTACGACACGGTGCCGGTAATACCGGAAGTATTCAACATCGTGCACACGCACAATCGCGGGGCGGCGTTCGGCATCTTGTCGACGGCGCCCGAGGCGATTCGCCTCACGGTGCTCGTGGGCTTTGCGCTCGGAATCCTCGGGCTGATCGGCTACATGCTTTGGCAGGCCACCCGGCCGGGACAGGTGCAGCATTGGATCAATCGCGTATCACTCGCGCTCGTAATGGGCGGCGCGGTGGGCAATCTCTGGGATCGCATTCTAAGCGGCAGCGTCACTGATTTTCTGCAGGTTTTCATCGGCTCTTACGAGTGGCCAAGCTTCAATGTCGCCGACATGGGCATCAGCATTGGAGCCACGCTGATGGCCATCGACCTTATCTTTACCAACAGGAAGCAACCCGACTCAAAGCATGTTCCCGAAACTCATTGACATCAACGGATTCTTCCTGCCCACCTATGGCGTCATGGTGGCGCTGGCGTTTTTGGCTGGCCTCTGGTCCACCAACAAGCTGGCGCGCCGGTCGGGATTGCCAACCCAGACGATTCAGGATCTGGTGGTCTATTGCGCCATTGCTGGCCTGGTGGGCGCCAAGCTGATGATGTTTGTTTTCGACTGGCAATACTACGCGAAGAATCCGGGCGAGATGTTCTCGCTCTCCACGCTGCGCGCGGCTGGCGTCTACCAGGGCGGCTTCATTCTCGCGCTGGGCTTCGCCTGGTATTACATGCGCCAGCACAATCTGCCCATCCTCAAGACCATGGATTGCTTTGCGCCTGGCATCGCACTTGGCCATGCCATTGGTCGCATTGGCTGTTTTGCCGCCGGCTGTTGCTACGGCATGTTGTGCAATCGCCCCTGGGCGGTGCGCTTCACCAACCCGGACGTCAAAGAGTTCTCCAACGTACCCTTCAACGTCCCACTGCATCCCACCCAGATCTACGAGACCATCGGCGATCTCGCGATCTTTGGAGTTCTCTTCAAGCTGCATGACCCAAACAAGCGCCCCGGCGGCTTGTTCAGCTTGTACCTGATTCTTTACTCGCTCCTGCGCTTCGGGGTCGAGTTCTATCGTCATCACGATCAGCCGCCGATGTTCGACGCGCTCCCGCTGGTTCATACCCAATGGATCAGCCTCGCCACGCTCCTGCTCGGTGCGTGGCT
>CAZBTA010000042.1:5533-27359 GCA_964494515.1 uncultured Bryobacter sp.
CGCTGGTTCATACCCAATGGATCAGCCTCGCCACGCTCCTGCTCGGTGCGTGGCTGCTGTTCCGCAAACAACAACCCCAACAAGCATAAAGGCAAGGCGCTACAACTCTCTTGACTGCTGAAGACCCCAACCCTCCGATCGCCAAGCCGATCCCCAAAGAG
Organism: uncultured Bryobacter sp.; assembly: GCA_964494515.1. Taxonomy (GTDB): domain Bacteria; phylum Acidobacteriota; class Terriglobia; order Bryobacterales; family Bryobacteraceae; genus Bryobacter. The sequence continues at coordinate 5,695 of CAZBTA010000042.1, forward strand.
CTCAAAGCCTTTGGCGACACCCGTCAGGATCCTTACTTCTACATGCGCTATCGCGAAGATCCGGCGGTGATCGACTACATCAAGGCCGAGAACGCTTACACGGCTGAAGTGATGAAGCCGGTCGAACCGCTGGTGGACAAGGTTTACCAGGAGATCCTCGGACGCATCAAGCAGACCGACATGTCAGTGCCTTCGCGTTTCGAAGGCTACTACTATTACTCGCGCACTGAAGAGGGCAAGCAGTACAGCATCTCAGCGCGCAAGAAAGGCTCGCTCGAAGCCGCCGAAGAAGTACTGTTCGACGTCAACGAAATGGCCAAGGGTCACAAGTTCTTCTCGATGGGCGCTATGACAGTGAGCCCCGATCAGAAGCTCGCCGCCTACTCAACCGACACCACCGGCTACCGCGAGTACAACCTTTACGTGCGCGACCTCACCACCGGCAAAGACCTGTCAGACAAGGTCGAGCGCATCGGTGGAGTAGTCTGGGCTGAAGACGGCAAAACGATCTTCTACAGCAAGCAGCAAGCTAAAACCAAGCGCTCCTACCAGATCTGGCGTCATCGCCTCGGCACGCCGGCGACAGAAGACAAGCTTGTTTTTGAGGAAGCCGATGAGAAGTTCAACGTCGGTATTGGCAAGACGCTTTCCAAGCAGTACCTGATGATCTCGAGCAGTTCGGGCCGCACGAGCGAGACGCGTTACCTTGATGCCCACACGCCCGAGGGCGAGTTCAAAGTTCTGCTGCCACGCAAGGAGGGCATCTCCTATTCGGTCAGCCACCACTCCGACCACTTCTACATTCGCATCAATGACACCGCGCGCGATTTCCGTGTGGTCACCGCCCCCGTCGCCAACCCCGTCCCTGCCAACTGGAAGGAAGTCGTCTCGCCCCAGCCCGGCCTCTATGTCCAGGCGATGCAGCTGTTCAAGCATCACGCCGCCTACCTGTTGCGCATCAACGGGCTGCACACCATGCGCATTGTCGATCTCGCGAAGAATACCTCTCACGACATCAAGTTTGATGAGCAAGCGTATGCGTTGAGCTTTGCGGGATCATCCGAGTTCGATACCGACCTGGTGCGCTTTAGCTACTCGTCCATGGTCACGCCCGCGTCCACCTACGACTACAACATGAACACTCGCGAGCGGAAGCTTCTCAAACAGCAGGAAGTGCTCGGCGGTTATGATCCCAGCCAATACGTCGTGGAACGGCTGATGGCGACAAGCACGGATGGCGTCAAGGTTCCTGTAACCGTGGCCTACAAGAAGGGATTCAAGAAGGATGGCAGCGCGCCCATGCTGCTGTACGGCTATGGCGCCTATGCGATCCCGATGGACCCGGGTTTCTCGGCGACACGCCTCAGCCTGCTGGATCGCGGCTTCGCCTATGCCATCGCCCACATTCGCGGCGGCACGGATCTCGGCTACTCGTGGTACGAAGACGGCAAACTGCTCAAGAAGAAGAATTCTTTCCGCGACTTCATTGCGTCGGCCGAAATGCTGATCGCCAAGAAGTTCACCAATTCGAAAAAGCTCGTGATCGAAGGCGGCAGCGCGGGTGGCTTGCTGGTTGGCGCGGTGACAAACTATCGCCCCGATCTGTTCCAGGGCGTGATCGCCGGCGTCCCGTTTGTCGATGTCGTTTCAAGCCTGCAGGACAAGAGCATTCCGCTGTCCACCACGGACGCCGATGAGTTTGGCGACCCGGACAAGCAGGAATTCTATGAGGTGATGAAGAGCTATTCGCCCTACGACAACGTGGCTCCCGCGAAGTACCCGAACATGTACATCTTCTCGGGCATGAATGATTCACAGGTCCCCTATTGGGAACCTGTGAAGTGGCTTGCCAAATTGCGCGTCAACCAGAAGGGCGACAGCAAGCTCATGCTGAGCATGAACATGGATGCCGGTCACGGCGGAGCCTCGGGCCGCTACGATCGTCTCAAAGAGCTCGCTCGCAGCTACGCCTTCGCCATCTGGTCAGTAGGCTTGAACCGCTAGCTCTTTCTCCGACGTCGGATCAGCACCGTCGAGATCAAGCCCACGCCTATCAGCGCGAAGGTCTGCGGCTCGGGGACCGGTGATTCCGCCGGTGGAAGCAAGGTCTGTTCATAGAAGAAGCTCTGCTTGTTCTCAGCGCGACCGTCGAGGACAAGCAGGGTCGAGCGGTTGGTGTAGTTCATCAACTGCCGGTTCCACAGTCTTGCCTGCGACAGCACATCCGTATCCGTGACACGGACATAACCATTGCTGAAGTCCGTTGACGTATCAGCAATGTATTCCCACAACAGAAACTGAAATGCAGCAGCTTTAGTGGCCGTTGATTGCGAGTCAACAAACGCAAGCGACCACAGGCGCTCAATCCTGTCACGGGCCGAATTGCTCGACAGAAAATCAGTAAGTGTGGTGACGGTAAAAGCACCGCCCTCCCCATTCACCGGCCCTACAGCGAGCGTCCGGAAGGGATCCGCACAATAAGTAAGCAGATCAAAGTAGGCGCCGTTCGGCCCCGTATTGCTCATCTCAAATTCGAGAAGGCCCGCGCGACCATGCCAGGCGTTGATGTATCCGGCCCCAGATTTATAGGAATCTGTCCGGAATGGTCCATCACCTCCAGGATCGTCACGCAGGTATACGGTGGTCGCCCGGCCTGCATTGGCGAGCATCAGCGTAAAGCTGGCGGCCAACAATAGTTGTCGTAGCGAGGAAGTCATACCATTCACCTGCCATGAGGATAGGCTTGTGAAATAGTTGGATCTATGGGAACCGAGTCACCTCAGTACCACAGCCCTCGTAGTACTACCGTTTAAGGCAGATTTTGGCCCAAATACATCAGCATCTGCCGCTGTTTGTCTTTATTGCCCAACGCCGCTTCGATATTCACGTACCGGATATTCCGCTGCAATGCCAGTACGGAGAAGCTGCCATCATCGTTGCGCAGCGTCTTCTGCAAAACGGCATTGTAGGGGCCCTTGGTGATGCGGTTGAAGTCAGCTTCCTGCGTAAACAGCATGAAGTCGCGCGGGTTGGCTTCATCCGGCATGTGCACCTTGTCGCTGATCTCGATTTCGTCCTTGATGCTGTAGCCCTCTGAATTGTTGTGCATGGCGATCAGCCGCCCGCCTTTGCCGGGAATTACCGCGCGCACAAAGCGATCACGATCCCGATCGAGCAGCTTTGCCGCCGCTTCAAGCTGCGCGGCAGACTTGTCCTTGTTCCAGCGCTCGAGGCTCTTGCGCGCCCCAGCCGTGGTGAACATGCGGTTCGGGTCAATCACACAATCACCCACCGGCACATTGCGCTTTTCGCTCACCACAAAGTAGTAGGTGCCCGGCTCGGATTTCGCATATTCGCGGAGCACTTCGCGAGCGGTCGTCTCATTGCCATGGATGTGGAGAAAGCGGTTGCGACTGTTGCCGTTCTTCTCGGCTTCAAACCGGATTCCACCAATTGAGAGCGGCTGCGGAACGGCCGCAAACAGAAAGCCGCGACGGCTCAATGCCAACAAGGTTGCTGCCATACTGTTAAGTGAAAAGGATCGCACAATGCCCGCTCATCATGACGAGCTCAATCCGCTACAGGCGGCCGAAGCCCGTTTCGACCTTGCCGCTGAAGCCCTCAACCTGGACAACGGCATCTGCAAGATTCTTCGCACGCCCACTCGCGAAGTCACCATTTACATCCCCGTCGAGCTCGACGACGGCCGCATCGAAGTATTCACCGGCTATCGTGTGCAACACTCGATCGCCCGCGGCCCGGCCAAGGGCGGCATCCGTTACGCGCCCGATGTGACGCTGGATGAAGTGCGCGCCCTCGCCAGTTGGATGACGTGGAAGTGCGCCGTCGTCAACATCCCATACGGCGGTGGCAAGGGTGGCGTGATTTGTGACCCGGCCATCCTTTCCCAACGCGAGCTCGAGCGCATCACGCGCCGCTACACCGCCGAAATGATCGATGTCATTGGCCCAGAGATCGACGTGCCCGCCCCCGACATGGGCACCAACCAGCAGACAATGGCCTGGATCATGGACACCTACTCCATGCACAAGCGCCACACCACCACCGCCGTTGTTACCGGCAAGCCGCTTGATCTCGGCGGCAGTCGTGGCCGTACCGAAGCCACGGGTCGCGGTTGCCTGATCGTTACCCTTGAAGCTCTCAAGCGCTTCGGCATCGCGCCTTCTGATGCCCGTGTAGTCGTACAGGGCTTTGGTAACGTCGGCGGCCAGGCGGCGCGCCTCATGTCCAAAGCCGGCATGAAAATCGTCGCACTCGTAGAGTGGGATGGCGCGGTCTATAACCCGAACGGTCTCGACATTGACGCGCTCATGAAGCACCGCGCCGAGACCGGCTCGATCAACGAGTTCCCCGGCGCCGAGCCAATCGACAAAGAAGAAGCGCTCTATCTCGAGTGTGACGTGCTCGTGCCCGCCGCTAAAGAAAACGTCATCACCTCGGCCAACGCCCACAAGATCCGCGCCCGCATTTTGTGTGAAGGCGCCAATGGCCCCACAACGGCCCCTTCTGATCCGGTGCTCAAGCAGAATGGGGTCTTTGTCATTCCCGACATTCTCGCCAACGCTGGCGGGGTCACCGTCTCGTACTTCGAATGGGTGCAAGACCGCCAGGGCTATTTCTGGAACGAAGACCTTGTGAACCAGCGGCTCGAAGAGATGATGGTGGCCAGCTTCAACGACGTGGTCGCATATGCCAACAAGCACGGTGTCGACAATCGCACCGCCGCCTATATGCTCGCGATCGATCGTGTTGCCTTCACGATCAAGCTTCGCGGCCTTTACGCCTGATGCAGGATACCCAAGCTACGCCGCTGATGCGGCAATACCATGCCATCAAACAGCAGGTGCCCAATGCGCTCCTGCTGTTCCGCCTTGGCGACTTTTACGAGCTCTTCTATGAAGACGCGCAAACCGCCGCCCGCGAGCTTGAGATCACGCTCACCGCGCGCCATGGCACACCCATGTGTGGCGTCCCGTACCACTCCAGCGACGGCTACATCGCCCGCCTGATCCAGAAGGGCTTCCGCGTCGCCATCTGCGAACAGATGGAACAACCAGGTCCCGGCAAGAAGCTCGTCAACCGTGAGATCACTCGCGTCGTCACGCCCGGCACTGTTACCGAATCGAACGTCCTCCGCACCAAAGAGAACAACTACCTGGGCGCGATCTACCGCGACGCGAAGGATGCCGCTCGCGTCGCGCTGGCCTACGTCGATGTCTCCACGGGTGAATTCCGTGCCACCGTCATCGCCACCCACGAGCTCGCCCCGCTCATCGAGACGTTGAACATCAAAGAGACACTGCTCATCGATAAGGACGCCACTCTCACCGGCCTGCAGACGCCACTCGAAGCCTGGATCTTTGAATTCGATTACGCCGAACGCCTGCTCAAAGAGCACTTCAAGTTGCTCAGCCTTGATGGCTGCGGCCTCGGGCCCCATCCGCTGGCTGTCAGCGCTGCCGGCGCCATCATTCACTATCTGCGCGACACCCAGAAGGCGGCCCTCGATCACCTCGATCGCCCCAGCTATTACGAGCGTGGCGAAGCGATGGTGCTCGACCCCGTCACCGTCCGCAACCTCGAACTCGTCGAGCCTCTGTTCTCCGCCGACCTCGGCGGCGGTCGCTCCTCCACATTGATCTCAGCCCTCGATGAGACGATCACCGGCATGGGCGCTCGCATGTTGCGGCGCCGCATCCTGCGCCCGTCGGTACAACGCGAAGAGATTGAAGCGCGCCTCGACGCCGTTGGCGAACTCGCCGCCGCCACAATTGCCCGCGCCAGCCTGCGCGAAAAGCTGGCCGGCGTTTACGACATCGAGCGCTTGCTCGCCAAGGTCACCATGAACACTGCCGGGCCGCGTGAGCTGCTTTCGCTCGCGCGTTCACTCGACATGGTGCCGGCCATTCAATCTCCCCTCCTCAAGTTTGAATCCGCCCTGCTCGCCTATCTCAACAACCAGATGGTCGACTTGAGCGAACTCCGCACCCGCGTTCTCAATTCGCTCCATCCCGAGCCGCCAGTGGCGCTCGTTGATGGCAATGTCATTCGCGATGGCGTCAACCCCGAGCTCGATCAACTGCGCGACATCCAGCGCAATGGCAAGCAGTACCTCGCCCAGGTGGAGATCCGCGAGCGCGACCGTACGGGCATCTCGAGTCTCAAGGTCCGCTTCAACAACGTCTTCGGCTACTACATCGAGATCTCGAAGGCCAACCTGCATCTGGTACCCAAGGATTACGACCGCAAGCAAACGCTCGTCAATGCCGAGCGCTTTACCACCCCCGAGCTCAAAGAACTCGAAGTCAAAATCCTCGAAGCCGAAGAGCGTATTCTCGCTATCGAGAAGGATCTCTTCCAGCAGTTGCGCGCCTTCACAGCCAGCTTTGCCGGACCGATCCGCCAAACCGCAACCGCACTCTCCGAGCTCGACGTTTTGCTGTCGCTCGCCGAAGTCGCCGTCAGCCGTCGTTACACGCGACCTCGCTTCTCCGAATCCGGCGAGTTCAAAGTCGCCGGCGGGCGTCATCCTGTGGTCGAACGGCTCGTCGAGGCCGACGCCCAGCGCTTCATCCCCAACGACCTTTACCTCGACAACAACAAGTTTGTCGCCGTCATCACTGGCCCCAACATGGGCGGTAAATCCACCTACCTGCGCCAGGCGGCCATGATGTCCATCCTCGCCCAGATCGGCAGCTTTGTGCCCGCCGACGAAGCGGTGCTCCCCATCGTCGATCGTGTCTTTACCCGCATCGGCGCGGCCGATAACGTGGCGCGTGGTCGATCCACCTTCATGGTCGAGATGACCGAAACCGCGCTGATCCTCAACACCGCCACGGCCCGCAGCCTTGTTGTGCTCGACGAGATCGGCCGCGGCACATCCACCTATGACGGGCTTGCTCTCGCCTGGAGCGTGGTCGAGTATCTCCACCAGCGCGTCGGCGCCAAGACGCTTTTCGCCACGCATTATCACGAGCTCACTGTGCTCGAGGAGAATCTCCCCGGCGTGCGCAACCTGCATGTCGCCGTCAAAGAAGCCGGTGATCAGATCGTGTTTCTGCGCAAGGTCGAACCCGGCGCCGCCGGCAAGAGCTTCGGTATCGAAGTCGCTCGCCTCGCCGCGCTGCCGGATGTCGTGATCGATCGCGCGCGGCAGATTCTGGCCTTGCATGAAAAGCAGCAACTCGCCCCACCCTCGGCCAACCGCGTGCCCGAGCCCATGCAGATCCAGCTCTTTGAACCGGTGGGCGGCAATCTCGCCTCACGCATTCGTGGGCTCAAGCTTGATGAGATCCGCCCCATCGAAGCACTACAGATCCTCGCGGAACTACAAAAGGAACTCCAATAATGCGCGTCGCCGGAATCATGTCGGGCACCTCGCTTGATGGCATTGATGTGGCCGTGGTGGACATCACCTGGCCCACTCTCAAGCTGGTCAAGTTCACCACCACGCCTTATTCAAAGGCTTTGCGCAAGCGCATCCTCGCCATCTCCAACACCGATTGCCACACGCGCGACATTGCCCGCCTGCATTATGAGCTTGGCGAACTGTACGCCGCCGCTGTGATTGCAACAGACGTCAAGGGCATCGACCTGATCGGCTGCCACGGTCAGACGATTTACCATGAAGGTCCGCGTTGCACGCTGCAGATCGGCGAGCCAGCAGTCATCGCCGAGCGCACCGGCATCGAAACCATCGCCAACTTCCGCGCCCGCGACATTGCCGCCGGCGGCCAGGGTGCTCCGCTTGTACCGTTCTTTGACTGGATGGTGCTCACTAACGATCAGGTCAACCGCGTCGCGATCAATATCGGCGGTATCGCCAACGTGCATGCCCTGCCCCGCAAGGCCAAGGCCGCTGACATCTTCGCCTTCGATACCGGCCCGGGCAATATGGTCATCGACCAACTGGCCACCATCGCCACCAACGGCAAACTCGCCTATGACCGCGATGCCAAACTTGGCCGCAAGGGCACGCTGAATCGCCCGCTGCTCGACAAACTACTCAAGGACAAATACTTCAAAGCGCCTCCGCCCAAGTCCGCTGGCCGCGAGCAATATGGCGAGGCGTTCATCCGCAACCTCATCGCCACCGGCTTGCCTCTCGTCGACCTCATCGCCACCGCAACCGCCTTCACCGCGATGACCATCGCGCAGGGCATTGAGCGATTCATCACGCCGCGCTTCCGCGTCGAGGAATGCCTCGTATCTGGCGGTGGCGTGCACAACCCGCTGCTAATGGCCGAGTTGCAGGCGATGTTGCCACAATCCTACGTGCACCCACTGGACGATATCGGCATCCCATCCGACGCCAAAGAAGCAATCGCCTTTGCGTGGCTTGCCGCCGCCACCAAACTCGGCAAGACATCCAATCTGCCTTCAGCAACTGGCGCCCGCCGCAATGTGATCCTCGGCTCAGTGACTCCGTAGTTTTTCGCGCATTCCGGCCAGCCACTTCTCACCAGCCGCGTCGATGTAGATGCTGGTGGTGCCCTTGGCATCCATCAGATAGTTCGCCGGGAGCGCCATCACGGGCAACATCCGATACGCATAATCCTGCGCCAGATTATTGCCAAACGTGAACTGCATCGACTTGAGAAACTCTCCCGTCCTCTCCGGCTGCTCATCCACGTTCAGCGCCACTACCGCCACATTCTCCTGGTCTTTCATCTCCTTGGCCAGTCGCTCCAGATAAGGCAGCTCGGCCCGGCAGGGGCCACACCAGGTGGCCCACAAAGTCACCACCGACTTCATGACTTTCAGCTGCCCCGGCGTAAACTCACGCCCCAGCATGTCCTTCACCTTGAGATCCGCATGCGATGCCTCAAGCACTGCCCACGCGTTCGCCTGCCCAACACCACTGCTGAACGCGGAAAGATCATGCCTCTGCACCCACGCCTGCCAATCCTCTTCGGTCTCCCCAATCGCTTTGGCGCTCTTGCGTGCTCCGGCGGCTGCAAGCTCGCGACCATCACCACGGCTTGATCGTGGCGGGTAGGTCAGCATCGCTTCCCGGTATGAGGCGAGTGCAAGCTCATGTTTGTCTTGTCCGGCATAGTAGTCACCGCGATATCGCAGGTACTCGGCACGCATTCGTCGAAAGCGCATCTTGCTCTCGAGCGGATCAACATCTTTGGGTGCGAGCACGGCCATCTTGCTGTCCAGTTGTGCGATGACATCCTTGCCCTCGGCCCAGCGTTGCGTGCGGGTGTAATGGCGCAGCAGCGTCTGAAACGCATCCACATACCAGTTGGCTGCCTGCTTATCTTCGTCGCCATCGTACAAGTCAGACCGCGCCTCTTTGCCCGTTCGCCTCTCGATGGCGCTGATGCCTTGGAACACAAACTGCGTCAACTGATCTCGCATCAGATCGGCCTCCAGCAACTCGCTCGCCATGATCAACTCATACGGCGGCAAGGACAGAAAGCCATTCGGATTGATCTCCATCGCCTTCAGCATCGCGAGCGAAGCCTCCTCCATCCACTGCTTCCTGCCTCTCACCGTTTGGATCCAGACGGCGGGCACACCAGTTGCCGCCGGGTACTCACGATGCAAGCGGCGAAACTGCGCCACTGTCTCTTCGGTAGCCCCGCCTTTGGCGATCGCCAGTGCCTTCATGGTGGTCGCATCAGCGGAATGCGGATATCTTTTCCCAACCTCTTCGCGCGCCCATTGCGTATCCCAACCCATCTTGAATCCGATCGCCCGCACCGCATTCAGCCAGTTCATGCTCCGTTCCACATCGGGCTTGCGCAGTCGCTCCCAGTCGCGTCGCCACCGCTCCACAACAACAGCATCATCACTTCGATACGCCGCGCTCTCCCACTGCCACACCACTGGATAGCCGGCTAGCGCCTCAAGATCCACACGTTCCGCCAACCGCTGTCGCATTCGTTCAATGCGCTGGCGCAACCACTCCAGGTCCTTCACTCTCGCAAGTTCCGCCACGCGAAGCAGCGAGTTGGGGCAAGCCGCTTCAAACGCTTCCGCATCACGCTTGGCGCCGTCAACATTCAGTAACCTCTGCGCCATCTGGATTCGCGCTCGCAACAACAAGGCCGGGCCATGCCGTGGTTGATCCCGCAACACGCGGTTCAACAACACCAGACTTTGCGGCGTGTCTATGCCATACAGCTGCTCCGCACGCTGGACCGGATCTTTCGCCGCCTCCACCTTCGGGCTCACCTGCGGCCGCCTCATGTCCGCTGGCTCCATCAGGGGCACAAGGCCATTACATACCGGCGCCGGAGCGGCGGCTAACAGGAGATACAGCACAAACATGCACTTATTCTAAGTGCAGCAATAGCCCGGGTTAAAGCATAATCTCTCTATGCTCACGCGCGTTCTCACGGCCCTGCTGTGGCTACCCGTGTGCCTGTTCATCTCGAGTGGCCTGGTGAACTACGTCCATCGTCCGCCGGGCAACATCGTCGCGGTCGTCCCCCGCTACGACGGCGTTCGCTGGATTACCGACCAGCGCCGACGCCCACCCGCCACCCAACACATCACGCTCGGCTTTGGTGGCGTGCTCTGGCTTGGCCTCACCCTGTCGCCCTTGCGACGCCGCGCGATGCTCGCGGCTTCCAGCATCGGCTTGTGCGTGTTGTCGATTGAAGCCGCCGAACCGCTGCGCCGCTGGCGCCTCGCCCAGGAACTCGCCACCGTCCCCGATTCACCAGCCCTTGCGCCCGCTTATCCGCGTTTCCATCGCGGCGTCAGCTTCGTGCGCGACGGCTGGAATGCCTATCACCCCGCCCCCACAGCAACGATGCTCGACGAGATGCAGCAGCTCGGCATCGACTCAATTGCGGTTGTGCCATACGGCATCTACCGCCAAGGCGAAACCTCCATTTCGCTGGGTCGCGAGGCCGAGGACGAGCCGCTCTACACCGCCCTGATTCGCCTGGCCCACGCCCGCGGCATCCGCGTCATGCTCAAGCCCCAGCTCTGGGTCATGCCCGGCATGTTTCCAGGCGCGATCCGCATCCCCGACGACGCACAACGCAATGCCTGGTTTGCCAGCTATCGCTCCTTCATCCTCCACTGGGCCGGCATTGCCGAGCGAGCACACGCCGATCTCTTTGTCGTCGGCACCGAGCTTGAGCACCTCAGCCCTTATGAACAGCCATGGCGCGAAATTGTATCCGCCGTGCGTGCCGCATATCATGGCCGCCTCACTTATGCCGCCAACCACGGGCCCGATTTCGAAAAGCTCACCTGGTGGGACGCCCTCGATTACATTGGCCTCAACGAATACTATCCCCTTGACGATGCGCTCGACTTCACGCCAATACTGGCGCGCATCCATTCCATCCAGCAGCGCTACGCCAGGCCCGTCATCCTGACCGAAGTTGGCTTCGCCAGCGTTGCCAATTCGCACCGCCAACCGTGGAGCGAGCCCCAGCAACCCGTCGACCTCGAACACCAACGGCGCTGCTACGAGGCCCTGCTCAAAGCCTTCTGGCCACAGCCATGGTTTGCCGGCATGTATTGGTGGAAGGTAGGCGCCGATGGGCGCGGCGGCCCTCAGGATCGCAGCCTCACCCCATGGCGCAAGCCAGCAATGGAAGTGATCACGCGCTACTACCGGCAGGCCCGCTAGCGGGGCAGGCTCCAGCTACATGCGGGCACCGCGTGCAATACGTGCCTTCCTGCATTTCAAACCGGTCCCCGCGTTGCAGTCGGCTTAACAGATTCCGGTCGAGTGGCGCCGTCGCCTCCACAATCACATTCGGCCGTAAAAAGTGCAGGTAACTGCGCGCCGCCTTGCCGGGATACATCTTTGCCATCGCCTCGCGATACAGCGCCATCTGCAGGTCATAGTCGCGGCTGACGCGGTGGTTGGTCTTGTAATCGACGATCACAATCTCGCCCTGCTCATTCTCAAAGCAGAGATCGATCTTGCCTTCAATCACCAAATCGTCGACGGCAAACAACACATCAAACTCGCGCTCCACCCAACGCGCTCCGGCAAGCTCGCCTTCAAGAGCCGAAGCCCGCGCCACAGCAGCCAGTTCTTGCGCCTCTTCGCTCGGCTCCTCAACGGCTGCTCCCGCCAGCAACGAGTGCACTTGCATGCCGAGCTCGATGGCCGGGGCTGGCGCTACATCGCGCTCCACGATGCCCGCCACCACATCGAGAAAGTACCGCCGCGGACACTGCTGATAATGCGACAGCTCCGTCGGCGTCGCGCTTGAGATCCATGGCAATTGCGGCGCGAGCGGATGCACCACCATCGCTTCGGCCGTCAGACGCGCCTCTCGCTGCTCGAGCAGCGCAGCACCTTCCTCTCCCTCAAATCGTGTCGCCTCATGCGGCGCCAGCCACTTATACCAGCCACGCTTTTGCGTGCCCGCCCAACTCACGTAGAGCCGCTGTTCAGCCCGCGTCAGAGCGACGTACAGCTGTCGCTGCAGCTCCTCTTCGTCCTCGCGCTTCAACTCATCGAGGATGATGCGCGCCGGCTGATCGGCATAGGCTTTGCCATTCACCGGGTTGGTCCAGCGCACGCCAATGCGGCTCGGCGCGGCGAACAGCAAACTCGCGCGATTGGCGGGCGAATGGAACAATGCATTGGCTACGAACACCACCGGAAACTCAAGCCCCTTCGAGGCATGTACGGTCAAGATCTGCACCGCCTCGCCCAGCCCGCTCACTGGCGCTGATTTCTCCTGGGCCGCCTGGCGCATATGCGAGATCTCTTCCACCATCTCGCGCATGTTGCGCGGCCGCTCGCTCCACACTTCGCGAATGATGCGCAGCATCTTTTCCACGTTCGCGCGGCCCCCGGCATTCAACGTCTCAAGATAAGCCACCCGATCCATCGCCTCGGCGATAAACCGATCGGGGCACGTCTCATCGCGCAGTGCGCGGTGTCGCGCCAGCATGGCTTCAAACGCGCCATCTGTGCGCTGCTCAAGCAGGTCATCATCACTCAGCCCCACCAGCGGACTGCGCATTACCGCTGCCCGCGCAATTGTGTTTAGCGGGTTGGCGAGAAGTTCCAGATAACTCACGCAATCGGCCACTTCCTGCGTTTCAAAGAACTGCCGCCCACCACCGAGCGCAAACGGAATTCCATGCTCGGCCAGCACCGCGCCAATGGCTTCACCCTTGTTCGCCGTGCGCACCAGGATCGCAATATCGCTCAGCTCAAGCCGCCGCAGCGCGCCGCCCCCCTTGGGCTCCACGACAAAGCTGCCACGCAGCGCCGCGATCTCTTCCGCAATCCACTCGTATTCCTGCTGCGGCTTCTCAAACCCATGCAACGACACTGGCACGTTCGCGGTTTGAAATGCGCGCCCCGCTCGCAAGCCCGGCGGCTCAATACCGCTCAGCCCCGCCGACACCGCCTCGGTAAACGTGAGAATTTCGCCACGGCTGCGAAAGTTGTCCCCCAGAAAATCAATCTCCCCGCCCGCCTCCACAATGCCATCTCGATACGCCACAAACTCGCGCGGCGCCGCAAAGCGAAAGCCATAGATGCTCTGATTCACATCTCCCACGGCAAAGAAGTTGCCCGGTGAGCGCAACAACTCGAGCAACTCCCACTGGATCGGATTCGTATCCTGCATCTCGTCCATCAGGATGAATTCAAACCGCCGCTGCAACTCCTCACGCACCGCCGCATTGTTCTCGAGCAGGGCGATGGTCCGGTGCTCAAGATCGTTAAAGTCCATGCGCGCTACCTCGAGCTTGCGCGCCTCATATCGTTCGGCAATGCGGGCAAGCAGCAGGATCAGGTAATTCCGCTCAGGCGTTACCAGCGAGGTCACCACCACGGCCTGCACGGCTTCGAACATGCCGTAAAAACTGGCCGCCGCCTCTTTGAGCGTGCCAGGTAAATTGCCCCGTTTGGGAAATTCCTCCAGCGCCGCCACATGTTCCCAACCTGGCGCATCACCGAGCGCAACAAACTCGCGAAACGCCGCGACAAACGCCGCGTGAAACTTGGTCGAGGCCGCCGTCGTGGGCTTCTGCGCCACCACATCTTCACCCAGCGCGAGAAACTGCTGCCAGAACGCCGGCATCTCTGGCGCCGCCTCCGGCCGCGGAAACTCTCGCGACAGCGCGCGGATCCGCCCATAGATCGCGCACAAATCCTCCACCAGCGCCGAGCTGTTCCACGTCTCAAACAACTTGCGGAGTTGTGCCGTCTCGCGCCTGGCGGCATCGTTCAACACCTGCTCGACGGCACCGCGCAACTCCGCCTGCGCCACGCGCTCGTCCCATACGGTCGTCGCCGGATCCAGCCCCGCTGCGATGGCAAACTCGCTCAACACACGCTTGCACAAGCCATGCAATGTCGAGATCGGCGCAAAATCAATATCGGGGTGTTTTGTTTTGGCCACCCGCGCCTGAATCTCCTTCGCCGCCTTCTCGGTAAACGTGAGCGCCAGAATGTTGCGCGGCGAGATGCCCATGTCATTCACGAGCCAGGCAAAGCGCTCGGCGAGCACCCGCGTCTTGCCCGACCCCGGCCCGGCAATCACACACACATCTTGCCCCGTGCGATGGATCGCGGCGTCCTGTTGTGGTGTCAGCTTCATGCCTCTTCGGCCTCCTCGGCCTCCACCTCAACCGTGCGAATCCGGCATGCGTCCATAAACTCGCAGTATTGACATTGATCCGGGTTCGCTGGCCGCACCGGCACCAGCCCCGCCTGCACCCCGCGCAAAACATCCGCCATCATGACATCGGCCACCCGGATCGCGTTGCGCAAGGTTTCGCCCTCAAGCATGTCCGTGCGCGCCATATCCCGCAAGGCCACAAAGCCAAATTGCGTCACGCGCTCGCCCAGCGCCTTGGCATACAACGCCCCTTGCACCGGATACTTTTCTTCAAGGCCCTCAGCCCGCGAATACTTGTAATCGAACGCGTGGATCTCGCCATCGGGCGCTACATCATAACGATCGATCTGCCCGCGCACCTTCGGCCCATCGGGCGGCAGCACAAACTCAAACTTCTCTTCCAATCTTGCCTGCCATCCCGCCGGCACAGGCGGCGCGTAGCGCGCATAGATGCGCATGTTGCGCAGCAGGTTGATCCGCTCGCGTTCATACTGATACCCGAGCGGAACACGCTTCTCGCGACACGCGCGCTCGAGCTGTCGCTCGGCGATCTGCTCGATGTCACGCGTCGGATCCATCGTCCAGATGCGAATCGTCTCGTGCGCCACCTCACCCACCAGCAACGCATTCAGTCGCTCGGCCGGCGTCTCGGGCAAGCCCGTCAGTTCCAGCCCGCGCGCGGCAAAGTGCCGCCAGGGACAAGACAGGTACATCTCAAACTCACTGGCCGACCACGCACGCGCCGCTCGATACCCACGGCTCAACTGGCCCACTGCCGGAGCCAGCGGCCGCACCACCTCGCCCAGCCGCACTGGCGCCGCATAGCGCTTCTCCGCGGTGATCAATGCCGCCGGCTGCAGCGGATCGCCCTTGGCGTTCAACAGTGGATACAACATCACCACCCGCTCACTGGCTCGCGTCAGCAGCACGCGGTAGAGAAAGTGCTCTTCCGCATTGCGCTCCTCAAGCGTTTTCATGCCAAAGTTGCGCTTGATGGCTTCTGACAGCAAAGGATCAGGCGAGAAACGCTGCGGAAACTCGCCTTCCGCCAGCCCCGGCGCAAAGACATAATCGAGGTCCCACTGCCGGCTCTCAAACAGATCCATCACATGCACGACATTGCGGCGGCTGTCACGCTCATGCAGCGTGCGGCCCGCAAGGTTTGCTTCCACCGCCCGCCAGAACTCATTCACCGTAACGGCCGTCAACTCGCCCCACCCCGCCGCCGTCTCATCCATCGCCTCATGCAGCATCGTGATGGCCGCCTCGCGCTGGTGTATCCGCCAGCCGGCTTCAAATTCGGGCGAGACATTGCGGGGCCGCTCGATCAGCTGGGCCAGCGCCTTCAGCTCACGCGCCGCCGCGAGTGGTGCATAGCGTTCAAAGGGCCACGCGGCAAAAGGCTGCACCTGCGGAAACAGCTCCAGACTTTGTGACGGCAATGCTTCCCGTACCCGTTGCTCCAGCAGGTCGCCATCCCCGACGTCAACAAACCGCCAGCGCATCGCACGCAGCAGCAGGGCGTTATCCCATTCCGCGGCCGCCGCCTCCAGCATCTCCCGGTGAAACTCCACTACCGGATGCGCGAGCATCGGCGTGCCAAGATACGACCGCGAAGCAATGCCACAGCGCTCAAACGTCGTCTCGATCAAGCCCGCATAAGCGCCCGGGTTGCGCAACAACACGCCGATCCGGCGCGGTTCCACCCCACTGGCGATCAGCTCCACCACCCGTGAGGCGATCACCAGCGCTTCATGGCTCGCATCGTTGGCGGCCAGCAGTTCCAACGCCGGTTGTCGTTGCGGCAACTCTGGCGAATCCGTTGGTACAGTCGCCACCACGTCAACCAGTTTGCCCAGTCGATTCAGCAACGCCGTCTCGGTATTCGAAAAGGTGAAGAACCCGTCGAGCAATAGCACTCGCAGGTCCGCCAGGTGGTCGCGCTTGAGGGCGGTTGTCGCTTGTTTGAGTCGATCCCCGCGCAGCGCCAGTTGGCGCTCCCCGAGCCAGCGCAACACACGGCGGTACACATCTCCCAAAGCGCCATCCACCTGTCTTGGCTCCACACCGGCCAGATTCAGCGCCTCAATGCTGGACGCCAGATGTCGCTTAAAGCCCGTGCGCCCCGCCACGGCTTCATATTCCGCCGGGCAACGCTCGGCAATTACATCAGCAATCCCTGCTTCAAGCTGCGCGGCGGTGGGAGCTGCTTCAGCGAGTCGAAGTCCGTCCACAAACCCCGTCAGCGTCGTTACGGTGTTGCGGCGCAACACATAGCCTTCACGCGCGAGCATGTGGCGCACATGGTCGGCCATCGTCGCCGAAGGCACCAACAGGCGCACAGACCAGTCACGCGCCTTGAGAGCAGTTCGCAATAGCTCTAGCAGGCGCGTGGATTTGCCCGTCGCCGGTGCCCCGGCAATGGTTTCAATCTGCAGGGAAGAGCGCAAGCTCTCAGTGTACAGTCTGGAGTTCAGCCACCATCGGCTGGGTGACTAAGTGATCGGGTGAGAATCCCGCCGTTGCCAGCAACTCTCGCAGTTCAC
This sequence comes from uncultured Bryobacter sp., assembly GCA_964494515.1. GTDB lineage: Bacteria > Acidobacteriota > Terriglobia > Bryobacterales > Bryobacteraceae > Bryobacter. The sequence continues at coordinate 22,832 of CAZBTA010000042.1, forward strand.
TTACCTGCGCTTCATAAAGCGGGAAGGAAATGCGTGATTTGCCCGTGTGGGAATGGTCAAGGTCAGGATTGATCGGGAAGGGAGCGGAAGCAAGTACTTCAAGGACTTCTTCCAGCAGCTTGGGGCTCACTTCAAGCGAGGCGGCGAGCAGTTCGCCCGCATTGACAGAGTGAAGAACAGCAGTATTCATGAAAAATTCGCCTTTAGCAATTTTTTACGTGGCTGCAAGTAGCCGGCATGCGAACAGGGCAGGCCTAAAATGATCCACGCTTGGTTATTTGTCATACAGTGACCTGTTGGTTACGAGGGGGTCACCGCAAAAATCGGTCACAACGATAAGATGCTTTAGCGCTGCGTCCGTTGCCAATCTTGCATCAATTTATCGAACTTCTTTTTCTGGTCCGCATCGAGCACCTTTGAGATGCTCTCGCGGCCAAACACTCTCACTTCTTCGATCTGCGCGTTCAAACTCTGCAGATATTTAAAATGATCGTCCAGCAAAGTTTCAACTTGATGTTGTTGCTTATCGGTAAGGTTCAATTCCTTCTTGAAGTATTCAAGAAGTGCGGAGTGATCCATCTGGCGCATGGCGCGAGCCTGCGGGCTGAAGGCGCCACGGCTATACATCTTCATGCCGAGCGCTCCGGCAGCGGAGCCAGCAACAAAAACGGCCAGCAATGTGGCAAGGACTTTGGGATGTGACCACGAAACGCGATCCGTCATAGTGCTCCTGAGATCAGGCCTACTGTTCGTAGGTGGTCAGTTGCACCAGCGCGGCGCCGCGGTCTTTGGCAGGGTTTGCCGATTCCACCACCGGGCCTTCGCTATGGTCACTGGCGAGAAACGCGCCAGGCACAACGGTTTCGCTCGGGGCTTCAATCGCTGGCATGCCGGTCGCCACCACCGGCTCATTGCTCGCGCCCGGAACGGCGTCGAACACCGTTGCGGCAAACAGCAGGACGGCCAGGGCAAGCGAGGCGTACACAAGGCGCATGCCCAGCGGTTCAAGGAAGAAATCCCACATGCTCGGCGGAACGGCCTGCTCTTCAATGCGGGCCATCACGCGGGCGTAAAATCCAGGCGCGGGTTCGAGGTCATCCCGCTCGGCTGCGGAGAGAGCAAAATTTTCCCGGATGAGCCGCGACAAATCCATCATTTGAGCAACTTCCTCGCGGGCGGCCGGGTTTGACTTCAGGTACGCGCCAAGCGCGGTGCTGTCGTCCGGCATCTTCCCCGATTCAATCATGCCTTCCAAGCCATCTTCGAGTGGCTTCATAGTGTGCCTCTTCCCTCAAGTTTCCCTTAAGCGCTTCTTCATGGTGACCTCAACGGGATTCCTCTACGTGGGACTCTCCGTTATCGAAACCACACAAACCAGAACCGCTGGCCCTCGTTTCGCCGGCCTCACCCGGCGCCCTTCAACAGCAACTACTACCTACTCCAATACTACACAACTACTCGGCTGATGCTCCCGGCCGCTTCAGCAGCCGTTGAGCCGCCTTCAGCAGTTTCTGCCGTGCCCGGAACAGCTTCACCTTCACCGTGTTCTCGTTCATCCCGGTGCGGGTGGCCAGTTCTTCCACCGAATGCCCTTCCACTTCTTTGAGTAGAATCAGGGCCCGGTCCTCTTCACTGATCTTTTCGAGCATCTTCAACAGCAGATCGCGCTGGGCCAGCGTCACATCGGCGGCCACGCCACGGTCCTGCGTCACTTCAGAATTTTCCATCAGACGGCTATCGTCTTCGGAGATGTCGCTCTCGTAAACGAGCTTGCGCACCCGCTTCTTGCGCAGGTAGTCGTAGCATTCGTTCACCGTAATCTTGTAGATCCAGGTCAGCAGAGAGCTGCGCGAGTCAAAATTGTGGATCGAAGTGTAGACTTTCGTGAACACCTGCTGGGCGATATCCTCGGCATCGTTGCGATTGCGCAGAATGCCGTAAATGATTGAAAAGACTTTGTTTTGATATCGCTCAACGAGTTCACGGAATGCGAGTTCGTCACGCTTTTGAACGCGCGCGACGAGGAGGGCTTCTTCAGACTGCGAACGGTCCACCACTTTTTGGCGCTGCTTAGCCTCCACGGCCGGTATCGGAAGTACTGCACTCATTCCGCTCATGCCCCGTCAGACGTGGCGCCCGCACCGCAAGTTTCGAAGATTTTTCTTCCATCCAAACGATAGCAAACCTGCAACTTTTAGTGGACCAAAATGATCCAATTGCTTATAGTAAAGGAAGAGAAACGACTATGATTCAGCTTACTGATCGCGCTACCGACAAGGTTCAGGAAATTCTGAGCTCCCAGGAACCCAAGCCGAACGGCCTCCGCATTGCTGTGGTCGGTGGTGGTTGCTCCGGATTCACCTACTCGATGGCTTTCGAGAATGCCCCCGGCATGCTCGACAAGACCTATGACTTTGGCGGCCTCAAGGTTTTCGTTGACCAGGCCAGCATGCTCTACCTCGACGGCGTCGAGGTGGACTACGTGGAAACCCTCGAAGGTTCGGGTTTCAAGTTCAACAACCCCAACGTCAAGTCGACCTGCGGCTGCGGTTCCAGCTTCCAGGCCTAAGGAATTTTCTTCTGTAACAGTTTTTCTCTCATCTCGCTCCAACAGGCGACGAAAAGATTAGAGAGACAAAGCGCAAAAGCGGAGTGGCCCACTCGGACGCAAGTTCGGGTGGGTCATTCCGTTTTTGAGCCTGTATACTCAGTGCAGCGATGCTTCTCACCCTGAATCCCGTCATCATCAGCGGCCGCGTCACCTGGCCCGATATCGCCCGCGTTGCCCATGAGGCGGGCTTCCCCGGCACCGAGATTCCCATCCTCGCCGCGCTCAAGGATTCTCCCGAGAAAGTGCGCGAAACGCTGGCGAGCAACGCGATAAAGCCCGGCGCCATCAGCCTGCCCACCGAGATCCGCAAGGACGATGCCTCTTTCGACAAAGACATCGCCATTTTGCCCGACGCTGCCGCCCATGCCGCAAAAATCGGCTGCCCTCGCATGGCCACCTGGATCCCCTCTTCGGCTGCCCTGCCCAAGCCCGAGCAGCGCGAGCTGATGAAGCGCCGGATCTCGAAAGTCTGCTCGATCCTTGCGCGCCATAATGTGCGCCTCGGCCTTGAGTTCCTCGGCCCCTTGCACATTCGCAAGGCCAATCCGCATGAGTTCATCTGGAAGATGCCGGAGATGCTCGCCTTCGCTCGCGAATGCGGCGACAACTGCGGCCTGCTGCTCGACAGTTGGCACTGGCACCACGCCGGGGCGACGCCCGAGGACATCGTCAAGGCCGGCCGCGCCGCCATTGTGCATGTCCACTTGGCCGACGCGCAGGACTTGCCGCCCGAGCAGGTCAAGGACAACGAACGCCTGCTGCCCGGCGAAGGCATCGTCAACTGGAAAGGCTTCTTCGGTGCTCTCAAGGAAATCGGCTATCGCGACGCGATCAGCCCCGAAGTCTTTGGCCGTGGCCTCAAGGACATGTCGGTGGCCGAAGCCGCCTTCCTCACCCGCGACACCACCGCCAAGCTCCTCAAGAAACTCAACGTCCAATGAAGTTAGAAAATCTGCTCACCGAGCAGCGCAACACCGCCTCTGCTCAGATCGATGAGGTATCCACCCTCGAGATGCTGCGCATCATCAACGACGAGGACAAGAAGGTCGCCCTCGCGGTTGAAGCCGCGCTACCCCAGATCGCCATCGCCATCGACGCCATCGTCGAACGCATGGAGCGTGGCGGCCGCCTGTTCTACACCGGCGCCGGCACCAGCGGCCGGCTCGGCGTTCTCGACGCCAGCGAATGCCCGCCCACATATAACGTCTCCCCTGAACTCGTGCAGGGCTTCATCGCCGGTGGCGACAAAGCGCTGCGCAAAGCCGTTGAAGGCGCCGAGGATTCACGCGAGTTGGGCGCAAGCGAAATGATGGCCTTGGGCTTTACGGATAAGGATGTGTTGTGTGGCATTGCGGCCTCGGGCCGCACGCCTTATGTACTGGGCGCCGTCGCCCAAGCCCGCGCGCTGGGTGCCCTGACGTTGGGCGTGAGCTGTTCGCCCAACTCCGAGTTGAGCGCGGCTGTCGAGCTCGCCATAGAGGTATTGCCCGGGCCGGAGGTAATCACCGGCTCCACCCGCATGAAGGCCGGCACGGCCACCAAGCTGGTGTTGAACATGCTGTCGACGGGAGCCATGGTGCGCCTCGGTTATGTCTTTGGCAACCTCATGGTCAACGTCCAGCCCACCAACGAAAAGCTGGTGGACCGCGCCACCAGAATCATCGCCGATGCCACGGGGCTCAGCCGCGAGCGTGCGGCGTCGCTACTGGTCGAGAGCGGCCAAACTGTCCGCACCGCGATCGTAATGGGAAAGCTCGGCATCAGCAAAGCCGATGCCGAGCAACGCCTGGCCAGCACAGGTTGGCGCGTTCGCCAGGCGCTCCAGACGCCCTAGACCTTCCTCCGGCGCAGACACCACCATGTCAGCGCGCCGAGCGTAAGCCCAAGGGTTCCCGGCTCGGGGATTTCAGGGGGTGG
>CAZBTA010000043.1:0-2978 GCA_964494515.1 uncultured Bryobacter sp.
TGGCGTCCCCACGGGGATTCGAACCCCGGTTATCGCCGTGAAAGGGCGGTGTCCTAGGCCTCTAGACGATGGGGACGCAAGAGATTGTGGCGTGTTTCAGCCACAATCATCAGTATAACAGAAAAACTGTAGTTTTAGAGAGTTTTTAGATAGGCAATGAGATCGTCGCGCTCTTCCTTGCTCAACAGCTCTTCGTAAGCAGGCATACCGTTGCCGCCGGCGTTGATCAAGCCGCGCACATTCTCTTCAGTCGGCTTCTTGCCGTTCTGCATCTTTTCTTTCTTGAAAAGACCCTTCAGGCCGGGACCCATTTTCTTTTCTTCGGTATCAGCGCTGTGGCAGACCGAGCATTGTTCGAAAACTTCCTTGCCCTTATCAGCCTTGCCCTGCGCAACAGCTGAAGGAGCGGACACCAGGCTTAGCGCCACAAGCGACGCGGCCCCGAATGAAAGCACTACAGTCTTCTTCATTGAATGTGATTTTACAATGGCCATATGGCCCCCGTCATCTTGGTGTTTGCCAAAGCCCCGGTGCCGGGCAGGGTGAAAACCAGGCTTCAGCCAGTGTTGAGCGCGGAGGCAGCCGCTGCACTTCACTGTTCATTTGTAGGAGACGTGCTGGAGCGCGTAAAGGGTTTCAAACCCGAGGTCGACGTCATTCTCTACCTCGATCACGATACGGATGTGTTTGGCGATGTGCCACGCCGCCTGCAGCGGGGCGGTGATCTGGGAGCGAAGATGTGGAACGCGGCCGCCGAACAATTTGCCACCGGCCGGGCGCAAGTGTTGCTGATTGGCACCGATTCGCCCGATCTGCCGGCGAGCCACCTGCGGCAGTTGTTGGCGAGCGAGGCGGATGTGGCGTTTGGGCCCGCCGAGGATGGCGGCTACTACGCGGTGATGTTTCGCAAGTTGCCGCCGGGCTTGTTTGATGGGGTGCGCTGGTCGAGCGAGCATGCGCTTGCCGACAGCATTGCGGCGGCGGAACATTGCGGCTTGCGCGTGGGCCTTGGCGACAAGTGGTACGACATTGACGAGCCCGCTGATCTCGAGCGGCTGGCCGGGGCGAGTGAGTTGCCGCGCCGCACGCGGGCCTGGCTTGAGGCGCATCAGTTTTTGAGCAAACGCGCCTGATGCTGCATCCAAACGGGCATGGCACTCAAAGAAGGATCCAAAGCCCCTGATTTCACTCTGCTTACCGATGCCGGCGAGAAGTTCAAGCTCTCGAGCCTGAAGGGCAAGAACGTTGTCCTGTATTTTTACCCCAAGTCTGATACGCCGGGCTGCACCACCGAAGCCTGTGAGTTTCGCGATGCGAACGAAGCCTACGCGAGCAGCGATACTGTTGTGATTGGCGTCTCGCCTGACCCGGTGAAGGCGCAGGCGAAGTTCCGCACCAAGCACAATCTGCCGTTTACGATCCTCGCCGATGAAGAGCATGCCGCCGCCGAGAAGTATGGCGTGTGGGTGGAGAAGAGCATGTACGGCAAGAAGTACATGGGTGTGGAACGCAGCACGTTCGTGATCAACAAAGAGGGCAAGATCGCGAAGATCTTCGCGAAGGTGAAGCCGGCCGGGCACGCCGCCGAAGTATTGTCCGCGCTCGCCGCGATTTAGCCCCGCCAGAACTGCTCGAGCAGGAGGCGCAAGAGTTTATCGGGCTGCATGCCCTTGCGCTCGTGCAGAAAACCCATCGTCGCCAGATCGCCCATGCCGTGCAGGCCCGAATACAGCACGGCGGCGAGCTGGCGAGCATCTCCCGCCTCAAGCAATCCGACCTTCTGGCACTGCGCCACGGCCTCAACCAGATGGCTGAACACCTTCAACCCATACGCATGCAATCGCGGATCGCCATCCTCAAGCAGGTCTGGCCCGAGCATCAGTCGGTAGCGCACGGGGTGCTGCATCACGTAATCGAGATAGGCGCCCAGTAATGCCTCCAGCCGTGTGCGCGGGGTGCGCGCACGCTCTGAAGCCGCCACCAGCATGTCATCAAACGCCATAAACCAGACGATTGAAACCTCAACCAGCAGATCGCGCTTGCTCGAGAAATGGCGATAGGCGGCCGATTGGGTGACGCCTGCTTTCTGCCCGACGGCGCGTAATGTCACCGCGTCAAATCCCTGCGCCTCCAGCAACTCCGCCGCCGCGGCCAGCAGCGCGGCGCGCGTGGCTTCGGTGGTTTGCTTGCGGGTGAGCGGTGCGGTGGCCATGAGGAACCAGCTACAAGGATATCGACGTTTCGGTTTACGCTGTTCACTGAAACTGCTACAGTGAACAGTGTTCACTGAAATGACAAAGTCTACCGTTCTGATCACCGGCGCCAATCGCGGGATTGGTCGTCACTGCGCGGCAAAACTGTTGCGCGAGGGCAACGTGCATGTGGTGCTGGCGGGGCGCGACCTGTTGGCCACCGAGCGCGCCGCAAAGGAGCTGGTTGCCAATAATGGCGGCGAGGCCACAGCGCTTGAGCTTGATCTAGGCTCGCTCGCCTCGATCCGTGGCTTTGCCGCCCAATGGCCGCAAAGCGTGCCGGCGCAACCACTGCGAGGGCTGATCTGTAACGCCGGCGTGCAGAACTACGGGCCGCTTCGCCGTACGGTAGACGGGTTTGAAGAAACCTTCGGCGTCAATCACCTCGGGCATTTTCTTCTCACCAACCTCATGCTGCCTTACATGGCCGAGCCCGCCCGCATTGCGGTGGTGAGCAGTGGTACACACAATCGCTATCGTCCGGAAGGGCGCTTTACGCCGCCCCGCTGGCAGCCGCCAGGCGAGCTCGCTCTGCCGCGCCGCGACAGTGACTTGCCGTCGGGCATTCGGCGCTACACAACGTCAAAGCTCGCGAATTTACTGTTTGCCCGAGAGCTGGCGCGCCGGTTGCAGATGGCTGGTCGCGCCATCACAGTGAACGCCTTTGACCCCGGCTATGTGCCGGGCACAGGACTGACGCGCGCCTGGCCCGCATGGCTGATTCGC
>CAZBTA010000043.1:3078-27026 GCA_964494515.1 uncultured Bryobacter sp.
CAGGATTAGCTATTGGCCTTGCGCACCGGGCGCACCTTGAGCTCGATCGACGGGAACTTCTCGCTGATCAGCACGCTCACATCCGCGCCGCGGACGGTGACCTTGCCACCATTGGAGAACCCGGTGATCTCGTAGTGACGGAGCTTGGCGCCCTGCCATTCCGTCTCAACCGGCGTCAACGCCACGGCCGCGCCACGCGGCACAATCTTGCCGGCCTTCAGCCATTCGGCAAACTCTTCAGCCGTCAACAGCAGATCCACCTTGTCCTGATGGGCGTCTTCGTCCTTGACGTCGTAGATCACCTTGTTCACTTCGCCGAGCAGCGGCTTCATCATCGGGAAGAAGATGACATCGTAGATGTCTTCCTTGCCGGTGAAGATCATGGCCATGCGCTCGAGGCCCGGGCCGATGCCGGTGGTGGGGGGCATGGCGTGCTCGAGGGTTTCGATGAAGTCGTAGTCGAGCGGGTGGAACTCGCCCTCGTCGCGATCTTCGGGGCGGAATGCTTTCTTCCACGTCTCAAGCAACTGCACGGGGTCGTTCTGCTCGCTCCAGTTATCGCCACATTCCATGCCGGCGATGAAGATCTCAAAGCGTTCGACAAAGCGCGGGTCGTTGGCCATTGGCTTGGCGAGCGGCGAGATTTCGATCGGGTGGCCGTAGATGAACGTGGGCTGGATCAGCGACTTTTCGACCTTTTCTTCAAAGGCGCGCACGAGCGCGTTGCCGACGCTCGGCTGTGCGTCATTGATGCCGAGCGAAGCCAGCTTCGCATTGGCTTCCTCGACGCTCGAGATCTCGCGGAAGTCGATGCCCGTCGCGTTCTTGACGGCATCGGCCATCAGCACGCGCGGCCAGGGATTGGCGAAGTCTACTTCGTGGCCCTTGACGGTGAACACCGTGCGGCCGAAAACATTGACGGCGATGTGGCGGAAGAGATCTTCGATCAACTGCATGTTGTACTCGTAGTTCTCGTAAGCCGTCATCGTCTCGAGCATGACGAACTCGGGGTGATGGCTGCGGTCGATGCCTTCGTTGCGGAAGTGGCGACCGATGACGAACACCTTGTCAAAGCCGGCGGTGATCAGGCGCTTGAGGTAGAGCTCGTGCGAGATCGCAAGGTACATGTCCGTCGACAGCGCGTTGACGTGGGCGATGAACGGCTTGGCCGTGCCGCCGCCGTACTGCGGCTGGATGATCGGGGTGTTGAATTCGAGAAAGCCGCGGCCGTTCAAAAAGCGACGGATCTCAAACAGCATCTGCGAGATCTGCTCGTAGTGGGTGCGGTTCTCGGGGTTGACCGTCGTGTCGATGTAGCGCTTGCGCAGGATCAGCTCGCGATCCTTGAGGCCGAAGTGCTTGTCGGGGAAGGGGCGCAGGCTCTTGGTCAGAATGCGGAAGCTGTCGGCGATGATCGAGATCTCGCCCGTCTTCGTCTTGCCCACCTTGCCCGTGCACTCGACGATGTCGCCGACATCGAGCAGGTTGAAGTTCTCAAAGCCGAGCGTGCCCGCTTCGGCATCGGTGCCCTTCAGCTCGCCGCGGCGCAGCGCGATCTGGATCTGGCCGCTCTGGTCCTGCACGTTGCCAAAGGCCATGCCGCCCATCTTGCGCCAGCTCATCAGGCGGCCGGCGACTGTCGCGGGCTGGCCCTCAAGCGCGTCGTAATTGCCGGTGATCGCCGCGGCCATGTGGGTGCGATAGCTTTTGGCGGGAAAGGGATTCAGGCCCAATTCGCGCAAAGACGCAATCTTCTCTATACGCACACCACGAATGGTGGCGAGTGGCAGATTCGACAAGACGTTACCTCTTAAATCAGCGGGATCAGCATCGGGCGCGCGCTCCGGGTTGCGTAGTGCGCGCCAATCTTCAGGATAACGCTAGAGGGCGGCCATCAGCTTGGCGAGCAGCGCGGCGCGATCGGGCAGGCGCTCCACCAGCAGGTTTTCATTGAGCGTGTGCGCGCCTTCACCAACGCAGCCAAGGCCGTCGAGCGTTGGCACGCCGAGGGCGGCGGTGAAGTTGCCGTCGCTGCCGCCGCCGGTGGATGATTCCTCCAGCGTGACGTCGAGCTCAGCGGCGAGCGCGCGCGCGTTGGCAAAGTGAGCGGCGATCTCTTTGGTGCGCTCCATGGGCGGACGGTTCAGGCCGCCCTCGACGGTGATCGTGCAGCGCTTGTCAAAGGGCTTGAGCTTGCGGAACTTCTTGTCGAGCGCGGCGAAGTCCTTGAGACGGCTGATGCGGATGTCGACATCCACCTGTGCTTCTTCGGCCACCACGTTGGTGCGCGTGCCGCCAGAGATCACCCCGGGGTTGACGGTGAGGCCACGCTTGAGGTCGGTAAAGCCGGCGATCACTTCGATCTGCCGCGCGAGCTCGACGATGGCGCTGGCCCCAGCGGTGAAGTCGACACCGGCGTGGCTTGCAATGCCGCGCACCTTGACGGTGTAGTCGCCTGTGCCCTTGCGCGCGGTCTTGAGCTTGCCGGTCAGGCCGGTGCCGGGCTCGACCACCAGCACAACATCCGATTGCTTTGCCATCTTTTCGGTCAGCGCGCGGGAGGAATCACTGCCCACTTCTTCGTCCGAATTGATCTGCAGCACGATGCGCTTGTTCACCGGGATCTCGAGCGCCCGCAAGCCGCGCACGGCATAGACAAACAGCGCGATCCCACCCTTGATGTCGAGTGCTCCCGGCCCGTAGATGCGGCCATTGCGCAGTGAGAAAGGAAACCTGGCGAGCGTCCCCCGCGGGTGCACCGTGTCGGAATGCGCAAGGCCCAGAATCTGACCCTTCTTGCGGGCTCCCGGCACGTCAAACTCCACCACCAGGTGCGGCCCAAAGCCGGGCCCTTTGACCCGCTTGACGCGGGCAATATCGCCTACGGCATGCTCAAAGTAGGCGGCAAATTCCTCAATGCCCTTGACGTCACGACTGGGGGTTTCAATCTCCACCATCTCGCGCATAAACGTGATCAGGTGCTTTTGGTTTGCCTGCATCCAGGCCAGTATGGGATCCACTGACCGGTATAATAGCTTGTTTACATGCCTGAACTAAGCGTTGTAGACATTCAGGACATTCTCCCCCACCGTTACCCGCTGCTCCTGGTGGATCGCATCGTGGAGCTCGAGGAAACCCGTGTGGTGGGCATCAAGAATGTCACGGCCACGGAGCCGCATTTCCAGGGGCACTTTCCCGACTTTCCCGTCATGCCGGGCGTGCTGATCGTCGAGTGCATGGCGCAGACCGCTGGCGTACTCGTGCTGAGCCAGATCCCTGATCGCAAGAACAAAGTGGTGCTGCTCACCACCATCGAAGAAGCCAAGTTCCGCAAGCCCGTCGTGCCCGGCGACCAGCTGCGCGTGGAGATGACTGTGATCTCCAAGCGCTCATCCGTGGCCAAGATGCGTGGCGAAGCCCGCGTCAACAATGAACTTGTCGCCGAGTGCACCGTTATGTGCGTCCTGCGCGACAAGGGTGCGATGTAAGGACGGCCGATGCCGATCCATCCCACGGCAATCGTCGACAGCGCGGCGCGCATCGACCCGACCGCCGATGTGGGCCCTTATTGTGTGATTGGCCCCGATGTTGAAATCGGCGCCCGCACGCGGCTGATGGCTCACGTATACATGGAAGGCCCCACCGAAGTAGGCGAAGACAACCTCTTCTACCCCTATTGCACAGTGGGCGTCGCCTCCCAGGACCTCAAGTACAAAGGCGAGCGCGCTTATACCCGCATCGGTCATCGCAACCGCATCCGCGAGTTTGTCTCGATCCACCGCGGCACCGAGGGCGGTGGGCTGGTGACCAGCATTGGCGATGACAACTCTCTGCTCGCCTATTGCCATGTGGCGCACGACGTCCACCTTGGCAGCCATTGCGTGTTGTCGAATGGCGTTACGTTTGCCGGCCACGTCACCATTGGCGACTGGGCGGTGATCAGCGCGCACTCGGCCGTGCATCAGTTCTGCCGGGTTGGCCGCCATTCGATGATTGGCGGCTTTAGCGTTGTTGTGCAGGATGTGTTGCCGTTCTCGCTTACCACCGGGTCGGGCCGCGACATCAAGCTGTTTGATGTGAACAAGGTCGGTTTGGAGCGGCGCGGGTTTAGCGCCGAGCAGATCAACGGCTTGCACAAGTGCTTCCGGCTGCTGCGCGACAAGAAGCTCAACACCACCAAGGCCGTCGAGGCGATTCGCGCCGAGGTGGCCGCCTTTGCCGAGCGCGATGAGCTGCTTGAGTTCATCGCCAGCTCTGAGCGCGGTTTTGTAAAGTAAATGTCCGCCCGCTACGCCATCATCTGCGGCAATGGCCGCTTTCCGATCCTTGCGCTCGAGGCGGCACAACGCCAGGGCGATGCGGTGGTGGCGATTGGCATCAAGGAAGAAGCCGACAAGGCCATCGAGGCGCTCGCTACGCGCACTTACTGGATCTCGCTCGGCGCCCTCAGCAAGCTGATCGACATCCTGCACGAAGAAGGCATCTCACAGGTGATGATGGCCGGGCAGGTAAAGCACGTCAGCATCTTTTCGGCGATCGTGCCCGACTGGCGGCTCGTCAAGCTGCTGGGCAAGCTCGCCACACGCAACACCGATTCGCTCATCGGCGCCGTGGTGGATGAGCTGCGCTCGGAGGGCATTGAGCTGGTGGAATCGACGCGCCTGCTGCGCAGTCTGCTCGCCACCGCGGGCGTGATGACGCGCCGCAAGCCCTCAAAGGACGAAGAAGCCAACATCGCCTACGGCCGCGAGATCGCCAATCTCATCGCCGGCCAGGATATCGGCCAGAGCGTCGCGATCGCCGATCAGGCCTGCGTTGCGGTGGAGGCGATGGAGGGCACCGATGCGATGCTGCGCCGGGCCGCGTCGCTGGTGAATGGCAAGGATCTCACGCTGGTCAAGGTCTCCCGCCGGCGCAAGCATCTGCTGTTTGATGTGCCCGTTACCGGGCCCACGACGATCGAGGTGATGCGCGAGTGTGGCGCAAAGGCGCTGGCTGTGGATGCCGGGCGCACGCTGTTGCTCGATAAGGACAAACTGATCGAGGCCGCCGACAAGGCAGGCATTACGATCGTGGGCTTTGCGCCGGTTGAGGGCTAGGTCTTTTTGACGCGGCGCAGCGTGTAGAGATCAGGAGTGGTGGGCGCTGATTCGAGCCGCCGCCAGTCGTCATCCACATGCAGAAATTTGCCCGAGATGTGGTTGGATTGCTCACTCACAAGAAAACAGGCGAGATCGATCTGTTTGTCGGGCTTGACGCCGCCATTGCGCTGGATCGCTTCGGCCGCTTCGATCTCTTTCCAACCAGCCATTTCGCCCGCGCTCAGAATCTCGTCGGTCATTGTGGTGTAGCTGCCACCGGGCGAGAACGTGTTGACCTGGATGTTGCTGTCGCGCAGCTCTTCGGCGAGCGATTCGGCAAATCGCACCACGGCGGCCTTTGAGCTGGCATAGGCGGTAAAGTTGGGCCTTGCGGTGGCCGCCCCGCCGCCGGCGAGGATTACGATCTTGCCCTTGCGATTCTCGATCATCTTGGGCACCACGGCGCGGCAGCAATTCACCACGCCCATCAGATTGGTTTCGATCGTGTCGTTCCAGGCCTTGGGCGACACCTTGTGGAATGGCCCGATCGGCCCCTGGATTGCCGCCGCGCAGATCAGGGCATGCACGGCACCGTGGCGATGGCGCATCAGATCGAGCACGCCGCTCAGGCGTTCATAATCGCGCACGTCGGCCGCGAGCTTGTGGCTGATGCCGCCGGCATGCTTGATTTCAAGATCGGTGAGATCGAGCTCGGCGCCGGTCCGCGCCACCAATCCGACACGCGCACCCCGCGCGGCAAAGCCGATCGCCAGACGCTTGCCAATACCGCGGCCCGCGCCGGTAATGACGACATTCAAACCTTCAACAGGGAATCCGTTAGCAGCCATTTACACGCCCAATTCAGTAGCCAATTGGAGTGTACCCCAGATGCGACTTCAAGTATGATCTTCGCAATGAGACTTCTGCTGGCCGGCTGGATTGCCGCCACGCTGGTGGCCCAAACCGCCAGCTACGACAACTACAGCTATCAATCGCCCCAAGGCTACACCGTTCGAGAAGCCCGTGAGCTGCGCGAGCTGGCGCGCGTTGACCAACAGCGCAAATTCTATTGCCAGATCGTGCTGTACAAGGCGCAGGCGGGCAAGGGGTCGGCCGCGGCAGATCTTGAGAATGAGTGGAAGTACGCCGTGCTTGCCAACTTCAACGTGAAGGGCACACCCATCGACAAGCCCATGCCTCTGCCGCAGGCGCCGGACAGCATTGCGCGTGTTGCGCAGACATCACCCAAGACCGGTGGCGAGAGTATCAGCAATTTGTTCATCTTGCGGTTTCCGCCCAACTACATCGGCATTGCGTTTCATGTCAGCAACGAGACCGCGTGGAATGCCTGCCAGAACGACATCGTCACGCTGATTCAGAGTGTTCGCTGGACGCCTGTGGCGCCGTCAGCCCCGGCCGCTCCCACCGCTGCTGCCCCGGCCCCGACGGCCTCGAGCAGCGCCGGGTCGACCTTTGCGGCCTCGCCTGATGCCCCGATGCGCAACACGCTGCTTGGCAAGTGGGAATACCGCGTCAGCAGCATGCCGGCGATGACCTACAACATGTTCACCAAGCAATACGAGTACAACCCCGTGCAAGCGCTCAACCAGTTTCAGCACCGGCAGCAGCTGATCTTCGAGGCGGGAAATCGATACACGAAGGAATTCAGCGGCCTCAACATCAACCGCCAGGAAGACTTCCGCGTGGTGGAGCGAGGGACGTATGCGACTGCTGGCGATGTCCTGCGTCTCACGCCGCAAGAATGTCAATCCGGCAAGGCGCCGCGGGACAAACCGATTCCGCTGGCTGCCTGCCAGCTGCCTGCCCCGTACGCGTTGCGCTATCTGCTCGGGCCGCATCCAGCCGCGAATGCCGACAAGACCCCGGGCCTGCAAATTTCCGAGAAGGACAATTCGTGGTCCAGCTACAAGCCGGTGCAATAGTGCCCGCTTACGTTATACTCAATGTGGAAAAACTCAAATAAAGGAGCCTGATGAGTAAGGAAGATTCAATTGAAGTCACCGGTGTAGTGATCGAAAAGCTGCCGGACGGCAAATTCAGCGTGCAGATGGACCAGGATCGCATGGTGCTGGCGCACCTGGCGGGGAAGCTTCGACAGAATCGTATCCGTGTACTTGCAGGCGACCGCGTCACCCTTGAGCTGTCACCCTATGACCTCACCAAGGGCCGCATCACCTATCGCCACAAGTAGGCGTTCACAAGGATTTCGAGAAAAATTTGACGTGCCGCCCGTGAGCGGCAACTGAATCAAAACAAAACACTTAAGCGACAGCAAGCGTTCGGCGCGGCTGTCGCTTTTGTGCTGAAGTGGTTCGCGCCGCCTGAGACTCTGCCATCGGAAGGAGATTCCTGATGGCTACTTTTGGTTCAGGGAACTATAACAATCGTAGGAATACGAACAACTTTGGGCTCGGCGCGGAATTTGAGCGCCTGTTAGTGGGCCAACCTGGGGTGGCGAAACAGATCCTGCCGTACGTCGAGATGTTTGAGGCGGGCCTGTCCCCCGAAGGCCGCCCTGCCGGCGTATTTCTGTTGCTCGGCCCTACGGGTACGGGCAAAACGCGCTCCGTCGAGGCGCTGGCGGAAAGCCTGCATGGCAGCAGCCGCCACATCCTTCGCATCGATTGTGGTGAATATCAAATGGATCACGAAGTGGCCAAGCTCGTTGGCGCACCGCCCGGATACCTGGGTCACCGTGAGACACAGCCGCTGCTTTCGCAAGCGCGCATTAATTCGGTGGCGAGTGAACGCTCCTCGCTGTCCATCCTGCTGTTCGATGAAATCGAAAAAGCTGCCCCGTCCATGATGCGAATGATGCTCGGCATTCTCGACCGTGGCATCCTGCGCCTTGGCGACAACAACATGGTCAATCTCGAGCGGACGATGATCTTTATGACCAGTAATCTCGGCGCTGACAAAATGCAGAAAGAGCTCACGCCCACGATGGGCTTTGGCGCCATGGCCAGCAAGGAAGAAAAGGGCCCGGGCCTCAAGCGGCTCGAATCGATTGGCGTGGCCGCGGCCAAGAAGAAGTTCTCCCCCGAGTTCATGAATCGCATCGATGCGGTGATCGCCTACCAACCGCTCGACGACAAGGCGATCCAGAAGATTCTCGATCTGCAGATCGAGCGCATCCAGCATCACATCGACATGCGCCTTGGCGCGCGGTCGTTTGAGCTCGATGTGTCGCCGAAGCTGCGCAAGTTCCTGATCGATCGCGGCGTCAGCCTCGAATATGGAGCGCGCGAGCTCAAGCGCACCATCCAGCGCTTTGTCCTGCAGCCGCTCGCCACGGTGATCAACAGCGGACAGATTCCGCCGGGATCACTGGTGGAAGTGGATTTGAAGGTTGGCGAGAAGATCCTGATCCGGATCCACGCCGACGATGATGAAGAGGAAGATTGATTGCAATCAACGGCCGGCCGGGACGTAATCGGTCGACTCGGCCACCACCGTTTTTTGCGTGGTTGTCACTTCCAACCGGAAGCCAACCTTGTTGTCAGCATTCATGTAGATCACGCTTCCGTTCTGGAGCTGGCGCGCGTCGAGGTTGACCACCTTCGTAAAGTCGCCATCCGCAATCCGCAGGCTACCGCTTGCGGCATTCAGAACGGGAGATGAACCACGATCCCACCGCACCACGATCTTGCCCGATTCCAGTTTGGCCCGCAGCCCCATGGCGAGCGGCGCCGGGGCAGTGGTCTGCGTTGCATCCGGCCGATTCAACATCAGCGCTGCCTGAAACCCCACCACGATCCCCACCACCAGAAACACAAACGACAGCGGCATCCACACCCAGCCCTTGCGAATCGCTTTGCTGGTTTGCCCTTCGGCCACCGCCGGCTCGGGCTCAGGCGCGGTCGCGTACTTGCGATCCGGGTGTTTCGTCTTGATCCAGTCACGCAGGTCCGGCCCGGAGGCAGATTCCGATGAAGCCGGAACGATTGAATGATCCTGGGCAAAGCTGCGAGGCGGCGGCGAACCCCCACCCAAATCACGACGCTTGAAGGGAAATTCCTGATACGAAGACTCGCGGCGGAACCCACCCTGCTCCTTGAAGAAGAACGCCCCCGTGCTGGTGCGCGTCGCATAAGGACGCACCAGCAGCATTACCTGCCAGGGCTCACCCAGATACTTGTCAAAAATCTCAAGGTCTTCGTCGGCCAGCCCTAACCCATCACGCGTATGACTGCGGAAAAATCCCACGATCTTTTGCGTTGCGCTTGATTTGGCCGCCTCAACCGCATCCCTGAAACGCGCTTCATCCTTGTCGGTCAGCTGGTAGGACGGCCCCTTGAGGTAATCGCAGGTCACCGGCACGTAATCTTCGATCTTGACGATCGTCGTCGAGCCGTCTTGTTCAAACGAACCCAATAGCAGCCCGCCGACTTCAGCCCCGCGCTTGGGCACTGCGCCAAACCCGCGCATGACATCCATGGCAACACGGTCCACCACCCCGAACTCGAGGTGGATGGCGATCGGTTTTCCGGCCACTTCCCATACGTAATGGGAGGGCGCCTGCACTAGGTTTTCCATTCAGATCAGAGCAATTATTCCATGCTAAGGGCGACGGTTGTATTACTCAAGTATTAGCCGCAACAAGTTCGGCCCTTCGCTATTATCGTCAGGTGGCTGGAGTTCTTTACATCGTCGGGACGCCAATTGGCAATCTCGAGGATTTATCCATTCGGGCGCAACGCGTTCTGCAATCCGTGGCCGTGGTGGCCTGCGAAGACACGCGGCAAACCGCCAAGCTGATGGCTGCGGCCGGGGCCCACAAGCCGCTCGTCAGCCTGCACGAGCACAATGAGGCGGCGCGCTGTAGCGAATTGGTGGGCCGATTGGCCGCGGGAGACGATATCGCGGTGGTTTCCGATGCCGGCACGCCGCTGGTCAGCGACCCCGGCTACCGGCTGGTAGAAGCCGCCATTGCCGCTGGTGTGCGGGTGAGCCCAATCCCTGGGCCAAGCGCCGTGCTCAGCGCGCTATCGGTGGCTGGCCTGCCGACGGATCAGTTTGCCTTTATTGGCTTCTTGCCCCACAAACAGGGCGCCCGGCGCAAACATCTCGAAGCCTGGGCGAGTTGGCCGGCGACGCTGGTTTGCTTTGAGTCGCCGCACCGGATTCTCGAAACGCTCGACGATCTGGCCGAGATCTGGCCTGCGCGGCGCATTGCCGCCGGCCGCGAGCTAACCAAGCTGCATGAGGAGATCCTGCGGGGTACGGCGGCCACAATTGCCGCCGACCTGCGCTCCCGCCCCGCCATCAAGGGCGAGTTCACGCTGGTGATCGAGCGCGATACGGGCGTGGCAAGTGGTGATTTTGATCTGCGAGCCGAGGTGGAGCGCCTCGTCGAGCTCGGTGAGCCGCGCATGGACGCCATCAAGCAGGCCGCAAAAAAAGCAGGCCTCACCAAACGGGAGGCCTACGATCTTCTGGAAAAGGGTAAAGGGAACTGATCAGTTGTATTCGGTCGTGCCGTTGGTTTTACCCTTTGGCTTCTGATCATCGCTCCAGATGGCTTTGGACTTGCGCACAGCGTCCTTGACCTCAATCTGGTGGGTCGATTCCTCAGTGAGGAATTCCAGACCATCCACCAACCATTGGGCAAGTTTTCCCTGCACGAGCCGATAGTAGACATGGCGGCCGTCGCGCCGCTCGACAACGATGCGATGAGAACGCAACACCGACAAGTGCTGCGATACACGGGAGTGACTGATCTCGAGGATGGATTGCAGCCCGTTTACGTCCAACTCTCCATTGCGGAGCTCCTGGACTATCCGGATGCGATGCGGGTGTGCAAGCACACCCAGGAAATCCGCCATTTCTTTGGTGAGAATTGATCGCCAAGGCATAAGGATTACAACAACCTTCTTCTTGAATTATAGCTTAACGATTCACAATCTCTTACCGATGCATGTTAAAATATTTGCATGTTTATACGGGGAACCAAATCGCGGAGCCGCGCGTTTCACACAATGAATGTTTCTCAATCTTTCAGCGCTGGCTACACCTGTGTCATCACATCGGTAAGTTCGAAATCCGTAATTTAACGCCTCCACCAAACCAAATCAACAGCAAAAATCATGGCTAACCACAACTCTCATCATGATGGGCATGACCATCCGAGCCCTCTGTCACGCCTCGTAGGCTGGATGCTGGCCGAAAAGACGGACATCTGGGTCGTCGTAATCTACTCTGTCGCCATCGGGCTGCTGTCGCTGGTCGTCCCGATCGCGACGCAGTCACTTGTCAATACCATCGCCTTCGGCACGCTGCTGCAACCGCTGGTCGTGCTTTCGCTGCTCGTGCTGCTCGGGCTCTTCTTTGCGGCCGCCCTCAAGGTGCTGCGCAGTCATGTCGTCGAAGTCATGCAGCGACGCATTTTCGTCCGGGTGTCATCGGATTCGATCGAGCGTCTGCTTCGTGTTCGCATCAAGGCGTTTGACGATGACCATGGCCCCGAGCTCGTCAACCGGTTCTTCGAAGTCGTCACGCTGCAAAAGGGCGGCGCGACGCTGCTCGTGGAAGGTCTTGAGGTGCTGATGACCACGCTGATCGGCATGGTGCTGCTGGCTGTTTACCATCCGCTGCTGCTGGTGTTTGCCGTGCTGCTGCTGGTTTCGGTGGTGGTGGTGCTGTTTCCGCTTGGCTTTGGCGCGGTGCCAACGGCGATCGCCGAAAGCAAGGCAAAGTATTCGCTGGCCGCATGGCTGCAGGAGCTGGCGCGCCACCCGGCTACCTTTAAGTCACTGCCCGGCGCCACCTTCGCTCTCGATCGCAGTAATGGCATGGTGGCCAACTATGTCCGCTATCGCCGCGCCCACTGGCGCGTGCTGATCCGCCAGGTGATCGGGGCCAATGCCATGCAGGCAATCGGCACGGCTGGTGTGCTGGGTGCTGGTGGCTGGCTGGTGATGGAGCGACAGCTGACGCTCGGTCAGCTGGTGGCTGCTGAACTCGTTGTCGCCGCCTCGCTGAGCAGCTTTGCCAAGTTTGGCAAGCAGCTCGAAACCTACTATGACCTGCTGGCGGCCGTCGACAAGCTGGGTTATCTGACTGACCTGCCGATGGAATCGAGCGGCAACGAACCGGTAACCGGCAAGCACGGCGCCGCCATCGAGCTGCGCCACGTCAGCTTCTCGCACCACACGGGTCACCCGCTGCTCCATGATCTCAACCTGATCATCCCCGCTGGCAGCCGCTTTGGCATCACCGGCGCCACCGGCTCGGGCAAGAGCTCGCTGGTCGACCTGATCTACGGCTTCCGTGAGCCGTCGAATGGCACCATCCTGTTTGATGGCGCCGAGTATCGCAATCTCAAGCTTTACGATCTGCGCGGCCATATCGCGCTGGTGCGCGGCATTGAGATCTTCCACGGCACCATTGAGGACAACATCAAGTTGGGCGTTACCAACTTGAGCTCGGCCGATCTGCGCGAGATCCTGAAGATGGTGAACCTGCTTGAAGTCGTTGAGGAACTGCCCGACGGCCTGCAAACAATGCTCACCACGGGTGGCCAGCCGTTGACGCCCGGTCAGAGCTATCGCCTGATGCTCGCCCGCGCGCTGGCGCTGAAGCCGCGCGTGCTGATCCTCGACGAGATCCTCGACCGCATGGAGGACAGCCCGGCGCAGGATGCCCTGATGCGCCGCATGATCTCGCCCGAGAATCCCTGGACGCTGATCGTGGTCAGCCGCTCAACCAGCGTGCTGAAGCACTGCCTTGAAACCATTGAACTGACCGATGGCCACTTTGGTGGACCGAGGAGCTAACACGCCATGAAACCCGATATCCATTTTGAATTGCCGGCCATGAAGGAAGTGGGCGCCGCGGGTGGATCCCGGCTGCTCGCCTGGAGCCTGGCGGGGATGTTCCTGATTGGTGTGCCCACGCTGATCTTTGCGCCCTGGGTGCAGAACGTCTCCGGCTTTGGCAAGGTTGTGGGTACGACGCCGTTTGAGCGTCAACAGACGATTGACACGCCTGTCGAAGGCCGTGTCACCAAGTGGTACGTGATCGAAGGTTCGCGCGTGCAGGAAGGCGACCTGATCGCCGAGATCGCCGATAACGATCCGTTGATCCTCGAGCGCCTCACGGCCGAGCGCGACCTGATCTCGATGCGCGTCGATCAGGCCAAGAGCCGCGTGGTGCAGCAGGAAGTTGCCCTGCAGCAGATCGAGCTTTCGCGCCGCAACGCGCTCGAGAGCGCGCGCAGCCGAATCAAGGTGGCCGAAGACAACATCAAGGCCGCGCAGAATTCGCTGATCTCCGCCGAAGCCGTGCTGACGGCCAACAAGCTCAATCTCGACCGCGTCAAGGTTGGCCTCGCGAGCGGTCTTTTCTCCCAGCGCCAGTATGAACAGCAGGTGCAGGCCAACGCCAGCTCCGAGGCCGATGTCGATCGCGCCAAGGCATCATTGCAGGCGGCCATCAATGAGAAGCTGGCGCGCGATGCGGATTACCAGAAGATCGAAACCGACTTTCAGAACTCCATCGCCTCAGCCCGCGCGACCCTTGCCACCAGCAAGGCCGACGTGGCCAACTCCGCGGCTGAAATGCAGCGCACCGAAGTACGCGTCGCCCGCCAGATGACGCAGACGATCCGCGCCCCCCGCAAGGGCACAGTGCTGCGCTTGCTCGCGCAGCCGGGTGGCGAGTTGCTCAAGTCTGGTGATTCGATCGCCTCCTTTGTACCCGATACCGCCAACCTCGTCGTCGAGCTCTACATGAATGGCAACGACATCCCGCTGATCCACCGCGGAGATCAGGTTCGTCTGCAGTTTGAGGGCTGGCCGGCAATCCAGTTTACGGGTTGGCCTTCGGTCGCCGTGGGTACATTTGGTGGCCGCGTGATGCTGGTCGACGCCACCGATAATGGCGAAGGCAAATTCCGTATCCTGGTTGAACCCGACCCCAAAGATGAGTCCTGGCCGCCGAGCACGTACCTGCGTCAGGGCGTGCGCACCAACGGCTGGGTATTGCTCAACAAGGTCAGCCTCGGCTACGAACTCTGGCGGCAGTTCAACGGATTCCCGCCGACGGTTACGCCGCAGTATGACGACAAGTCCAAGGCCAAGGGAGGCGGCGACAAGGGCAAATGACCAAGACCATTGCCGTAATCCTCGCCCTCTCGCAGCCGGTGCTTGCCCAACAGCAGTTCCGGCTGCCTGAGCCGCGTCCTCTCACCAATCGGCTCTCCACCAGCAAGGCGCAATTGCAGCCGACCATGCTCACGCTTGAGGCATTGCTTGAGAGCGTCAACAAGAACTATCCGCCGCTGCGTGCCGCGCTGCTCGAGAAGCCGCTGGCCGAGGCCGACCTGCTCAACCAGCAGGGCCGCTTCGACCTGTCGATCAAGTCGCGCATTGACACGCAGAATCTCGGCTTCTATCAGAATGAGCGTTTCGAGATCGCCCTTGAGCAGCCCACTACATTGTGGGGTTCAACCATCTATTCCGGCTACTCGATCAGCGAAGGCCGCTACCCCGACTACGATGGCAAGGCTGTTACCAACAGCGCCGGCCAGTATCGCGCTGGTGTGCGAGTGCCGCTGGCGCGTGATCGCGCGATCGACAGTCGCCGCGCGGATCTCGGCAAGGCGCGTTTCGGACTGCGTCTCGCTGATCTGTCGATCGACCAGCAGCGCCTCACCATTCTGCAGACGGCAACCCGCCGCTATTGGGATTGGGTGGCTGCCGGGCGTCGCCTGCTGATCGCCAACACGTTGCTCGAAGTCGCTATCGGCCGCAACGACATCATCGCCGAATCGGTGAAGATCGGCGCCTTGCCGCAGTTTGAATTACTCGACAACCAGCGCATCGTTTTGCAGCGGCGCAATAACGTTGTCGAGGCGCGTCGCAGTCTCGAGAATGCCTCAATCGAACTCAGCCTTTTTCTGCGCGACAGCGAAGGCCGTCCGTTGATTGCCGAGCCTGAAAAGCTGATCCCCGGCTTTCCTGATCCGGCTGAGATCACCGAAGCTCAAATGCTCGATGACATGAACGCCGCCTTTGGCCGTCGCCCCGATGTGATGCGCTTTCTGTTCCAGCGCAATCAAATTGAGATCGACAAGCGGCTCGCGCAAAATCAGCGGCTACCGGGTGTGGATCTCTACACCGAGTACTTCCGCGAAGCCGGCAACGGCACGATCAAGCGCGGCCCGAATGACCTGCGCGTCGGCATCATTTTTGATTTGCCGCTGCAGCGGCGTCAGGCCACAGCGCGACTCCGCAATGCGGAAGCACGCTTGAGCCAGTTGCAACAGCGTGAGCAGTTTCAGCGTGATCAGGTGACGGCTGAAGTGCGCGATGCCGCCTCGGCGGTCAAGGCCGCCTATGAACGCTCGCGCGTGACGACTGAAGAACTGATGATCACCCGTCAGGTGGAAGACGCCGAGCGGCTGCGCTTTGAGCTTGGTGACAGCACGCTGTTTGTGCTCAACCAGCGTGAGCAGGCAACCGCTGAAGCAGCCGTGCGTGAGGCGAATGCGCTGGCCGATTACTTCCGCGCCTATGCCGCTTACGAGCTCTCGATCGCCAAGGCGTTGATCCCTGGCTCAAAGCCCGCGTTCACTTCACCGGCGAGTACGCAACAGCCTTAAACAACGAGATGGTGATGACGCGCGGGGTAAACCCGTGCGTCTCCATCGACTTCTTCTTCACCTCGGCCCACTCGGCATCCCCCTGAAAACGCGTCCAGGCGGCCTCGCGCTCTGCGAGGCTGGCAAACGGCGTGAGGTAGGTGAGATTCGGCATCTGCGGGCCGGCGATCGTGCTGGCGTAAAGCACCGGGTGGATGCCCACGCGGTGAAAGATCGCGATCTCAGGCCCGGCAAAGCGCTCATGCACGCCGTTCATCTGCCATTCGCTGGGCGCCTGATAGACGCGCATTTCAAAGATGCGCTGCCCCTCGCCACCATTCGCGAGCGGCGGGCAATAATCCGTTGCCGCAAGCAGGCTGACACTATGCGACTGATAAGGCACCGGGCGGTCCCACACCGCGTTGGCCTCGCGCAACACGACATCCTCACGCAGCCTCGCCGTCACCGCGCGCCACTCGGCCACATCGGCAAATTCCTGAATCAACACGATCTGCGGCTGGTGCGCGGCCACAATCGCCTCGAGCACCAGTTGCGCCGCCCCGCCGGTTTCTCGCGCCAGCGCCGGCAATAGCGCATCCTTGAGATAGGTGTGCAACCGGCCCAACTGTTCCCCGTTATCGAGCAGAAACTGGTGCAGCACATACACCTTTCCTGATTCATAACGCGCATCAATGCCAATCATGCTTGTCATACCTCCCCAGAACTCGAGAAATTCGCGGCGCTCCATTGTTTGCACTCATTGCGCCACAGGCGGGCTACTAGTTAGAGTACCTTTGATGTCCCTTCGTTTGATCTGTCTGGCGTTGTGCGCCCTTGCGTTGTTTGCCGGTGAGTTTCGCACGCCCGCCGGCACAGAAACCGCCGCCCGCCGTCCTGGTGCCTTAACCATTCTGCCCGGCGGCCGTTACATTACCCCCCTTGGCCAGACCCACATCACGGGTCCTGGCCCGTTTGGCATTGTGGTCAACGCCAAGGCCGATACGATCGTTTCCGCCGATGGCGGCCCCAATCGCTACTCGCTCACCGTGGTGCGCAAGGATGGCCAGTTCTGGCGTACCCGCACGATCCGCGGCAAGAAGGTAAAGGTTGACCCGGACGAAGAAGAGGAAGCCGAAGAAGGCTTTCACAGCGTTTTCCAGGGCATGGCCTTCGATGGGGATTCGGAGCTGTTCGTTTCAGAAGGCAACTCGGGTGTAGTCCGCCACATCTCGGCCGATAGCGGCAAGTCACAGTTCAAGCTTGAGCTCAATCAGGGCGGCTTTCGCGATAGCTATAGCGGCGACCTCGCCTTTGACGCGCGCCGTCATCTGCTCTACGTCGTCGATCAGGCCAATTTCCGCGTTGCCATCTTCGACACGCAGAAGCGTCGTCTGCTGCAAAGCGTCAAGGTGGGCCGGCTGCCCTTTGCGATAGCGCTCTCGCCCGATCAAAACCGGCTCTACGTCACCAATCTCGGCATGTTTGAATACTCGGCGCTGCCCGGTGCCGATCGCAAGCGCCCGATCGAGACGGGCATCCCGTTTCCAGCCTTTGGCTTTCCCTCGAAAGAATCGGCCGAAGGGGTGGAGCGCGAAACCGGCGCCGGCCCCGTCAAGGTTCCAGCTCTTGGCGATCCCAACCGCGAAGAATCCAATTCGCTTGCCATTGTCGATGTGGCCACGCCCGGCGCGGCCCGGCTGCTCAAGTTCATCCGTACCGGCTTGCCCTTTGGCAACCAAAGCCTCGGCGGCAGCTCGCCGAGCGGAGTGATCGCCGTGCATGACCGGGTTTATGTTGCCAATGGTCACAACGACTCGATCACCGTAATCGACGCGAAGAAACTCGAACGGCTCGAGGACATCAATATCCGCATCCCCAGGCTCGAGACCCTGCGGGGCGTGCTCCCGATCGGTCTTGCCTGGCACGAGGGCACCAAGCGCCTGCTGGTCGCCGAGGCGGGCATCAACGCTATTGGTGTCATTGATCCGCAGGCGCGCAAGGTGGTGGGGCACATTCCGAGTGCCTGGTTCCCTACTGACCTCACAGTGAGTGGTGGCAAGGTCTACGCTGTGGCTGCCAAGGGCTTTGGCACCGGGCCCAACGCCACCAGCACGGTGGCGCATGAGCGTAGCTTCCAGGCCGATTTGCGCCGTGGCGCAATCCAGATTTTCGACATGCCGGCTGATGCCGAGCTTGCCGCCCACACCCAGACGGTGCTCAAGAACAACGGCTTCGTCGAGCAAGCCGAGGCCCCCGCGCCGCTGCCCACCGCCATCAAGCACGTCGTGATTATCGTCAAGGAGAACCGCACTTTCGACGAAGTGTTTGGCGACCTTGAGAAGGCAAGCAATGCCGAAGTGCGTGGCGCCTGGCTGCTCGCGCGTTTTGGCCGCTACGGTATTGTGCAGGTCGAGCGCAACGCGCTCAAGCCACGCATCAGCCAGAAGGGCCAGGTCATCAGCCCCAATCACATCGCCCTCGCGCAGCGCTTCTCGATCAGCGACAATTTCTACGCCGATAGCGAAGTCAGTGTTGATGGCCACCACTGGGTGGTTGGCAGCTATCCGAACGCGTTTACCGAGTCGACCCTGATGGCGGCGTATGGCGGGCAAAAGGATTTCCGTCTGCCGACGACGGCTCCCGGCCGGCTGCTCTATCCCGGCAGCAACTCGAGCGTCCACCCCGAAGAGCAACTCGAGGGCGGCGCTCTCTGGCATCATCTCGAGCGCCACAAGATCAGCTTCCGCAACTACGGTGAAGGCTTCGAACTTGCTGGCGCCGACGAAGGCACCGGCCTCAAGCCCACCGGCGCGCGCTATCTCACCAACATCCCCATGCCCGATGCGCTTTATCGCAATACGGCACGCGATTATCCGAACTACAACACGAACATCCCCGATCAGTTTCGTGCTGACCAGTTCATCAAGGACGTCAAGGCGAAGTTCGTTGATGGGCCGGATACGCTTCCACAGCTGATCTTCATCCATCTGCCGAACGACCACGGCGCCAAGCCGCGGCGTGAAGATGGCTACCCCGTGCCAGCCAGCTTTATGGCTGACAACGACTACGCCCTCGGCCGCATCGTCGACTTTCTCTCGCACACCAAATACTGGGCCAACATGGCGATCTTCGTTACCGAAGACGACGCCCAGGGTGGTGTGGATCACATCGATACGCACCGCACGGTATTCATGACGATGGGTCCTTATGTGAAGCAAAACTATGTGTCGCGGGTGAATTCCAGCATGCCCGGCATGCTCAAGACGGTCTTCCGCCTGCTCGGCCTGCCGCCGCTCAATCTCTACGATGCCGCCGCGCAGGATCTCGCCGATTGCTTTACGCTGACGCCCGACCTCACGCCTTTTGAGGTCAAGCCGGCCAACCCCGAGATCTTCGACCCGGCCCGCGCCAAAGAGCCGCGCGACCCCATCGCCGGCCCCCGCATGGACGACCCCATCTTTCTGCGCAAGGAACATGATAAAAGGCAGTAGATGAAATCTCTGCTGTTGCTCGTCCTGCTTGCCGCTGTCGCCAGTGCGCAAGCGCCCAAGCCTTTGCCTCCGCCGGGTGTGGCCATCCCCGCCGGCATCCGTGGCCAGATTGAGGCAAAGCTCAAGGAGCTCGACGAGCACATCAAGCCCATCGAGAAGCATGCGCTGCTGCCCGATGTGTTGATCTTCCGCGAGGCGGCGCGCATTGCGCTGGTCTATGGCGAGTTCTTCAAAGAGGACGAGGGCGCCAAGGCTGTACGCCTGCTCGATGAAGGCCTGCTGCGCGCCCGCCAACTCGCCAGTGGCCAGGCGCCGTGGACGACAGCTACGGGCCTTGTCGTGCGCGGCTTTGTGTCTGATCTC
This sequence comes from uncultured Bryobacter sp., assembly GCA_964494515.1. GTDB lineage: Bacteria > Acidobacteriota > Terriglobia > Bryobacterales > Bryobacteraceae > Bryobacter. Next base: position 22,617 of record CAZBTA010000043.1, read on the forward strand.
GACGGCAGCGTGCAGCCCTATGGCCTGGTGATCCCGGCGGGCTGGCGGCCCACCGACGCCAAGCCCTGGCGCATGGATGTGTGGCTGGCTGGCCGCAGCGATGTCCGCAGCGAAGTGAATTTTCTCACCGAGCGCATGACGCGTGCTGGTGAGTTTGCCCCGCCCGATGCGATCATGCTGCACCCCTATGGCCGCTTCTGCAACGCTACGAAGTTTGCCGGTGAGGTGGACGTGCTCGAGGCCATGGCACAGGTGCGCAAGCACTACCGCATCGACACCAACCGCATGTTTGTGCGCGGCTTCTCGATGGGTGGTGGATCCACCTGGCACCTGGCCGCGCACTTTGCCGACCAGTGGGCAGGCGCCGCGCCCGGCGCTGGTTTCGCCGAAACACGCGAGTATCAAAACCTCGCGCAGAAGAACGACATTCGCCCCTGGTATGAACAGAAGCTCTGGCACTGGTATGACGCCACCGATTACGCCGCCAACTTCTACAATCTGCCGCTGGTTGCCTATTCGGGCGAGAAAGACCGGCAGATTCAGGCCGCGCAAATCATGGAGCGCTACCTCAAGCAGGAAGGCCTCGCCCTCTCACATGTCATCGGGCCCAATACCGAGCACAAGTATCATCCCGATTCAAAGCCCATCATCGAAGGCAAGCTCGCCGCGATTGCTGAAGCTGGCCGCGATGCGTATCCACGCTCGCTGCGCTTCACGACGTATACGCTGCGCTACAACCGCATGCGCTGGCTCGTGGTGGATGGCCTTGAGCAGCACTGGGAAAAAGCCCGCGTGAATGCGCGCATCGAGGACAACGGCGACATCACCATCGACGCCACCAACGTCACCGCGCTCACGATCGACTTTGGCGCCGGTGGCTGGCGCCACGCGCTCGATCAGCAGACTACCGTCCGCATCAACGGCCACGTGGCGGGCAAGCTTGCGCCGCTGACCGATCGTAGTGCCCGCCAGAGCTTTGTGCTCAACGGCAAGACCTGGCAGACAGGAGCGCTGGCCGCCAATGGCTTGAGCAAGCGCCATGGTCTGCAAGGCCCGATTGATGACGCCTTTCTCGCGAGCTTTCTCATCGTGCTGCCCACGGGCGCCGCGCAGCACGAGCAGCCCGGCCGCTGGGTGAAGTCTGAAAGCGATCGCGCCATCCGCACCTGGCGGTCGCTCTTCCGAGGTGAGCCGCGCGTCAAAAAGGACAGCGAAGTCACCTCGGCCGACATTGCCAACTACAACCTCATCATCTGGGGCGACCCCTCGAGCAACAGCCTGCTTGGCCGCGTACTTGGCAAGATGCCGGTCAGCTGGGACGCCAATCGCGTCACGATCGGCAAGCAAAGCTGCGACGCTCGAACCTGCATGCCGGTGCTCGTCTATCCCAACCCACTCAACCCCCAACGTTACCTCGTGCTGAACAGCGGCCACACGTTCCGTGAAGATTCCAATGCCACCAACTCGCAGCAGACGCCCCGCCTGCCTGATGCCGCGCTGATCGGGCTGGATGAGCCGGCCGGGCCAGTGCGACCGGGCCGCGTGATCTGGGCCGATTTCTTTGATGAGGCCTGGCAGCCCAAGCCCTCAGCGCCCCAGTAAGATTTGCGCCACGCGGTCTGCTGCCTCGTGAAAAGGCCGCGCGGCGGCATAAGCTCGTGCTGCCTCGCCCATGCGGCGCCGGCGCGCCGGGTCGTCCACCAGCGCACGAATGGCGGCGCGCAGCTCATTCACATTGCGCACCAGCATGCCAAAGCTGTCCTCGATAATGGCGCGAGCACCGTCATGATCCCAGGCGATCACCGGCAGCCCGTGCGACAGCGCTTCCATTAGCGTCAAGCCATAGCTCTCAGACACTGACGGAAAGATGTACACGTCCGCGCTGGCAAACGCGTCGAGCTTGGCCTGCCCGCTTAAGTGGCCAACGAACTCGGCATCCGCGCCCATGCTCTTGAGCTTGCGCAGGTATTGCTCGCCACCCATAAAAGCGGCATCACCCGCCACCACCGTGCGCACCTCACGATCGAGGCCGCGCAAGGCTTCAAGCAGCCGGTGCTGGCCCTTCTCGGGCGAGATGCGGCTTAGTGTGAGCAGCGTCGGGCGGTTGCTCTCGCGACGTACGCCGACTCCGTCTAGCGGCAATGCGCCCCACGGCACGACATGGATGCGAGCAGGATCGGTGCCCGGGTAACACTTGAGGATTGTCTGCTTCATCCGCTCGGTCATCACGATCTGCCCGGCGCCATGGCGCACGCACTGCGCCTGGTTCGTAAAGGCGAGGCGGGGCGCGCCCTCGAGGTGATCTTCAAAGGGGCGCATGATGCGGGTGAGCGTCTCTGGTCGCAAGAACCCCTTCAGGTACATCCGCGCCACAAACGCGACAACATCCACGTGCCAGATCGTATAGACGCGATAGCCATGTCGTGCGAGCAGCTCAAAGTCAGGGCCTTCGCTGATGTCGTTTGAGAGCACGACACATTGCGACGGGTCTTCGCTCAGGATGCGCGTGGTGGTTTGATGGCGAAAGCGAAAACAGAAGTCAGCGTAGTCGCGCTCGTTGTAGCGCACGATGTCGCGCGCCTGATCGGGTGGCGCTTCCATCACCAGCTCAAAAGGCCGCGTGCGCGACCACTCGCGCTCCAGCATTGTGGCAATGGCGCCACCACCCCCGATCGGGATGGCGTTGCCGGCCCCGGCGTGTGCCGCCGTGTAGATCACCTTCACGGCGCGCGATCACTCCGGCCAGGTTACGTAAAGAAAGGTGGTGGGGCGCGTCGGCTCAATCGTGACATTGCGCAGCAATCGCCACCCTTGACCCTTCTGGTAAGGTTCACCAGCAATGCGACCCTTGCCCTCGAGAATCATCACCACGGTGCGCGGCCCGCTGAGAGCGAGCGCCGCATCGATCTTCATGCGCTCGGTGCGGAAGTAAGCGCATTCCACCACACCGGTGCGCAAGCCATCGTAGGGGCCAGTCTGGCTGACTTCCATCCCGCGGTCGAGATGCAACTCGCGGGGGCGGTCGTAATCGTAGAGACGATAGGTGACATCGGAGTTCTGCTGGATCTCGCAAATCGCCACGCCAGCGCCGATGGCGTGCACCTGGCCGGCCGGGACAAAGTAGTTCTCACCCGGCTTTACTTTACGCCACGTCATCATGTTGACGATCTCGCCATTGAGCGCGCCTTCGCGCACCTGGTCCGCCGTGAACTGCGCATTGAAGCCGAGGCCGATCTCACCGCCTTCGTCAGCGCGCAGGATGTGCCACATCTCGGTCTTGCCGAGCGAGTTCTCGTGCCTGGCGCCGTAGGCGTCATCCGGGTGCACCTGCACCGAGAGCCGCTCAGAGGTGAACAGAAACTTGAACAGCAGTGGCAACCGCTCTTCATCTTCAAACCAGACCTCACCGATCTTCGTGTCGGCGGGCCCATAAACAGGAGAAAGGTCTGGGGTGCCCCAGACCTTCTCATAACGTGTCGCTTTTAGTTGACGTGCGCCGGGGCCGATGTTCATCCCAACTTCTTGACGAATTCCTCGATACGATCGAGGCCCTTCTTCAAGTCCTCCATGCTGGCGGCGTAAGAGATGCGGATGTGCTCGTTGGTGCCAAAGGCTTCGCCGGGCACAACTGTCACCAGAGCTTCAGACAGCAGGCGCGAGGCAAATTCCATCGGCGTGTTGATGCCACCCTTGCCAAACACACCACTGATGTTCGGGTAGGCGTAGAAGGCGCCCTGCGGGGTCTGGGCCTTGATGCCCGGGATCGCGCGCAGCCGCTCGAGCGTATAGTCGCGGCGCTTGCGGAATTCGGCAAGCATCGTCGTCACCGAATCCTGCGGGCCGGCCACGGCTTCCACCGCCGCCTTCTGGGCGATCGAGTTCGGGTTGGACGTGGAGTGCGTCAGCAGCTTGCCACAGGCATCGATCACAAACTTGGGACCAAGCAGAAAGCCCACGCGCCAGCCCGTCATCGCATAGGTCTTCGACAACGAACCCATCACGATCACCGTCTCCTTGCCACCGGGCAGCGAAGCCATGCTGAACGGCTCGCCATCATAGAGAAAACGGCAGTAGCATTCATCGGCGAGGATCCAGATGCCACGTTCGCGAGCGAGGTTGTAGATCTTCTTCAGCTCTTCGGTCGGGATCACGGCTCCACTCGGATTGGAGGGCGAGTTGATAATGATGGCCTTGGTGCGCGGCGTGATGTTGGCCGCAATCGCATCGGCCGATACAGCAAAGCCGCTTTCTTCAGAGGATTCGACAAATACGGCCTTGCCACCGGCGTAGTTGACGATATCGGCAAAGCTCACCCAGTAAGGCACCGGGATGATGACTTCGTCGCCTTCCTGCACCAGCGCCTGGACGACGGCGAAGATGCCGTACTTGCCGCCGACAGTGACGGCGCAC
>CAZBTA010000044.1:0-26932 GCA_964494515.1 uncultured Bryobacter sp.
CTGGGTGAGGGTATTGGGGGGGGGGGCGAACGGGCTACCTTTGGGGGGTGGGCTGTTTTATGTTTTGCGGGGGGGGGCGGGACGGGGGCCGAAATGGTTGGCGATGGTGGATGCGGTGGTGACGGGGAGTAATGGCAAGTTTGCGTTTGAGCACCTGAAGGCGGGTGACTACTATCTGATGTGTAGCCCGAAGGCCTATGTGCCCGGCGTGAAGCGGCAGCCGACGGGGACTTACTATCCGGGGAGCACGAGTATTGAAGGGGCGCTGCCGGTGCGCGTGGGGCCTGGCGCGCGGATGGAAGAGATGGTGATTGATATGCAGGAGGCGCTGACGCATCAAATCAGCGGGCGGATCCTGGTGAACGACAAGAATGTGGACGTGACCAAGGTGTTGTCGCTGGATCTGGTGCAGGCGGCGCGGGGCGGGAATGGTGGGCTCGTGGTGAACGTGGTGAAGGCTCCGCTGCCGGCGCCGTATGAGCGGATCCTGCTGGCGGCTGATGGGAGCTTTCGGATCGATCGAGTGTTTGCGGGCAGCTACAACCTGATGTTCAAATTTCGCGGGGCGTATGGTCAGTTTCTCGCCGCGGAGATCGAGATGCCTGATAAGGATCTCGTCGATCTCAAGGTGGACTATCAGACCCCGGTGAAGATCAAGGGGCATGTGGTGATGCCGAAGGTGGAACCAGGGATTACCTTGCCGAACAGATTCAGCATTATGAGTTTTGAGGAAGGAAAGGGAGGTAACGAATTGGTGGGCATCGATAAAGAGGGGAACTTTGATGTGCCGGGAATTGTGCCGGGGAAGTATCTGGCGTTTCTGTTTCGGCCGGGCATGAGAAACCAGGGATTGTATCTGGCGAGAATGACGTGGAATGGTCAGAAAATGGCGGGAGGTGCGTTTGAGGTGAGCGGGGCAGGTGATGGGCGGATGGAACTTGAGATTGAGGAATCGACGGCGAGAGTTATCTTGTCGGCGCCGCCGGAGGCGGAGCGGGCCATGTTGTTCCAAATTCCGATGCATGAAGTGGACATGATGCGCGGGATGTCAGAGGGGGGAGCGCTGGATCAGGCCGGGATGACTGAGCTGCGCGATATGGTGCCGGGTGTTTACTTTGCTTGTGCCCTGGGGACGCAAGTGGGGACGGAGTTTGTTCGATGGGTGAATGATGCCGGGAATCGCGCGACCGTGGAGCGCCACTGTGAAAAGGTTGAGGTGCCGGCGAAGGGGGAAGTGCAGGTGAGGGTAGGGCGGGTGCTACAGGCTCCCGCCCCGTGAGGTTTGTTGCGGTTACTCGGCGGCCAGTGAGGCGTGGAGGGAAGCGAGGGCACGGAAGGAGTCGGCGGCCTTGCGGCAGTGTTCGGCGTAGTACTTGCAGTGTTCGACGGAGCGGGGGCTCATCGGAGTTTTGGCGCCGATTTGGGGATGGGCGGCGAATTCGTTGGCGAGAGCTTCGTGGGCGGCGGCGTCGAGTTCCTGACGTTCGGCGAGGGCGGTGTAGTGGAGAGCGAGTCGCTCGTGGCTCGAGGGGGAGTTGGTTTCGGCGAGGAGCGTTTTGACCTCGGAGCGCTTGAGGATGTTGGGAGAGGGGGTTGCGCCGAACAGGGCCAGTGAGGCGAGCGCGAAAATGCAGATTCGGATTGAGAGGGACATAACGGAATGCCTTTCTGATCTCACTGTGACAGCTGGCGGGAGGGGAAACCATCGCGTGGCGAGGTCAGAAAAGCCGCCGGATTGGGGGGATGGGTGTAACTGGGTGTTCACGTTGAGGAGGTACTTAGAAAATTGGTACCTAAATCGTAAATTAGCCATGGCGGTGGACAAAGGCGTGCGCTAAGGTCAGGGAAAGAGAGGTGAGTTTTGAAGTTTGGTTTGCTGTTGGCCGGGGTGGCCGGGTTGGTATGGGGACAGAAGGCGGTGGTGGAGGGCAATCTCGTAGACGCGCGGGGTGGCGCGGTGGCGAGCGCGGCCGTCGCGTGCGGCGAGGTGAAGGCGAAGAGCGATGCGGAGGGGCGATTTCAGTTGCGGATTGCCAGTGGGGGTAAGTGTCGAGTGAGTGTAGCGGCAACGGGGTACTACGTGGCGGATGATCGGAACTTGCGCGTTTATGGGGATTTGAGCAAGCCGGTGCAGTTGCGCAATCTTGTGCTGCAACGAGAGGCGCGGCTGGGAGGAGTGGTGAAGCTGGCGAGTGGGGAGCCGATGGGGGAGGGGCAGGTGTTTCTGCTCGAGCGCGGGGTTGGAGAGGGCGCGAAGTGGTTGCGGACGGTGGCGATGCAGGAGATTGGGCGGGACGGGAAGTTTGTGTTTGGGCAGGTGCGGGCTGGTAAATACTACCTGATGGGGTCGCCCAAGTTATGCCGCAAGGGCGTGGCGCGCCAGGCGACGCCGACCTTTTATCCGGCGAGCGGAGATTGGAAGAGCGCGGTTGAGCTGAATGTAGAGGCGGGAGAGGCGAAGAATGACCTGGTTATCGGGATGCTCGAGACGCAGACCTATCAGGTGACGGGGCGGATGGCGCTGGGGGCAGTGCATCCATCCAATATGCTGCTTGCTTTTGTGCGGTTGAGGCGCGTGCCGGAAAGCGGTGGGGTGGGCAGCGTGGTCTTGAAGGAAGGAGATCTTGTTCAGCAACCGTTTGCCGATTCTCTTTTGAGGCAAAGCGGGGCGGTGCGGTTTGATAACGTACTGCCGGGACGCTATGACGTGACAGTGGTCTACAAGGGTTCGTGGGAAGAGTATGTGGTGGGGAAGCTTGAGGTGACGGACCACGATGTGGTGGATCTGAGGTTGCAACTGCCGCAGCCGACGAAGGTGCGCGGGAAGGTGGTGCTGCGAGACTTTGAGAGCGCTACTCTCGTGAGCCATTTGGAATTCAACTCTGGGCGCGAGCTTTCAGGGTATTCGAAGACGGCTTTGGTTGATCAGGACGGTAGCTTTGAAGTTGATTTGCCGCTGCCGGGGCGTTATGCGGTTTACACGAATTATTCCGACTTGAAAAACCGGGACATCTATGTGGCTGGTGTGACATGGAATGGGAAGAAGCTGCCGGGGGGCGAGGCGCCAATCGGGTTGAAGGGAGGGGCGATGGTGGTTGAGCTGGTGATGGGGACAGCGAAAGTGGCTGGGACGGCACCGCGCGAGGCGGAGAAGGTAATGCTGTTTCCGATGCCTATATTCATCTCGTCCTCGCATCGAGGGTTGGTAGTGCAAAGTGATGTGGATGGGCGCGGCAATTATGAACTCGAAAGAGTATTGCCAGGGAAATACTATGTGTGCGCGACCAGTTCCATGGAGCACGTAAATGAGCTCGATCTGTTTCGGGACGCAGGCTTGCTTGGGTTGCTCGAACGGGACTGCGTGAAGGTGGATGTGGGGGAGAAGGCGAAGGTGAAGCTGGATTTGAAGCGGGTGCTTGAGGTGGAGCAGAAGTGAAGGGCCCGGTTGGCGCCGGGCCCGCGGGGAGAGGTTAGTAAGCGAGCTTGCGGAGCTTGACGGGTTTGCCGCCTTGCTCTTTGCTCTTCTGGGCGGCGTCGAGGAAGGAGAAGATCTCGAGGGTTTCTTCGGGGTCGATCGGGGGCTTGCCGGTCTGGAAGAATTCGACGATCGCCTTGACCATCGGCACGTAGGAGTACTCGAACTTGGCGGGGGACTGGAGGATCTTGTTGTCCTTGGTGAAGACTACCGCGCCAAATTCGGAATAGGGGCGGAGGGCGCGGACCGTGCCGATGCGGCCGTCGGACCAGCGGCAGGTGATCTCGTCCTGATCGGCGGAGGTGACGCGGGTGACCGTTTCGCAGCCGCGGCCGAGGACCGTGAACAGCATCTCGGAGGCGTGGATGGCGTACCAGCCGAGCTCAAGATAGTGGTGCTCGTCGAGAGGGCCAGGACCCCAGACCGTGGCGCCCTTGAGGCCGGGCTGGATCATCGGAGCGAGGCTGGTGGCCCAGCGGAGACTTGAAGAAGAGAACCACTTGACGTTCTTCGCTTTGGCGAGGCGGGCGATCTCGTAGGCGTCTTCGAGGGTGGCCGAGAGGGGCTTGTCGATGAAGAGGGGCTTGCCGGCGGCGATGACGGGGCGGGCCTGGGCGAGATGGGGGCGACCATCGACGCTCTCGAGCAGGACGGCATCGACTTTGGTGAGCAACGTGGCGATATCGGGGACGATCTCGACCTTCCAATCGCGGGCGAGCTCTTCGGCGTACTTGTCGACGCGGGAGTAGCTGGACTCGATGTCTTTGCTGCCGCCCTTGAAGGCTGCGACGACGCGAGCGCCGGGGATGTAGTTGGGGTTCTTCGGGTCGTTGAGGATCTTCGTGAAGGCGATGACGTGGGAGGTGTCGGTGCCGATGATGCCGAGGCGGAGGTCGGCAGCCATGGAGGAGATGGCGAACAAAAACAGAAGACTGGTGATAAAACGCATTGCGGGCATTGTACACTACGGCTTTGGTGCGACTGACCTCACCGCTGCAATACCTCAAAGGTGTGGGCCCGGCGCTGGCTGAGAAGCTGAAGGCGAAGGGGCTGGAAACCGTTGAGGATCTGCTTTTCTACCCGCCATTTCGCTACGAAGACCGGTCACGATTTCTGCCGTTGCGGCAGTTTCGCGAAGGGCAGAGTGGCGCAGTGGTGGCTATTGTTGCTTCGACGCGCACGCGGGCGTGGCGGCGGGGGGCGCAGATCCTGTTTGAGGCTGAACTGCAGGATGAGAGCGGGGGGCGACTGCTGGCGCGCTGGTACAACGCGAAGTATCTGGCGAGCGAGATTGTGCCGGGGCTGAGGCTGGCGCTGTTTGGGAAGGCGGAGTTTGATTTTCAGGCGGGGCGGGTGTTTCTCGCGCATCCCGAGTATGAAGTGTTGCCGGAGGAGGGGGACCCGGAGTTTGCCCTCGATATGGGGCGTATTGTGCCGGTGTATGAGTCGGTGGGGAAGATCACGACGAAGCAGATGCGGCGGTTTGTGGCGCGCGCGGTGGAGGCGAGTGGGGAGCTGGTGGACGCGCTGCCGGTGGACATCATGCGACGGTTCCGGATGCCGGCGATGCCGAAGGCGGTGGAGGAGATCCACAACCCGCCGGCGGACGCGAACCTGGAGGCGCTGAACGCGCGGCGATCGCCGGGGCACTGGCGGCTGATCTTTGAGGAGTTTTTCTGGCTCGAGTTTGGGTTGCTGCGCAAGCAGCGCGAGGTGAAGAAGGGCGAGGGGATTGCGTTTGAGCTGAATGACCGGATCCGCGAGCGGATCAAGCAGATGCTGCCGTTCAAGCCGACAGAGGCGCAGAAGCGGGCGCTGAAGCAGATTGCGATGGATATGGCGCAGCCGCACCCGATGAACCGGATGCTGCAGGGGGATGTGGGGAGCGGCAAGACGCTGGTGGCGGCCGAGGCGGCCGTGATCGCGATCGAGAACGGCTATCAGGTGGCGATGCTGGCGCCGACGGAGCTGCTGGCGGTGCAGCATTATCTGTCGATGCAGAAGTTCTTCCGGCGGCTGGGGTATCCGATCGCGGTGATCTCGGGATCGCAGACGGCGCGGGAGAAGGCGCAGATCAAGAAGATGGTGGCCGAGGGGCTGATCAAGCTGGTGGTGGGGACGCATGCGCTGCTTGAGAAGGATGTGGAGTTTGACCGGTTGGGGCTGGCGATTATCGATGAGCAGCACCGGTTTGGGGTGTTGCAGCGGCTGTTTCTGCGGCAGAAGGGGCTCGCGCCGGATGTGCTGGTGATGACGGCGACGCCGATTCCGCGGACGCTGGCGCTGACGATCTATGGGGACCTTGATGTGAGCATCATTGACGAGCTGCCACCGGGGCGCAAGGGGATCGTGACAAAGCACTATGCGCAGAGCGCGGAGAAGACGGTATGGGAGGCGGTGCGCAGCGAGCTGGCCAAGGGGCGGCAGGCGTACATCATTTACCCGCTGGTGGATGACTCGGAGCACTCGCCGGATCTGAAGAGCGCGCAGAAGATGTTTGAGATGCATGCGGGGAAGATTTTTCCCGAGTTCCGGGTGGGGCTGATGCATGGGCAGCTGGCGGCGAGCGAGAAGGACGCGGTGATGGAGAGCTTCAAGCGGCATGAGCTGGATGTGCTGGTGTCGACGACGGTGGTGGAAGTGGGGCTGGATGTGCCGAATGCGTCGGTGATGGTGATTGAGAACGCGGAGAAATTTGGGCTGGCGCAGTTGCACCAGTTGCGGGGGCGCGTGGGGCGCGGGGCGCATGAGAGTTACTGCTATCTGGTGAGCGGGAAGCTGAATGAAGTGAGCGAGCAGCGGATCAAGGCGATGGTGGAGACGTCGGACGGGTTCCGGCTGGCGGAGGTGGATCTGGAGATCCGGGGGCCGGGGGAATTCTTTGGGACGAAGCAATCGGGGTTGCCACAGCTGCGATTTGCGCATGTGCTGAAGGATCGTGAGATTTTGGAGATGGCGCGGAGCGAGGCGCGGGCTTTTCTTGAGAACGAGCAGGGCACCGCGAAGATGGAGATGGCGACGCGCTATCTCGAAGAACATTGGAACCGCCGTTACGGGCTGGTGCAGGTAGGATGAGAACAGAATGCGAGTAATTGCCGGCGAATTTGGAAGAAGGAAACTGGAGGCCCCGAAGGGAGACACGACGAGGCCGACGCCGGACCGATTGCGCGAGTCGCTGTTCAGCATTCTGGCGCCGGAGCTGGAGGGGGTGGAGTTTACGGATTTGTACTGCGGCAGTGGGGCAGTGGGGATTGAGGCGATCAGCCGCGGGGCGGCGCACTGCACTTTTGTCGAGCGGGACCGGGCGGCGCTGGAGGCGCTGGAGAAGAACCTGAAGGCGCTGGGCGTGGGGACGCGGGCGACGGTGGTGCCAAAGCCGGTGGGGGCGTATCTGGGGGGCAGGCCGATGCGGGGGATCGTGTTTGTGGATCCGCCGTATGTGCAGGAGACGGATTATGCGGCGTGTATGGAGGCGTTAGGGAAATCGGAGGCGACCAAGGTGCTGGTGCAGCATGATCGGCGCCTCAAGCTTGAGCCGCGATACGGGAATCTGGAACGGTATCGCGAACTCAAGCAGGGGGATAACTGGGTGAGCTTTTACGGTTTGGTGGGGGCCTGAGGGAGACCCTGCTGGGGCGCGGCGGTGGTGCCTTCGCTGGTCTCGAAGTCGATGGGGATCTCGACGTAGGCGGTTTGTTCCTTGCCGGGCTCGGCGCCATCGGTGATCTCGAGCTTGTAGGGCTTGGGGGAGACGTCGAAGAGGATACGGCCTTCTTCGGTCTGGGTGGGGCCGACTTTGCGGATCATGCCCATCCAGCCGGGGATGAACTCGGCCTGCTGGACTTCGCCGAGCTCGGCGCCGGAGGCGTCGATGAGGCGGAACAGGGGCAACTCGGCCTCGGCCGCGCCACCATTGGTGATGGAGAGGCGGATGATGAGGAAGCGCTTTTCGGGCATTTTGATGCGGCCCTGTTCGCCGAGCTGGCTGTAGTAATTGGCTTCGAGGATGTTGTAAGTGAGAAGGCCGACGGCGGCGCGTTCGCCCATTTTGTAGGTCTTGGAGGCCAGCTTGATTTTGGCTTCGGTTTCGGCGCCTTCGCGTGCGCAAGAGGCAAGGCCCGCGGCGGAGGCGGCGAGCAAAAAGGCGCGACGAGAATGGAACAGGCGGGGTTCTTGTGTCATCTTACTCCGTATGAAGCTAAATCATACCACCCGTGTGCTTGTACTGATGCTGCTCGCGGGGGCGGGATTTGTGTGGGCGCAGGGGACGCATCCGCGGTCGGGGAGGCGCATTGCGCCGGTGATGGGGGCGGCGGGGGCGGACTGGCTGGAGAGAGCCGAAAGGGAGAACGAGGAGAACCCGACGCGGGCGATCCAACTGCTGAAGTTTGAGAAGGGGATGACGGTGGCCGATGTGGGGGCGGGGAGCGGCTATTACGCGCTGCGCATTGCCAAGCAGGTGGGCCCGGAGGGCAAGGTGTATGCCAATGACATCCAGCCGGAGATGCTGACGATCCTGAAGCGGCGGATGCGGCAGGAGAAGGTGACGAATGTGGAGCCCGTGCTAGGGACCGAGCAGGACCCGAAGCTGCCGGCGGGGAGCTGTGACGTGATTCTGATGGTGGATGTGTATCACGAGTTCTCGCATCCGCAGGTGATGCTGCAGAAGTTGCGCGAGGCGCTGAAGGAGACGGGGCGGCTGGTGCTGCTCGAGTATCGCAAGGAAGACCCGTATGTGCCGATCCGGCCGGAGCACAAGATGAGCGTGAAGGAAGCGAAGCTGGAGGTGGAGGGAGAGGGGTTTGTGCTGGAGAAGGTGATGGAAGACCTGCCGTGGCAGCACATTCTGATCTTCAAGCGGAAGTGATGAGGGCGAGGCCGGAGGTGAGCGTGGCGGGGGGCGTGAGCAGGCTCACGACCAGCGCGGGGGCGAAGGGGAGATCGTAGTAAAAGCCGGGGTGGACCGAGTGGCCGTGGGCGATGAGGTGGAGGCAGAGTGATTCCTCATCGAGCGTGGCCGGGCCACGGAGGAGGGCGACCCAGCCGGCCTGGGGTGGGTGGATCGTCCATGGCGTGCCTGTGAGAGCACTTTGCAAAGTGGCCAGAGTGGCGAGGCAGCGCTGGCGGATGGGGGCCTGGAACTGGTGGCGCGCGGCGAGCCATTGGGGGGCGGCCTGCTGGATGGGGGAGGAGACGCTCAAGTAGGTGTCGGCGATGAGCTCGAGGTGGCGGTGGATGGCGGGGGCGGGCGGCATGACGATCCAGCCGAGTTTCATCTGGGGCAGGGCGCAGATCTTGGACAGGCCGCTGAGGATGAGCGCGTTGGGGAGGTCGAGCGTGGTGAGCGAGCGGGGGGAGATGGGGGACCAGGCGTAATCGGCGAAGACCTCGTCGGCAATGAGCCAGAGGCGATCGCGGGAGAAATCGGCAAGCCAGGCGAGGTCGGCGGCGGTGAGGAAGTGGCCGGTGGGGTTATTGGGGTGGACGAGGATGATGGCGGCGGTGGAGGCATCGCAGGCGGCGGCGAGGGAGTCGCGATCGAGGTGCCATTCGCCACCGGCGTAATGGAGGGCGTAGGGGCGCGGGGTGAGGCCTTCGGCGTGGATTAGGAATTCAAGCAGCGGGTAGGAGGGCTGGGGCACGAGGATGGTGGCGCCGGGGGAGGCGATGAGCTTGAGGCAGTAGCTGTAGGCTTCGCTGGTGGAGGTGGTGAGGAGGATGCGATCGGGCGTGAGGGAGGCCGAGAACTCGTCGTGATAATAGGCGCAGACGGACTGGCGCGCGGCGAGGGCGCCGGTGGCGGCGGGGGTGTAGGCGTGGGAGGAGAGGGGGGCGATCGAGTAGGGATCGGGCAGGGCGAGGCCGGCCTGGGTGGGATTGGAGAGCGAGAGATCGGCGAGGGTGAGCCCCTGGGCGGCGAGCGCGATGCGATTGGGCGCGGCCGACCAGGGATAGCGATGGGAGAGGGGAAGCAGGGTGATGGGTCCTATTTGAAGGATTCGAGGAGCACGTCGCGGAGGTAGGGGCCGTCGAGGGGCATGGCCTGACCGAAGGCGCGGATGGCCTCGTTTTTGGAGTTGCGCCAGCCCTCGACGAGGAAGTCGATGGTGACGATGGAGTAGAGCTGGTCGGGGTTGAGCTCGCGAGTGCCGCGGACGAAATCGGGGATGAGCTTGCCGGGGATCTTGCCGAGGACCATGTTGTTGTCGAAGGGCATGATGTTCCAGATGTGGCGGGCGAGGACTTTGCCCGCGGGGAGATTGTCGCGGACGTTGCCGGTCTGGAGGTAGGGGATGTCGGCGTTGGTCTTGCGCTGCATGACGGATTCGATCCAGGCCTTGGTGCCGGCGCGATCGAGGGCGGTGGAGTTGGTGCCGATGGGGACGTCGACGACGGCGCGGACCTTCGCTTCCCACTTGTCGACGAGGGAGGCGACGAGGGGATCGGGCTGGTAGGTGGCGGTGGTGATGGGGATGCGCTTCCAGTTGGCGGAGACGATCTTGCGGGCGGACTTGTCGTAGCGGAGATCGAGGCGACCGAGCTCGACGCCGTAGCTGCGCATGCGGACGCCGAGGCGATCTTCGACGCGGAACATCTCTTCTTTGCCGCCGTGATCGTGGCCGGAGATGGTGATGGCGTAATCGGGGAGCGTGGAGACGATGTCGTCGCAGGGGCCTTTGGTGAGGTGGACGAGGGCGATGAGGATGTCGGTCTTGTCGCGGAGCTTTTCGGCTTCGGATTTGAGGGTGGCGAGGGCGGGAGTGAGGTAATTGGGGCCGAGGTTGGCTTTGGTGGTGAGGGAGGGGACGAGGTCTTCCATGAGCACGCCTACGACGCCGATGCGGAGGCCGTCGCGCTCGATGATGACGTGGCCCTGGCCGGTGAAGAGGCTGCCCTCGTTGGTGAAGAGATTGGCGGCGAGGAGGGGATAGCCGGCGGTGGCCATGAAGTCGTTGATGCGGGCGTAGCCGTAGTCGAACTCATGGTTGCCGACCACGAAGGCGTCGATGTTGAAGGGGCGGAGGACTTCGAAGACGGGGAGGCCGCGGAAGATGGTGCTGACGGGTGAGCCCTGGACGTTGTCGCCGGCATTGAGGAGGATGCAGCGGGGGCAATTCTGGCGCTCCTGCTTGATGGCCGTGGCGAGGTAGGCGGCACCGCCCACGCCCTTGTCGTTGGGCAGCAGGCGGGCGTGGAAATCGTTGAAGTGCAGGATGGAGAGATCAACAACCTGCGCGCTTAAGAGAGAGACGAAGGCAACGAGCAGCGAGGCGAAGCGCATGCCTTCATGGTAACTAGTTGGGCGTGGCGGCGAGCCAGTAGCCGTTGCGAGTTTTGACCTTGGCGTCGGCACGGCGGACTTCGACTTCGATGGTGTGCCAGCCGCCATCCATCTGGACATCCTTGCTGGGGCTATAGCTGATCATGTACTGGTTTTGCAGTTCTTCGCCGAGCTTCTGGACGGCTTGTTCGAAGCCGCGCAGGTTGACGAAGCTGAACTCGCTGCCGCCGGTGTATTTTGTGTAGACCTCCTGGGGGTTGGAGATGAAGATGGCTTTGGTGGCGGTGAAGACTTCCTTGAACAGGGGCATGACGTTGCCCATGGTGCCGCCGAGGGCGCTCATCTGGGCCTGGGTGGTGGGGGTGTTGGCCATGCCGGGGGGCATGGGACGGGCGCTGGGCGGGATGGGGCTTGGCTTGGGGTAATCGGGCTTGGCCATGAGCTTGTTGACCCAGCGGGACATGTTGATCGAGTAGACGAGGATGTTGTTGAGCTCGACCTCGAGGAGGGCGTCCTTGACGCGGGCGTTGCTGCCGCTTTCCTGTGTTTCGCTGACGAGGATGATGACGCGGCGGTGATCGGCGGAGCGCTTCTTGAGCATGCGGGCGGCGTGGAGGACGGCGTCGGACATGGCGCGCGTCTGGGAGCCGGGGCGGAGCTTGGCGAGGGCGGTCTTGAACTTGTCGGTGTCGTTGGTGAAGTCCTGCAGGGTCTCGACGCGGTGGTCGAAGCTGACGATGGCGGCCTCGCCACGGTCGCCGATGATGAGGGGCTCGAGCATGGAGCCGATTTTCATGATGGTGGGCAGGACGGGCTCGGTGGAGGAGCTGCGCTGGACGACGAGGACGACCGAGAGGGGGACGTAGGATTCGTCGATCTTGATGGTCTGGATCTTGCCGTTATCGCGGACGACGAAATCCTTGACGTCGAGGCCGGCGATGAAATTGCCGTCGCGATCGGCGACAGAGGTGGGGGCGATGACGGTGCGAGTGGTGACGCGGATGACGTCGTTGATTTCTTGCGCGCCGGCCTGCCAGGCAACAGTGGCGAGAGCGACGGCGGCGGTGGCGGCGATCCAGGTAGACTTCATGCTAATCCCTCAGGTAGTCTCCATTTTTGCCGCCGGTTTTGGCGAGCAGGTGGAGGTTGGTAATCTCGATGCCCTTGTCGAGGGCTTTGGTCATGTCGTAAATCGTGAGAGCGGCGACGGAGGCAGCGGTGAGCGCTTCCATTTCGACACCGGTACCCGCAGTGCAGGCCACATAGGTGGAGACGCGGATTCCGTCAGATTCGATTCCAAAATCTACGTCGACTTTGGAGAGCGGGATCTGGTGGCACATGGGAATGAGCTCGGAGGTGCGCTTGGCGGCGAGGATGGCGGCGATGCGGGCGACCTCGAGGGGATCGCCTTTGGGGTTGTTGGGGAGGGCGGCGAGGACGGCGGCCGACATGCGGACGAAGGCGTGGGCGCGGGCGGTGCGGGTGGTGGTGGGCTTCTCGGAGATGTCGACCATGCGGGCGTTGCCGGCAGCGTCGTAGTGGCTGAGCTTGCTCATGGGAGGAGTACCTGAATATATTCTCCCGCCTGCCAGGAGGGTTTGTCTTGATCGATGACGACGAGGGAGTTGGCGCGGACGATGGTGGGGATGTCGCCGGAGCCCTGCCAGGGGATGATCTCGACGTCGCGGCCTTGCGCGGAGAGGCGACCGGGGAGGAAGCGGGTGAGGCCGGGCTTGTGCTGGTAGGGGTGGGTGAGGGCGGCGTGGTGGAAGAAGAGCTCGGGGGTGGGGATGCCGGCGAGGCGGCTCAAGGCGGCTTCGGCAAAGATGCGGAAGGTGACCATGGTGGAGAGGGGATTGCCGGGCAGGCCGAAGAAGAAGGTGCCGCGGGCGCGACCGAAGACGGTGGGCTGGCCGGGCTGGATGAGGACGCGATCGAAGAAGAACTCGGCGCCGAGATTGGCGAGGGCGACTTCGACGAAATCGTAATCGCCAGCGGAGACGCCGCCGGAGATGAGCAGGAGGTCGGCCTCGAGGCCATAGGCGATCAGGTCGCGGGTGATCTGTTCCTGATCGGGGGCGATGGGGAGGATCTCGGCGCGGCCGCCCAGGCGTTGGACTTCGGCGGCGAGGGCCCAGGAGTTGGAGTTGCGGACCTGGGTGTGATCGGGCTTGCGGGGGATGTCGACGACCTCGTCGCCGGTGGCAAGGATGCGCACGATGGGGCGACGGTAGACGGGGACCTGGCTCTGGCCGACGGTGGCGATCATGGCGATGGCGGAGGCATCGATGCGACGGCCGCGGGGCACGACGATGTCGCCCTCGTGGGCCATGCTGCCGGCGGTGGAGATCCATTCGCCGGGGGTGGCGGGGCGAGTGGTGGTGAGCGAGGCGCCGTCGAGGGTGACGTGCTCTTTCATGACGATCTGGTCGGAGCCGGTGGGGACGACGGCGCCGGTCATGATGGAGTGGGCCTGGCCGGGGGCGAGGTCGGCGGTGGGCAACTGGCCGGCGCGGATCTCGGCGGTGATGGCGAGGGGGCCGGGGAGATCGGCGGAGCGAACGGCGTAACCGTCGCGGAGGCTGCGGGGGAGAGGGGGCATCTCGCGGTCGCAAAGGATGTCGCGAGCGAGGACGCGGCCGACGGCGTCGGTGAGCCAGACCTGCTCGTGGGGGATGTCTACGGGGAGGGCGACGTGGTCGAGGATGACCTGGCGCGCGTCTTGAAACGAGAATGTGGCCATGCCAAGACTCAGTCTAACCTGTTAGTTTGACGGAACTCTGTTTGTTGACGATTGCGGAGATGCGGCGCGGGCTCGCGAGTGGAGCCTTTAGCGCGGCGGAGTTGCTCGAGGCGCATGAGCGGCGGATTGAGCAGTTGAACCCGCGGCTGAATGCGATCGTCGAGCGGATGACGTTGCAGGGGCGGGACGAGGGCGTGCTGGGGGGGATCCCGGTGACGGTGAAGGATTCGCTGGATGTGGCGGGGTATGCGACGGTGTGTGGCATGGCGGAGCGGGTGGGGAAGAAGGCGAGCCGGCACGCGGTGTGTGTCCAGCGATTGCTGGATGCGGGGGCGGTGATTGTGGGCAAGACGAATACGCCGGAGTGGCTGATGGATTGGGAGACGGGGAACGAGGTGTATGGCGTGACGCGGAATCCGCTCGATGAGACGCGGAGCCCTGGCGGATCGAGTGGTGGGGAGAGCGCGGCGATTGCGGCGGGGATGTCGGCGGGAGGCGTGGGGTCGGATGGTGGGGGGAGTATTCGGGTGCCAGCGGCAATGACGGGGATTTGCGGGTTGAAGCCGACGCCGGGAAGAGTGTCGGCGGAGGGGCATTTTCCGCCGGTGGGGATGCCGGGGGGGATGTTGGGGGTGATCGGGCCGATGGGGAGGACGGTGGGCGATGTGGAGACGTTGTTTGGCGTGATGGAGGGGGGATCGGCGGGGGATCCGTTTAGCGCGCCGGTGCGGGTGGAGCACCGACCGGTGGGCAAGGTGGGCGTGGTGGGGCACGAGGTGACGTGGCGGGCGGCGCAGTGGGTGAGCGGGGTGGTGGAAGAGTTTGTGGTGCGTGATTGGGAGAGGATATTTGAGGTGTGGCGGTTTTTCTTTCTGCGGGTGAACGCGCACGCGATCGGCAAGCCGACGCGGCATACGGCGGTTTACCTTGAGCAGGAGGCGCCGACGATGATGGAGATGCTGGAGATGTTTGCGGCGCGGGATGCGATCCGGGCGCGGGTGTTGCGGGCGATGGAGGAGTATCCGGTGTTGCTGGTGGCGAACCCGGGGTTTGGGGCGTGGAAGTTGGGTGAGTTTCCGGGGGTGGAGGCGATGAAGCCGCTGGTGATGGCGAACCTGTTGGGGTTGCCGGCGCTGGCGGTGCCGGTGGGGCGCAATGCGGAGGGGATGCCGTTGTCGGTGCAGGTGGTGGGGCGGCCGTGGTGTGAAGAGCAGGTGATGGCGGTGGGCAAAGAGATTGAACGAGGGCAGAGGACGAGATGATTATTGGCATTGGCGTGGACCTCGAAGAGGTGAGCCGGATTGGCGAGTCGGTGGAGAAGTTCAAGGAGAAGTTTCTTGAGCGGATCTTTACGGCGCAGGAGGTGGCGTTCTGTGCGGGCAAGGCGAACGCGAATCAGCGGTTTGCGGCAAGGTTTGCGGCCAAGGAGGCGGCGTTCAAGGCGTTGCAGGCGAGCTGGGACCGGGGGGTGCACTGGACGGATTTTGAGCTGATCGCGCAGCCGGGCGGGGCGCCGCGGATGGAACTGCATGGGGTGGCGGCGGAGATTGCGCGGGAGAAGGGCGTGACGCGCGTGCATGTGTCGTTTAGCCATACGACGACGCATGTGACGGCGATGGTGGTGATGGAGGGGTAGTTTACTTGCCGACGGCGATGCTGGATTCTTCGACAGCAGGGACGCGGGTTTGGGCTTCTTCGAGGCGCTTGGCTTCCTGGAAGGTGAAGATCATGCGGTGGATGACCGTCAGATTGCCGAGGATCGCCGCGATCCAGAGGACCGGGGCCATGCGATCAAAGAGGGCGCCGATGATGAGCAGGACGACGCGCTCGGGACGCTCGAGGAAACCGACCTTGCACTGCGGGATCGTGTTTTCGGCGCGGGCGCGTGTGTAGGAGATCATGACGCTGGCGGCCATGACGATGGCCGTGAGGACAACGTAGCCGGCGCGGCCAATGTTGCCGTAGTAAACGAGCAGACCGATGAGCAGGGCGAGATCGGAATAGCGATCAATAACGCTATCGAAGAAGCCGCCGAAGCGGGTGACCTGATTGGTCTGACGGGCGACGCGACCGTCGACCATGTCGAAGAGCCCAGCGCCGATGATAACCAGACCGGCGTTGAAGAAGGAGCCCTGAGCGAGCAACCAGGCGGCCCAGATGTTGATGAGCAGCCCGATGAACGTCAGCGCGTTGGGCGAAATTTTGGACAGAGCGAACCCGTTGACGATGCGCACCAGCAGAACGTTGCAGGCGCGGCCCACGGCTCCAGTCCAGGTTGTTTTCTTTTCTTCCACGTGTGTTGTCTGAGCCAGATTAACCCAAATCAGTAATGTCGTGAACGGTTTTCAGCTTGAGGACCTCAAACTCCTTAACGCCGCCGGGGATGACGATTTTGACTTCGTCGCCGACTTGTTTGTTGAGAAGGCCCTTGCCGATGGGCGAACTGGTGGAGATCAGACCTTTGTTGACATCAGCTTCTTCGCTGGTGACGAGCTTATAGGTGATCTCTTCATCCTTGATGGTATCGAGAACGACGACCTCACTGCCAAGACCCACGCGGTCATGGGGGATCTTGGAGAGATCCACCATGGACATGGTCTGGAGGCGCATCTTGAGCTGGCCAATACGAGCGTTGACGTAACCCTGGCGTTCCTTGGCGGCGTGGTACTCGGCATTCTCGCTGAGATCGCCGAGCTCGCGCGCGCGGAGGATTTCTTTGGGGAGTTCGCTGCGGAGCTCGTGCTCGAGCGCAGCGATTTCCTCGGCCAGTTTTTTCTTAATGTCGATCATGTCAGGCGTCGTTCTACGATAACCATTCTAAACCGTCTTATTGGACGGCGATACGCGAGGTGCGGGCGGTGACGCCGCTCTGGACGATGGAAAGTTCCACGTCGGCGCCGGTGGGGGCGTCGTTTGGTACTACCACGTTGATCTGATAGAGGCCTACGATACCGGGGGCAAGGCCCGAGAAGAGGAGCTGGGCAACGCGTCCGCCGATGGTGACCTGCGGGGTGGCGTTGGTGGAAGCCAGGGGGTTAGAGGGGCTGATCTGACCGGAGCCGGGGGTGTTGTTCACGGCGCCCAGGCCGTTGACGTAGAGCTGGGCGACCTGACCGCGGCGGGCCGGATTGGAGCTCGAGATCAGGGCGAAATTGCCATCGAGGGCGGCGATATAGCGGCGGTTGGAGCCGGGCTCGGTGTACTCGAAGGCGGCCGGATTGGCGGCGCGGAGGTTGATGGTCTGGACGGCGCTTGAGAAGAGGCCGATCGAAACCTTCATGCTGACGGTGGCGAGGCCGGCGACTTCCCAGGGGATCTGGACGTTGATCTGGCTGTCGGAGACGAAGTGAATGCGGCCGGGGACGCTGATGCTCTGGCTTGGGTTGTCGAAGCTGACGCTGACGCGCGAGAGGGCAAGCGGCAACTCGGAGCCGGAGAAGACCTTGAGGTTGGGGCTGAGGCCCGTGCCGTAGATCGAAATGTACTGGCCGGCGGTGAAGGCCGTGGAGGCTTCGCCACTGGCAGCGTCACGGATGCCGTTGACGGAGATGGCGGGGCGCGGGATGACGTTCATCACAAAGTCAGTGAAGAGGTTGCCCGAGGTAAAGCGGAAGACCTGTTCGCCGATGTTGGTGCCCGCCTCGAGGGTGGCCTCGGCGATGCCGTAAGCGTCGGTGCGCTCGTTGGCGAAGGTGATACGGCCGTTGCCGGAGACAACGGTGCCGCGCAGGGCGGAGTTGGGCACGGGGATGCCGAACTCGTCGACGACCTTCATGAGCACGGTGGTCTGGTAGCCGGGGATGGCTTCGCTATAGCCACCGGAGAGCGAATACATGTTGAACGCGGCAGAGGGGCCGGAGAAGAACGTGTAGGGGACGCGAATGTCGGTGGCGCCGCCAGAGATCACGACAAAGCCGTCGTAGCGACCCGCGGCGGGACGCGTGCCGGAGAGGCGGACGGTGATCTGCGTCTGGCGACCAGCGAGCAGGGCGAAGTTGTTGGGCGTGACCGTGAAGGTGATGCCCGAGGCGGCCGTGCGCTGTTCGACGCGGACGCTGAGATTGAGCGTACCGGAGGAGGCGGTGTTGGTGATGACGAGGCCGGCGTTGAGCTGGTTGGTGGTGGACAGCAGACCGAAGCCGATCGAGGAAGGCTCGGCGGTGACATTGGTCTGGAGCGCGCGATTGGCGTCGAGCTTACCGCCACCGATCGAGGTGAGGGAGGCCTGGACCTGGCGGCCGTTGTTGTCGAAGTCGATGAGCGTGGTGTCGCCGGTGTTGACGAGCGCGCTCTTGATCATGGCCGGGGTGAGGGCGGCGTTGCGTTGCTTGAGCAGCGCGGCGGCGCCGGCGACCATGGGGGCCGAGAAGCTGGTGCCGTCGACGACGGTGTAGCCGTTGGGATTGAAGAGCGCGCCACCGGGATCTTTGCTCTGGGTGGCAACGTAGAGGTCAGTGCCGACGGCGACCATGTCGGGCTTGACGGCGTAGTTGCCGATGCCGGGACCGCGGGAGGAGAAGCTGGCGAGCTGATTGGCGGCTTCGCTGACTTCGCGGAAGGCCGGGTTGAGGCGGACGCTGCGCTGGGAGTTGGACAGGAAGGAGCGCAGCGTGTTGCCGGCATTGAAGCCGATCAGGGCCGAGGGGATGCCGGTGTTGTCGAGGTCGGAAAGCTGGAAGACGGCATCGCCTTCAAAGCCGGTGAGCACGACGGCGATGGCGCCGGCACGCTGAGCGTTATTGATCTTGTTGACCGAGCGGCAAGTGCCGCGGGCGATCAGAGCGATGCGACCGGTGAGTGAATTATCAGGCAGGGGATCGCAAGCGAGGCGATTGGAGGCGATGGTGCCGACGTCAACAATGGGGGCCTCGAGCGGGCTTGAGATCTGCGGGCCCTGGGTGAAGCGCATGTTCACCGTCTGGAGCTCGGAGGGCACGCCGTTGCCGAGGACGGTAAGCGTGTTGTACCAGATGTGCGAATTGGTGATGGCGCCGACGGCGATGGCGTCGGGCGCGGTGCCGGGGCTCTCAACCGTGTTGAAGGACGGGTAGTTGGGGCCGATGTCGCCGCTGTTGCCGGCCGAGACGGTGACCGTCAGGCCGAGGCGGATGGCGTTCTGTACGGCGACGGCAAAGGCGTCGCAATCCTGATTGCCACCGGTGCCGCAAATGCGATCCAGCGGGCCGTAGCCGGCGGGCTGGCCGAGATTGAGCGAGGCAATATCCATACCGTCGGCGAGGGCCTCTTCGAGAGCCCTGATGACGACGTTGGGGAAGGTGACGTCGTTGACGCCGGTGGTGCCAAAGACCTTGTAGTTGCCAATGAAGGCGCGCGGGGCGACGCCGGAGATGCGGCCCTGAGGCGAATCGAAGCTCTGACCGGCGGCCACCAGAGCGGTGGCGGTGCCGTGGCCGACACGATCGATGGGCGTGTTGTCATCGGGGCGGGTGTCGACGGGGTCGTTACCGAAAGCGAAGTTGAGCAGGTCGACATAGCTACGCGCGGCGATGACCTTATTGTTGGTAAAGGAGCAGTCGCGATTGTCGGTGCGGCACTTGGGATAGCCAGCCGGGGGCGCCGTGGAGAAATCCTTGAAGGCGGGATGATTCTGGTCGATGCCGGTGTCGATGATGGCGATCTTGACGCCAGCGCCCGCGTTGGAAGAGCCGCCGACCTGCGTCCAGGCAGTGGGGACGTTGACGAGGTCGAGGGCCTTATTCATGCGGCGGTAGACGGGTTTCATGGGATAAACGCCACGAACGCCGGGGGTGGCGCGCAGAGCGGCCAACTGTTCGGCGGAGGCGTTGACGTAGAGGGCGTTGAGGAGGACTTGTGAGGAGTCGAACACACGAACGCCGCGAGTGGAGAAGTCTTCAGCCAAAGCCGACTGACGGGCCACGATCTGGGCACGACGGTCGATGGTGGCCTTGTTGGTAATTTCTTTACGGGATGTGAGGGTATCCGCGAGCGGGGAATCCTCCAGAACAACGATG
The DNA here is from genome assembly GCA_964494515.1 of uncultured Bryobacter sp. Lineage (GTDB taxonomy): Bacteria > Acidobacteriota > Terriglobia > Bryobacterales > Bryobacteraceae > Bryobacter. The sequence continues at coordinate 19,494 of CAZBTA010000044.1, forward strand.
TAGGTGTTTGCCCCCCTTTGGGCAAGACCCGAACCGGCCAGCAGGCCAAAAGCGGCAATCAGGGCCGCAAGTCCGCGCATCTTCATGAGCTTAGCGACGTGCATGTTTCATTAACAGTTTCGCAAGAAATGGCGCTGAATCTTTTCTGTTGTAACGACATCTTACTAATCAAGTAAAGGAGATCATGACAATGATTCAGATTCGGAAGTCGGAAGAACGCGGCCACGCAAACCATGGGTGGCTCGATTCGCGGTTCAGTTTCAGCTTTGCGGAGTATTACGATCCGAAGCATGTGCAATTTCGCAACCTGCGGGTGATCAACGAAGACTGGATTGCACCGACGACGGGATTTGGCATGCACCCGCACCGGGACATGGAAATCCTGACCTGGGTACGGGAAGGGGAACTGGAGCACTCGGACACGATGGGCAACCGGCGGAAGCTGGTGCCGGGAGAGATCCAGGCGATGAGCGCTGGTTCAGGATTGTTCCACAGCGAGTACAATTCGTCATCGACGAATCCGCTGCATCTGTTCCAGATCTGGATCTTCCCCGAGATCCGTGGCGTGCAGCCGGGCTATGACCAGAAGGCGTTTGACGCGGCGGGACGGCGGGACAAATTCCAGGTGCTGGCCTCGGGTGATGGGCGCGAGGGAAGCCTGGTGATGAACGCCGACGCGCGGTTTGCGGTGGCGGATCTGGCGGCCGGCAAGAGCGCGAGCTATGCGGTGGAGAAGGGCCGTGGCGTGTGGGTACAGGTGGCCGAAGGCGAAGTGAAGCTGAACGGCGTGGACCTGAAGCAGGGCGACGGCGCGATCGTGGAAGACGAGACGGCGCTCAAGTTTGAGGCCGGCAAGGACAGCCACCTGCTGGTGTTTGACCTCGCCTAAGGCTAGGGCAGGACGGGGTCGACCGTGGCCCCTTCCTTGAGGTTGGACTCGGGGCCGAGGGCGACAACGTCCCCGGCCTTGAGGCCGGATTTGATGATGGTGCGTGTGACGTTGGAGGAGCCGAGCTCGACCTTGCGCCAGACGAGCTTGCGATTTTCGATGAGGTAGACGCCGCTTGAGCCATCGCGCTCGCGGATGCCTTCTTTGGGCAGCAGGAGAACGCCTTCGAGCTTGCGCGTTTCGATGAACGCGTTGACGTTGGTGCCGGGGATGAGCTCGCCGGAAGCATTGGCGATGCGGCATTCGACTTCGCCGACCTGGCGGGTGCCGAGGGCGACGATCTGGGTGGGGATCTTGTCGATCGTGCCTTCCCATGACTTGCCTTCCATGGCGTCCCAGGTGATCTTGACGGGCATGCCGGTGCGGATGCGACCGAGCTCGGGCTCGTCGATGTAGACGAGGATCTTGAGGGCGTCGAGCTTGCCGATGTTGGCGACGAGAGCGCCGGGGCTCAGATAAGCGCCCTGACGGACGTCGAGCTGATAGACAACGCCATCGATGGGCGAGCGGATGGTGCTGAGCTGGATGCGACGGGTGGCAAGGGCAGCGGCGGAGGTGGCTTCGCGGAGGCGCGCTTTGGCCGAGGCGAGATCCGCAGAAGAGACGAGCACGGGGCGGCGCGCCTCGAGGGCGGCAATTTGCACGCGGAGCAACTCCACACGATCTTTGAGCGCGCGGACGTCCTCGCGCGTGCCGGCGTTTTTGGCGGCGAGGCGCTCGGCGATGGCGAGATCCTGCTCGGCCTGGCGGAGCTCGGTGTTGCGCTGGCGGACGGACTGGTCGATGTCGACGATGTCGCGCTTGCGGCCGCCGGACTCGAGCGACTCGATGGTGGAGCGGGCTTCATCGATGCGGGCATTGGCGGCGGCCAGGTCAGCTTGGGCATCGGAAGAATCGAGCACGGCAAGGGGGGCGCCTTTGGCCACACGCTGGCCCTTGGCCACGGGGACGGAGACGACGAGGCCTTCACGCTCGGCGCGGGCGCTCGACCATTCGCTGGGTTCGACACGGCCGTTGGTGGTGACCTGATCTTCAAAGACACCGGTGGAGACGCGGTGGGCCGGGACAGAGGTTGTCTCGGAGCCAAAACGCCAGATGACGGCGGCGATGGCGAGAATCGCGATAACTGCAATCGCCAGGGCGACACGCTTCATTTACGAAAAATCCTTTACGCAGTAATCGAACAGCAAGCGCCATTCGAGGAGTTGCACGGCTTCGGCCAGGGCGATGCGTTTGGCATCACGGGAGGCGAGGGCCTCACCCACGAAATCGACGAAGCGGGAGTGATCCCAGTTTCGTGAGGTTTTGTAGCCAAGGTTGGCGGCCGATTCGGCCAGGGCCGCGACGATGGGGTGGGAGCCGACCTGGCGGAACCAGTATTTGGCGTTCCAGGCGTCGGGCTCCATGCGGTGGTAGATGCCATGCCAGTAGCTGCCCTCGGGGGTGTGAGCGTCCTGGGAGATGTTGTGGCTGCGAGCGCCATAGCCGGCATAGAGGAGCCAGCCGGCGTAGGCTTCTGCCGGGAGGCGGCAAGAGCTGAAATCGCTGGCCGGGCGCAGGCCGACGCCGGGGAAGCGACCATTGTCGACCGCGACAAGGGGCATGGGCGATGAGCCTTCGGCAAGGTGGGCCAGAAGATCAGTGGACATGCGGCTCCGGAGGCAGGCTTTCGGTGATCATTTGCTGGATGTTGTCGCGGACTTCCTGTTCGATCCACTCTTCGCCGCAATCGCGGCACTTGAGGGCGGGGACGTCTTCGATCTGATACAGCTCTTCGCGCACGATGACCTCGTAGGTGATCGTGGCATCCATCAGGGCAGTACCACAACGGGAACAGTGGGTGGGACGCATCAGCAGGCCTAAACCCATGCTAACTTGATTCGAGATGGTTAGCTTCAAGATCCACCGGCTTAAAGATCAAGCGGCAACGACGTTTCGCTGGGCTCCGCACACCTCAGGCGCGGCCACGGTGAAGCAGCGGGATTACGAATTGGCAGGCGAAGTGGAAGCCGCGAGCGCGTATGCGCTGTTCAACCAACTGCATGGCACGCCGAATGCCCTGCGGGTGGGCGATGTGCTGGAGCTGCCGGATGGGACGCTGCGGATTTTCAAGTTCGTCGGGCTTGAGGAAGCGCAGTGGTGGGTGCCGCCGGTGAAGCCGGAAATGGTGCCCGAAGCAATTTCTGGAAACCAAACCTCTCCCGCCGCACTCTAAGGTGCTAGACCGCTAGTACCGAGCAGAATTTTTAAAATTGCGCTACACTCCCGGACATGGGTAGTTGTTCGGCTCCCGTAGAGCCGATAAATCAGTTTGCTCTGGTGACCTATCTTCCCGATGAGCTGGGTCATTATCTGGATCAGTTGAGGCGAGATCTTGTGACGCAATGCACAGCGCGATCTCACCTCTCACTGTTGCCACCAAGGCCGATCTCGGTTACGAGCGCGGCGGCGGAAAACCAGATTCTCAACGTCAGCAGAATCGCTCAACCGTTTGTGGTCAAGATTGGCAATGTGGCCATCTTCCCGCAGACATCAGTGATCTACCTCGAACTTCTCTCCGGCCAGCGGCAAATCGCCGACCTTCACGATCAACTCTCCACCGGCGCCTTCGAATTCAACGAACCCTACCCGTTTCACCCCCACATCACCCTCGCCCAGAACTTTGGCATTGAAACCGTGAAAGAACGCTATGAACAGGCCGTGGCGGCCTGGGAGGCGTACACGGGGCCGCGCGAATTTCTATTGGACAACGTGGTGTTTGTGCAGAACTCGGTGACGAACTGCTGGGCTGACCTGCGGCAATTCTCGCTGCTGGGGCTGCCAGGTGGGCCGGCGCCCGAGGCGCAGATGGCGCACCACTTCACTCAAACATACTGAGCTGATTCTGGGTGGCGGATTTGGCGCGCTTGAGCGGACTGCCGACGACGCCCAGCACCTCAAACTGCTCGATGGCCTGGCGCGGGATGATGATGCGTTGCACGCCCATGATGGTGTCGGGCGGGGAGATCGAGAGCGATTCGGGATCAAAAGCCGCGAGATTGTTGGGCATGGTGGCCTCGAGCACCTCGCCATCCTGAAAGCGGATGCGGATCCAGAGACCCTGCTGGCGGGGACGGACGGCGTACTGATTGCGCGTCCAGGCGGGGCCGGAAATAAAGTCGCGAACGAAACAAATTGCCTTGATTTGGGCGATGGGAATTTGCTGAACGACGCCGGAAGGATTCAGTAATTGTACGGAATTATCCTCGATCGGGCGTGCGGAATCCACAAAGCCACCAAGCAGTTCGCGGTCGAAGCGGTAGACCATGGCTTTTTTTGTGGAGCCGGTACTCATCAAGATTCCAAGTCAAAACCAGTCAAATATGTTTCAAACACAAATGCCGGTATTGTATCATTGGCACAATGTCCGGCCAGGCATCCTACGAGGCTGCCGTAAGGTCGTATTTGACTTACTGCAGGGTCGAAAAAGGTCTTTCCACGGCTACGCTAGCGGCGTATGAGCGCGATTTTAGCGCATATGCGCAATGGCTTGAAGCGGAGCGGGTGGAAGGGTACGCGCAAATTTCGGCGCTGGAGGGATTTCTTGACAGTCTTTTCGGACGCAAGCTGAGCCCACGTAGCATCGCTCAAGCGACCTCGGCATTACGGGGGCTGATGAAGTATCTGGTCTCCGAGGGGAAGATCGAGACGGATCCGACGGAATTTCTGAAGAGTCCGAAGCCAGGGCGGCGACTGCCGAAGGCGATCGCCAAGCCGAAATTGGAGCGACTGACCGGGACATTTGACCGCACCAAGCCGCAGGGTTTGCGGGATTGGGCGATGTTCGAGCTCTGCTACAGCTCGGGACTGCGCGTCAGTGAACTGGTGGGGGCACGATTGTCGGACTACAACGCGCTAGCGATGCGATTGAAGGTAACCGGCAAAGGCAACCGGCAACGAGTCTTGCCGGTGGGCACGACGGCGGCGGAGGCGATTGAGCAGTACCTCAAAGAGGGGCGCCCGCTGCTGCTGGACGGGAAAGTGTCGCCTTATCTGTTTGTGAGCTCGAGGGGGCCGAAGCTTGACCCGCGTTCGTGGTGGAAGGCGCTGCGAAAGATCGGGTTGATGGCGGGAGGTGACATCAAGGTGCATCCGCACATGATCCGACACTCGTTTGCCTCGCACCTTCTAGAAGGGGGAGCGGATTTGCGCAGCGTGCAGGCCATGCTGGGCCACGCCGACATCTCCACGACCCAGATTTATACCCATGTGGAGCGGGAACGCCTGCGTGGGATAGTTGACCAATTTCATCCCAGGGAAACGACAAAGCCATGAGTGATTACATGTTCATGCTCGAGAGCCATCTGAGCCAGGCGCAGAATTTTGTGATCTCAGAGGTGCAGCGCATGATGGCGAAGCTGCAGATCAATGTGTTTCTGACGGGTGGGGCGCTGCGGGACATGCTGGCGGGGCTGCCGGTGCGGGACCTGAACTTTACGCTGGAGGGCTCGCCGCTCAAGCTGGTGAAGGCGCTTGAGAAGGAAGCGGGCATCCGGATTGTAAACAGCGACGATGTGCGCAAGAGCTACGAGATCGTGTTTCCGAACGGGGTGCTGGCGGAAGTATCGATGGCGCGCACGGAGAAGTATCCGAAGCCGGGGGCGAAGCCGAAGGTGGCGCCGGCGACGATTCATGAGGATCTGCGGGGGCGCGACTTTACGATCAATTGCCTGGCGGTGTCGCTGGCCAAGGGATCGCGTGGGTTGTTGCTTGATCCGACGAACGGGTTGAGCGATTTTGCGTTGCGCGAGTTGCGTACGGCGACGAGCCACACGCTGCTTGATGATCCGTCGCGGGTGTTGAAGCTGGTGACGCTGAAGGCGCGGCTGGGATTCCAGCTCGATGAGCGCACGCAGCGGCAGTATGACAACGCGCGGGAAGCGCAGATCGAGCAGCAGATTCCGCCCGAGGCGCTGCGGCGCGAAATCGTGAAGATTGGTGAGGAGTTTAACCCGCTGCCGATTCTCGAGATGCTCGAGAAGGAGAAGTTGCTCGAGTTGTACTTTGCGGGTTTTGGCGGGGCGAAGCTGAATGCGGCGGGGTTTGGGAAGCTGCTGAAGTTTCGCGGGCTGGTGCCGTTTGGCGCGCAACTGAAGGAAGACCGCTTTGTGCTGTTCCTCCACACGATCAGCGAGAAGTGGACGCCGAAGGACAAGCAGACGTTTGTCAAGAACTGCAAGCTGTCCAAGCGTGAAGTGGACGCCTGGAAGAACCTCGATGCGAAGGTGCGCTCGCTGCAGACGGCGCTCAAATCGGCAAAGCTGGTGAAGCCGTCGCAGCTTTATGCCGTGCTGAGTGAGGCGCCGGCCGAACAGATCTTTGTGCTGCTGGGCAAATCGCCGCTGCGCATTGTGCAGGACCGGATCAAGAACTACCTGCAGAAGTATCTGCCGGCGGCGCTTGAGATCACGGATGAGGATGTGGTGCGCGAAGGTGGCAACCCGGCAACGCCGAAGGGCCAGCAATTGAAGAAGCAACTGATCGCGGCGCGGCTCGACAGCCGACCGAAGAAGGTGGCTACTGATCCGGCTTACAGTCCTCAAGCTTCAGCTTGAAGGCGCTGACTTCGCGCCAGCCATTGCCCGCGCGCGTTTCGACGCGCAGCAGGCCTTTCTTGTCATCGACACGCACGCGCGAGCTGGTGGAGGGCTGACGCTGACCGGGGCGCGCGGTGGCCGGGATGCGGCTTGAGATCTCGCGGAGTTCCCAACTGGTGCCGCCAGTCTGAGTCTCGAAGAGCTCGTACTTGCCTGCTTCGCCACTGCCTTTGTTGTCGACCAGCACCCAGCCGCGCTTGGCCGACTGGAAGGCGAAATCCTCGATGACGCCGACGCGAGTTTCGGCAAAGAGATCGACCTTGCGCCAGGAGCGGCCACTATCGGTGGTGACCAGCATAAAGGGGTCGCGCGGGAGACCGAGGGAAGTCTGGCCGCTGAGCCAGCCGTTTGAGAAATCGAAGAACTGCATGGACTCGAGCGCGGCGCCCTTGATGCGGGGATGGGCTTCGCGCCAGGTGGCGCCCGCGTCTTCGCTGACCAGCAGGATGGATTGCAGCGTGGTGGTGGAGGTGTGGAGATTGCCCGCAAGGACCATGACGGTGCCGAGCGTCTCGACACTGGAGAACTCAAGGAAGGTGGGGCAGGGCTCGGACTCGCTGCAGGTGAGGCCGAGGGCGGGGAGATCGACTTCAGCGCAGCGATTGGGCAACAGGATGGGGCCGGAGGCGCTTGTGAAGACCGGTGGGCCTTCGGGGACCTGCGGTGGCGGGGCCGGCGGGGGTGGCGTTTGGCCGAGTAGCATCCACAACAAGATGAAAGGTTGCACTACCCTCATACTAGACTGGAGTCAGCCGGATGTTCTCGTGGTTTAAACCGAAGGAAGAAACGCTGAAGCCACTGCCGCTGTCCCAGCGGGAGAAGAGCTATTCGGCCGAGACCGGGCTGGTGTATCA
>CAZBTA010000045.1:0-26821 GCA_964494515.1 uncultured Bryobacter sp.
GCGCGTCATTGAGCGTTGTGGGATCGAGCGGATGCACCTTGCCAGCGGCATCAATCACGCGCGCCTTCACCAGCGGCTTCGACTGGTACCAGGGCGTATAGCTCACCGACAGCGAATCGTTTGACTCAACGCCATCCGCATTGCGGATGTAATAGATCAGGTGCACCTTACGCTGAGTGCGCCCCTGCGCGTCAAACTCGATGCGCGTGCTCTGTTCGAGCACCACGGCGCCTCGCTCCGGGTCGAGCTTTGAGGCTTTAGCTTTGTCCAATAACTCTTGTGGGGTGCGTTCAAACGCACCCCACAGAATCAAACCAGTAGATAGTAATGAAAGCGCAAGGCGAAGCATAAATACAGAGGACTGTAAGTATAGCTCTTGCCCCGCGCCGACTAAATGGTTAATACACGCGGCACTGCTTTTCCACCGGACGCACCATAAAGTCGCCCTGCTTGCAGCCGAACGCTTCATGGAATGCCGGGAAGTTCTGCAGCGTCCCGATCGCGCGCCAGCGGGCGATCGGGTGCGGATCGGTCGTCAGGCGCGAGCGCAGTTCCTCAGGCCGCAACTGCGTGGCCCAGACATGCGCGAACGCGAGGAAGAACCGCTGGTCGCCCGTGTAGCCATCAATCACCGGCGCCGGCTTGCCGCCAAGCGACTTCTTGTAAGCCTTGTAGGCCAGCGTCAGGCCACCGAGATCGCCCATCGCTTCGCCCACCACCAACTGGCCGTTGTGGCGCAGGTTCTCACCGAGATCAAGCGTGCTGTATTGGTCGATGATGCAGGCGGCGCGCTCGTCAAACTTCTTGCGGTCTTCCGGCGTCCACCAGTTCTTCAGGTTGCCCTCGGCGTCATACTTCGAGCCCTGATCGTCAAAGCCGTGGCCCATCTCATGACCAATCACCGCGCCGATCGCGCCATAGTTCGCCGCATCGTCAGCAGCCATGTCAAACATCGGCGGCTGCAGGATACCGGCCGGGAAGGCGATCTCGTTCTGCGTCGGGCTGTAGTAAGCGTTCACCGTGGGCGGCGACATGCCAAAGCCATCGCGCTCGCGCGGCTTGCCAATCCGGCTCAATCCATAGCGCCGCTGCGCAAGGCCCGCCGAACGCACGCTGGCAAAGTAGCTGTCGCGCGTGATCGTCACGTCGTCATAGGTGCGCCACTTGGCGGCATAGCCGATCTTGGGGCGGAACGCCTCAAGCTTCTTCACCGCGGCTTCACGGGTTGCCGCGCTCATCCACGGCGAGTTCTTCAGCTCATCGCGCAGGGCGTCCCGCAGATTCTCAACCAGTTGATCCATTCGCTGCTTGGCCACCGGCGGAAAGTGCTTGGCCACATACACCTGACCCAGCGCATCCGGCATCAGCCGGTCCACCAGCGCCGTGCAACGCTTCCAGCGCGGCTCCTGCTCCTTGCGGCCCTGCAGCACCTTGCCTTCGAAGTTGAAGTTCTCGGTGGTAAACGCATCCGACAACGTCGCGCTCGCGCCCGAGATCACCTTCCAGCGGCTCCACAGCTTCCAGTCAGCCAGCGGAATCGACTCGGCCAACTTGCTCAACTCCTCGTGATACTTCGGCTGCCCCACATTGATCGGCGTGCCCGGCGCCACACCCAGCTTGGTGAGCGCGCCCTTGAGGTCGAACGCACCCAGGATCTTCTGCGCCTCATCGAGGTTCATCACATGGTAAGTGGCATAGGGGTCGCGCAAGGCCACCCGCGTCATCATCGGCGTCGCGATCTTCGTCTCGAGCGCGAGAATGCGCTGTGCCGCCTGCGCCAGATCGGCCTCACCCAGCGCGTCCTTGCCCACCAGGGTCAACATCCGCTCAACGTGCGCCACAAACTCCTGACGGATGCGCTTCGAGCGATTGTCCTCGCCAACATAATAGTCGCGGCTCGGCAGTGAGAGGCCAGCCGGCGAGATGCCAACGATCGTGTTCTCCGAATTCTTCAGGTCCGGCCGGGCGCCAATGCTCAACGGGGCCAGACGATCTTCGCCCTGGCCATCGCGCCACATCGCATAGAGCGAGGCCACCGAGTCGACCTTGCCGATCTTTTCGAGGTCAGCAGCAATCGGTTGCCAGCTGAGCTTGTTGATCCGCTCGGTGTCCATGCAGGAGGCGTAAAGGTCGCCAATCTTGCGCTCGTTCGATCCGGCGGGCGCCTTCGAGGCGGCGGCCGAATCGAGAATCACTTTGACGCGCTCGGAGTTCTGATCCCGCAGCGCCGACATCACGCCCCAGGTTGCCTGCGATGGCGGAATCGGATTCTTGTCAATCCACACGCCGTTGGCAAAGCGCCAGAAGTCGTCGCAGGGCTTGCAGGTCTTGTCGATCGCGCTCGTGTCAATGCCGCTCTTCAAATCGGCAGGGTAAGCCGTGGTGGCCAGAGCGAGAGCCATTGTGAGAGAAAGTTGCTTGCGGAGGTCCACGAGATGGATTTTCGCATTACTGTTAGAGAAATGTTTCAGGGTCGCTGGGGCGTCGTCGCGCTGTTGTGGTTGTCCTACACGCTCTACCAGGCAGACAAGCAGATCTACAGCGTCGTGCTGCCGCCCCTGCGCGCCGACCTCCACCTCACCGGTTACGAGACCGGGCTTGTCGCCACCCTGTTCACCATCGTCGTAGCCCTCGTCTCACCGCTCGCCGGGGCGCTGGGTGACCGGTTCCCCAAAAGCACCATCCTCACCGCGGCGATTGCCCTCTGGAGCCTGGGCACGCTCGGCACGGGTTTTGCGAGTGGGTTCGTTTCACTGGTCGTGCTGCGCGCCATCCTGACCGGTGGCGGCGAGGCATTCTACCCTCCGATCGCTCATGCCCTGCTGGCTGGCCACCATACGACGACGCGAGCCTTCGCGATATCGATCCACCAGACGGCTCAATACTTCGGCCCGATCGCGAGCGGATTTGCCGCTGGCTGGATTGCCGAACGCTACGGCTGGAGGATTGGCTTCGTTTGGTTCGGGGTCCTGGGACTTGCCTTAAGTGCCCTGTTTTCATGGCGTTTGCGCGATGCGGCGGGTATGCCGCTTGAGCAGCGCGGCTTGGTCACCGGCTTTCGCCAATCGCTGGCCATCCCCGCCGTTCGCCGCATCGGCTACAGCTTTGCCGCCGTGTTGTTTGTCACCCTCGGCTACCAGACTTTTGCGCCCACGCTCTTCGGCCGCCAATTTGGCCTGTCGCTGAGCGAGGCTGGCTTCTATACCGCGCTGGCTGGAAATGGCGCCGCCATGCTCGGCGCGCTGGTCGGCGGGGCGCTATCCGATGCCGCCGCCCGGCGGGGTATTTCGCGTTTTGTGCCCCAGGCGGCAAGCCTTGCCCTGGCGGCGCCACTGCTCGTCGTGCTCGGCCAGGCGGAACAACTCTACCTCGCCCTCGGCGCCCTGGCCGGCATTGGATTCTTTCGCGGCATATACGAAGGCACGATCGCCGTCGCCCTTTATGATTTTGTCCGCCCCGAGCACCGGTCCTCGGCCGCCTCGCTCGTTTTGTTGATCGCCAACCTGCTCGCCGCGCCGTCATCGGCCCTGCTCGGCTGGATCAGCGATCGCGCCCCGCTGGGCAACTCGATCAGCGCGATGTCGCTCAGCTTTCTCCTCGCCGCCTTCATCCTGTTTCGCTCGCGGCGCCTTGCCTAGACTGAAGTCATGGCTCTCGAATTTACTACCTCGCATCTCAAGGACGCCACCGAGCTCTTCCATTACTACAAGAAGCTGGCCGAGCGCGCCATGGCACAGGTACCGGACGAACACCTCACCACTGTTCTTGATGGCGAGAGCAACTCGATCGCCCACATCGTCAAGCATCTGGCCGGCAACATGCTTTCCCGCTGGACCGACTTTCTCACCACCGATGGCGAAAAGCCGACGCGCAATCGCGATGCCGAGTTTGAGGACGCTCCCGCCACGCGGGCCGAGATCATGGCTCTTTGGGACAGCGGCTGGCAATGCATGTTTGATACGCTCGCCACCCTCAGCGACGCCGACCTTGGCCGCCAGGTCACGATCCGTGGCGAGGCGCACAGCGTGCTGCAATGCATCAATCGCCAGCTTTGCCACTACCCTTACCACTGCGGCCAGATCATCCTGCTGGCCAAGCACTTCAGCTCGCATCACTGGACGGCGCTGACCGTGCCGCGTGGCAAATCTGCGGAGTTCAATCAAAAAGTAGCTGCAGGAGAAGCCAGTCAGCGTTAAACTCGCTAAATCTTACTCCTATGACAACAAGGCGGACATTCATGGCATCCTCGGTGGCGGCTGGTGTGGCGGCGGCCTTCCCGTATTCCGAATTCGAAGCACGCATCGCCCGCAAGGACTTCAGAGGCATTACCAAAGACGTGCTGCCCACGCCCGCCATGGTGGTGGATCTGGACCTGTTCGAGAAGAACCTCAAGACCATGGCCACCGCCGCGGCGGCGAACAACATCAAGCTGCGCCCTCACGTAAAGGTGCATAAGAGTGTGGACATCGCAAAGCGTCAGATGGCCCTCGGCGCCATCGGCGTGACCGCCGCTACCATCGCGGACTCCGAGCTCATGTCCCGCGCCGGCATCCGTGGCGTGCTCTGGACCAAGCAGCCCGCCAGCGACAACAACATCCAGCGCGCCATCGAGCTCACGCGCAAGGATCCGAGCTTTCTGTTTGTCGTCGACGATGCCCGCGTAGTGGCGCGGGTTGAGGAAGCCGCGGCGGCCGCCAAGGTAAAGTGCCGCATCGTCGTCAGCGTCTTTGCCGGGCTCACCCGTCAAGGCATCGCTAATGGCCAGCCGGCCGTTGAACTCGCCCAACGCGTGCATGGCTCGAAGCTGCTCACCTTTGAAGGCTGGATGGCTTATTCGGGCGGCGCCTCGCACACTCGCGGCTTTGAGGCACGCAAGCGCAAGTCGACTGAAGATCTCTCGGGCATCAACGAAACCCTCGCCCTCGCTCGCAAAGCGGGCCTGCCGAATGGCATCGTCAGCGGTGGGTCCACCGGCACCTACAACATCGATCATCAACTCGGCCTCACCGAGCTCGAATGCGGCAGCTATGTCTTCATGGACACGCTTTACAAGGCCATTGGCGGCAAGAGCGACGACGCCACCTATGCCGACTTCGAGAACTCACTCAGCGTGCTGGTAACCGTCGACAGCAAGCATCACGCCGGGCAGGTCACCATTGATTACGGCAATAAAGCCATGGCGCAGGTGACCGACGAGGTGAAGGGTAAGCCCTGGCTCAAGGTGGCCCGGCAGGGCGCCGAGTACGGCATCCTGCAATACAAGGATGGCGGTAATGAGATCCAGGTCGGCGATCGCTTTGAGATCTTCTGCAGCAACCTTGATATGAGCACCAACTGCTACGACCGCTACTATGTTGCCCGTGGCAGTCAGATCGTTGACGTGTGGCCGATCATGGGTCGCAGTGGCGCCGCACAACGATGAGATTGTTGATTCTGCTGCTTGCCTGCTGGGCGTTATTGGCCCAATCCCGGGAGGGATTTGTGAACGTCCCCGGCGGTCCAGTCTGGTATCGCATCTCGGGCAGCAATGATGGCGTACCGCTACTTGCCCTGCACGGCGGGCCGGGCGGCACCTCCTGCCGGCTGCTCGCCCTCGAGCAACTCCCGGGACAAACCGTCGTTGTCTATGACCAACTCGGCTCGGGTCGCTCGGGCCGGCCCAGAGACAACTCCCTGTGGACCGTCGAACATTTTGTGGAGGAGCTCCATTCGCTGCGCCAGCAGCTCGGGCTCAAGCGAATGCATCTGCTCGGACACTCCTGGGGTGCAAGCCTTGCCGCGGCCTATGTGGTCGCCAAAGGCACTGAGGGCATTGTCTCGCTCACCCTCGCCAGCCCGCTGCTGAATACCAGAGACTGGATTGCCGACGCGGACCGGCTGCGACAGCAGTTGCCCCGCGAGGTGCAGCTCACCTTGCGCCGCCATGAAGCCGCCGGCACCACCGACAGCGATGAGTATCGCGCCGCCGAGGCTGAATACACGCGCCGCTTTGTGCGCCGCAAGCCGGGCTCTCCGGCTCCCGAATGTGCCGGCTCGCTACCCAATTCAGTGATTTACCAGCAGATGTGGGGGCCATCGGAGTTTCACGCCACCGGCTCGCTCAAGACGTTTGATGTGTTGCCGGGTGTCCGCAAGCTGCAGATCCCCGTATTGCTCATGGTGGGCCAGTATGACGAGGCAACGCCAGAGACGGCGGCCCGCTATCAGAAGCTGATCCCGGGCGCAAAGCTCGAGGTGATCCCCGAGGCGGCCCACTCGTTGTTTACGGACAACCCGCAGGCAGCGCTTCAAGCACTGCGGCGCTTTCTGGGTTCCCGCTGAACCACCGCCGCAGCCGCTCGGCCGATTGGCGCCAGGCCACCGGGATGCGTTCGTCGTATTCCACATAGCCACGCAACTGGCGCAAAGCCACGGCCACCGGCTGCACAATGCGATTGCGCACGGCGTCCCGCTTGGGGGCAGCCACCGGCTGCAAGCCAAACAGCATTTGATAGACAGCCGCCTGCTCCACACTCGGCTCAGCAACAATCCGCACCGCTCCCGCCAACTCGGCCAAAGCCGAGGCGTAGCTCAACAATTCGATGTAGTGCGCCGACTCGTAGGGGAAGCGGTACTCGAACCCGAGCACGCGCAATTCACGTTCGCCCGTCAAGCCGCATCGGATCGCGACGCGCAGAATGCCTTTCAGTTCTTCTCCCAGAAACTGCTTGAAGACGAACTCCGCCGCTGGGCCGGCGCAAGCTGCATGAATCGTGGTCAGGTGGGCCATTTGATGTTCCTCACCTGGTAAAGCGTGAATTCCGGAAAAAACCCGCCTACTTCTTCCAACCTTCGATCAAAGCCTCGATTGTGGCGGTGTGCAAAGCGAGCGCCTGCTTACGGCTCAACACTTTAGCGTCATCGCTCAAAACGAGGTCTGCCATACCGAATACCTGCGCCTCGAGCAACAATGCCGCCTGGCGTGCCTCCACCTTCTTGAATTGACAAGCTGCCACCAGTTCCTCCACCGCCTGTTGCACCCCTGCCTGCGGCTTGCGCTCGCCACGAGTCATACGCAGCAGGTGGAAGTCTGCCGGATTCTCCAAACAATACTTGAGCCACACTGAAACGCCTTTAATCAGCTGTTCTTCCGGCAGGAATCCTTTCAAAGAATAGTAACGAATCCTGTCCGCAATACGCTTGTATATAGAGACGCAAAGCTCCGCGAGTAGTTCATTTTTGTCTTTAAAATGACGGTATGCAGCAGTATGCGAAACGCCAGCCCGGCTGGCCACCTGCCGCAGCGTGATTTTGGCCACGCCAAAGTCGCGCAGCAGAAATGCTGACTCGGTCAGGAGCCGTTCCTTCAGTGCTCCATGATGGTAAGATTTGCTCGTTTGCACAACCATATATTTCAATCCTTATTCTTCGAAATAATATATCTTTTGATTCAATTTTGCGTCAGGATGTGTACTATTAATTGAACGACATCCATGATCTGCCCAAGCATGATTTGTCGGTTTTTGATCGTCCCGATTTTGTTTATCCCGGCACTTCTCGCCCAGAGTGGAGAAGTGTGGCGCAGTTGGACCGTGAAAGACGGCCTGTTCGAGTCCTACACGCGCAACTTGAGCCGGGGTCGAAATGGGGATATATGGACGCGCCATGGGATGATCGGGCCCCTCTCAGTGATAAGTGCGGGCGGCGTCAAAAACTTCGCACATCCAAATCTGACAGTTGACCAATGGATCCGGTGGCAACACCGCGTCTGGTCCTCACAACGCGGTGTTGCCTATACGGCACTCGAAGGTGCGATCGTCCGCCATACGGGTGGCCCCAAGGAGGGCTGGCAGGTAGTCAGGCAGCCGCAAGGGGGCGAGGTGATCCTTGAGGTGATCCCGCTGCGCGGCGACCAGGTGGTGGCGGTGCTCGCCAACGGCCTGCTGGTGAGCAACAATGCGGGAAACGACTGGCAGCGGGTATCCGGCGTGCAGACGGCAACGATTGGCAAGTTTCGTGAAGCGGTAGCCGGATTTGATGACGATATCTGGGTTGCGGGCGAGCGCGGGGTGGGCCGCTTTAACAGCACGGGCATCTGGCAGGAAATCCCGACATCTGGCCTGGGATTCACGCAATTGGACCGGTTGCAGCCAGCGGGAAATGGAGAGCTGCTGCTCAGTGGGGCGATCGGCGGCCTGCGCGGCATCGCTTCGATTCAGAATGGTCAACTGCGGTTGCTGCAACAGGGCCTGGCCCAGGGCGCCTTTGGGTGGCGTGGCCCGGATGGGGCGTTGTGGGTGCTTGAAGGTCAAGAGCTCTACCGCATTCTCGCCGGCACGAAGGATCTGATTCCGCGACGCGGCAGACTGGCGAGCGAGATCTTCAATGTCGTCTCCGAGCCGGACGGCAGTTTCTGGCTCTCGACAGTTGATGGCCTTCTGTACCGCCATGCGGCGATCTGGACCACCCCGATTGAAGTTGCCGACGTGCATGATCTCGTACACGACATTCTCGAGGACAGCCGCGGACGCATCTGGTTTGCCGCGACGACCCACATTCTCCTGCTCGATGGGGAGAAGTGGAAGCGCTTCAGCATGCCCAAAGGGCTGACGACTCACAATCTGATCTCGCGCGCTCTGGCTGAAGTGGGCGACAACCTCATACGGATCAAGACAAACTCGGGTCGGATGGTGGAGTCGGTGATCGATTTTGATCTCACCACCCAGCGATTCGTCGCGCCAACCACCGACAGCGGCATGAGGTTTTTCCGCGAATTGTCTGATGGCAGCAGCATCGAGCAACGCTCACCGGGATTCAAGCTGCGGTTCCGCGACGCCAATGGCACGACGGTCGATGCCGATCTGAGCGGCAGTTGGACGGGCGGAGTGCTGAAGGATATTGAACTGGTAGGAAACCACCGGCTGCTGCTGGCGGGAGCTGGCGGTGGTGGGGTGTGGGATCTCGATGGTTTGCGATCCTTCTCACGCGAACAGTTCCCCTGGGATAGCGGGTTGTTCTCACTGCTGCGCACGGGCGAGGGACAGGTGCTGCTCGGCGGGCGGCAAGCGCTGATGCAGTGGAACCGCGGGGTGATGTCGCTGATCAAGGAAGGGTTTGATCGAATTCGCAGCATGAGCCTCGACCATACAGGGCAATTGTGGCTTGCGACATCGAATGGAGTGCAGCGCCAGATTAACGGCGAGTGGTTATCGAATGCCGAAGTAGACGGGTTGCCTTCAGTGATCGCGCATAAGGTATTGACCGATCGCAAAGGGCGGGTGTGGGTAGGCACGGCGCAGGGCCTGAGCCTGTTTCGTGGCGACAAAGATCAAGCCGCGCCGCGCACGATCCTCAACCTCAAGCAATCGCAGATCGTTGCGTCCAATCGTGGGGACTTGCACCTGGTGCTAAGCGGACAAGACCCGTGGAAGCAGACACCCGACAGCCAGCTGCTTTTCTCGTGGCGACTGGATGGCAATGGCTGGACGCGGTTTGAGCCCGCCGCTGAGGCGCGCTTTGAAGGCCTTGAGCAAGGCAAGCATCAATTTGAAGTGCGGGCGATGGATCGCAACGGCAACATCGAAAAGGTTCCGCAACGACTGACGTTCACCGTGCCGGCGCCCTGGTATCGTGAGCCGGGGTTTGTGCTGCTGGCAACCAGCGTTGCGGGCGTAATCTCGGCGCTGATGTTTCTCGCGCTCGTCAACTACCGTGAGCGCGGACAAATGCTCGAGGAGCTCAAGATTGCCAACGAGGTGGCCGAGGCGGCCAGTCAGCAAAAGAGCATGTTTCTCGCCAACATGAGCCACGAGATCCGCACGCCAATGAACGCGATTCTGGGGATGACGCAGTTGGCGCTGGAGACGCAATTTGGCCACGAGCAACGCGAGTACCTGCGCCTGGCGCATACCTCGGCAAGTGAGCTGCTGACGCTGCTTAACGACATTCTCGATCTCTCAAAGGTGGAGGCGGGAAAGCTCGAGCTGCGCGCTGAGAGCTTTGCCGTGCGGCAGTGCGCCGAAGGGGTGATCCGCACGCTCGAACTGCGGGCCCGCGAGAAAGGCATCGAGGTGCGCCTCTACTGCGACGATGCATTGCCTGAATACATTCGCGCCGATCAGCACCGGTTGCGCCAGGTGCTCTTCAATCTGATTGGCAATGCAATCAAGTTTACCGATCGGGGCAAGGTCTCGATCCTGGTAAAGGTGGAGCGGGACTTTATGCACTGGGTGGTGCGGGATACCGGCACGGGCATTGTGCCCGCGCAACAACACCGCATCTTTGAACCCTTTGTACAGGCCGACGGAACGATCACGCGCAGACATGGCGGCACCGGTCTCGGGCTGGCCATTTGCGCAGAACTGGTGAGAAAAATGAACGGAACCATCTGGGTCGAAAGCCCCTGGCTGAATGAGATCAACGAGGAACCCGTAAAGGGAAGCGCGTTTCACTTCAAGATTCCACTTGAGGTGGGCGAGCGGCCACTCGAGCCCGAGGCCAAGCCGGTGAGCAGCACGCCCATGCCAGGGCCGCTGCGGATTCTGGTGGCTGAAGACAACCAGATCAATCAGAAGCTCATCAACCGGCTGCTGGCCAAAGATGGCCATGCCGTGACGATCGTCAGCAATGGCGAAGAGGTGCTGGACGTGCTCGGTCGCCAGCAGGTGGACATCGTGCTGATGGACGTGCAGATGCCGGTGATGGATGGTCTTGAGGCGACACGACGCATCCGTAGCAACGAGCAAGGCACGGCCATGCATCTGAAGATCGTGGCGATCACGGCCAACGCGCTCGATGGCGACCGCGAGAAGTGCATTGAGGCGGGGATGGATGATTACCTCACCAAGCCCATCCACATCAGCGAGTTGCGTGAGATTCTCAAATACACTGGAAAGAATGTCGACAGCAACTGAAGTACAGGGAATTGATTTGCGGGGTCGCACCGCCGTGGTAATCGGCGGCACCTCGGGCATCGGAAAGACGCTCGCCCTTGGCATGGCGCGCGCGGGGGCCAACGTTGTGCCCACCGGTCGTCGTGAAGCGAACATCGCGGAAGTGTGCGCGGAGATTGAGGCGATGGGCCGCAAGACGCTGCGCAAGACCTGCGACGCCGGATCACGGCAAAGCCTCGATGAACTGCGCGACGCCGTGGTGGCCGAACTGGGCGGCGTTGACATTTTGCTGAACGCGGCGGGGCAGACCTTCCGCAAGCCGACGCTCGATGTGCAGGAAGAAGAATGGAACAAGGTAATGGACGTCAACGTAACGGGCATCCTGCGCGCCTGCCAGAGCTTTTATGCACCGCTTAAGGCGAGTGGCCGCGGCCGCATCATCAACATCGCCAGCCTCAGCTCGTTTGTTGGCCTCGTGCAGGTGACGGCTTACTGCGCCTCAAAGGCAGCGGTATTGAGCCTGACGCGCTCGCTCGCCATCGAGTGGGCTCCGGACAACATCAATGTGAATTGCATTGCACCGGGCGTGTTTCCGACCGAGCTCAACGCCTCGCTGCTCAATGGCACCGAGCGCGGACGTGAGTTCATTCTGCGCACGCCGATGAAGCGTTTTGGCAAAACCGAGGAACTGGTGGGCGCCTGCATTCTGCTCGCCAGCGACGCGGCCAGCTTCATCACCGGGGAGAGCATTGCGGTGGACGGCGGGTTCCTGTCCTCTGGCGTCAACTCAATCTAACTATCATCAAAGGATGAGGCTCGGGATTGATTTTGGAACCACCCGCATCGTTGTAGCGTGGGTGGATCGGGGAAACTATCCTCTGGTTTCCTTCGATTGCCCCGACGGCGCCAGCAGGGATTGGTTTCCCGCTCTGGCCGCGTTTCACGTCGAAGCAACGGGTGAACGCGTGTACGGATGGGATGCCTGGACGAAGCAGGCAGAACCAGGCTGGGCCTGCGTGCGCAGCCTCAAGAGACTCTTGGGAGAAGTGGGCCCGGAAACGCCAGTGAGCGTGGGCCCACATCGCCTGCCCGCCCTTGAGATCTACTGTGAGTTGGCCATGGCGTTGCGCAAGGCCATGCTCGAATCTTCAACCCTCACCCTCAACACGAATGAGCCGCTCGAGGTGATCCTCGGGGTTCCGGCGCATGCGAATTCAAACCAGCGCTTTCTTACCGCCGAGGCGTTTCGTCTGGCGGGGTTTCAGGTGCTGGCGATGCTGAATGAGCCGTCGGCGGCGGCGATCGAGTTTGGCCACCGCAACAAACTGACGCGCGACAAGATTCTCGTCTACGACCTTGGCGGCGGTACGTTTGACGCCTCGGTGGTGGCGCTGACCGAGAGCGAGCGCAGCGTGCTGGCCAGCGAAGGCATTGCGACGCTGGGCGGTGATGAGTTTGACCTTGTGCTGGCCGAGATGGCGCTCGAGGGAATGAGCAAGGATGCCTCCGAGCTCAACCAGCAGGAGTGGTTTCTGCTGATTGAAGCATGTCGCGAGAAGAAAGAAGCATTGCACCCCAACACTCGCAAGATCGAGGTGGATCTCGAGGGCGTCACCGCCGATGGCGGCAAGGTAACCGTGCCGGTGGCCGATTACTATGAGCGCTGCTGGCCACTGGTGGCCGAGACATTGCATGCGACAAACGATCTGCTGGGGCAGTGGGGCGGGCTTGAGGCCATGGAGGCGGTTTATGTGACAGGTGGGGGCAGCGAGTTACCACTGGTCTCAAGGCAGCTCAAGGAACAGTTCAATCGCAAGGTCAAGCGCAGCGCCTACATGCGCGCGGCAACCGCGATTGGCCTCGCGATCCACGCCGACCAGCAGTCGGGCTACACACTGAAGGAGCGTTTCCACCAGTTCTTTGGGGTATGGCGCGAGGCCGATGGCGGCCGGCGTATTGTGTTTGACCCAATCTTTTCGAAGGGGCAAGAATTGCCCGCCGCCGGTGCGCCAGCTATCAGCGTGGAACGTCGCTACCGCCCGGTGCACAACATTGGGCACTTTCGCTTTCTCGAATCGACGCGCGTGGCCGATGATCAACAACCGGCCGGCGAGATTACCTATTGGGATGAGATCCTGTTTCCGTTTGACCCATTGCTCGAGGGGCATCCGGAACTGTCGACCGTGTTTGTCGGCCACAACGAGCGGGCGCAAGCCTGCGAAATTCTGGAGCGCTACCAATGCGACTCGAACGGCCGCGTGAGCGTCGAGATCGCCAACCTGACCACTGGCCACAAACGCATTTATCCGCTGGCCCGCTGGGGCCACAAAGGCGAGGCCGTACCGGCGGAAACGGCAACACGCAAGCGCAAAGCGCGAAAGGCAGCAAAAGCTTGAACTGGTTATTAATCCTCACCCCTGTAGTGCTGTATTTGCACTTCACCCATTTTCAGAATCAAACGGTGATCTTTGTGGTGGCCTGCGCGGCCATCCTGCCACTGGCTGGATGGTTGGGACACGCTACCGAACATCTGGCGGCCAAGACAAACGAGAGCGTGGGCGGACTGCTCAATGCCACATTTGGCAACGCAGCCGAGTTGATCATCGCGATCAGCGCGCTGCGCGCCGGGCTTTATGACGTCGTGAAGGCATCGCTCACCGGGTCGATCATCGGCAACCTGCTGCTGGTGCTGGGGGCTTCCATTCTCGCCGGTGGGCTCAAGTACAAAGAACAGCGCTTCAGCGCGCAGGCAGCGCGCTCACAGACAACGCTGCTCTCGATCGCCTCGATCTCGCTTGTTCTGCCAGCGGCGTTTCATTACCTCGCGTCGGGCATGAAAAACAGCGTCGATCTCGAGCGTGATCTCAGCTTTGAGTTTTCCATCGTGCTGCTGGTGATCTATGGCCTGAGCCTGTTGTTCTCTTTGCGCACACACAAGCACTATTTCGCCACCGAGGTGGAAGAAGAAGCGCACGGCGAAGTGTGGAGCGTGGGCAAGAGCCTCGCGATTCTTGCTGCTGCCACCGCCGCCATCGCGGTGGTGAGTGAAATTCTGGTGCACAACGTCGAGAGCGCGGCGACAAGCTTTGGCATGTCGAGCGTATTTGTAGGTGTGATCGTGGTGGCGATTGTTGGCAACGCAGCGGAACACTCGACGGCGATTCTCGTGGCGCGCAAGAACCGTATGGATCTCAGCCTTTCGATTGCGATTGGCTCAAGCCTGCAGATTGCGCTGTTCGTCGCGCCCTTGCTGGTGGTGCTGAGCCAGTTTATGGGGCCGCGCCCAATGGACCTCGTCTTTACGATGGCTGAGGTTGTGGCCGTGGTGGTGAGCGTGTTCATCACCGCACAGGTGGCTGATGATGGCGTAAGCCACTGGATGGAAGGCGTACAGCTACTTGGTGTTTACATCATGCTCGGCATTATCTTCTTCTTCCTTCCGGCGACGATCACCCAACACTGATCAAGGCCTGCCGAGAAGGCGGCGGATGGATGGCTGGTCGGGGTCGTACACCAGTGCCTCGCGTGCCTCGGCCATGGCTTCAGCACGCTTGCCCTGACGCATGAGCGCTTGGGCGATGTTCATGCGGACACCGGTCTGGGCCGGGTTGGCCGCCAGAGCAACGCGCCACAGGCGAATCGCCTCATCCAGTTGCCCTTGCCGCGCGCGGATCACACCAAGGTTGGTCGCGGCAGTGGGGTGGCGCGGGTCAGCCTGCAGAACAGCTTCGTAGACCGGCTGCGCGGCCTGCTCATTGCCCTCACGCTCGAGGATCTGCGCGTACTGCATGCGGGCGGCGACGTCGGTGGCTTTCTCGAGCAGCGGCTTGGCCTCAGCAAAGCGCCGCAATACGGCTAGCGCCATGCCACGATCACGATCAGTAACCGTGCCCGGCCAGAAGGGGCGCAGCTCGCCAGCACTTTCGCGCGTCTGCGACGTGCGGGGTAGCGAATGATCGGTATAGGAAGAATGGGCCACTCCGCGACCGGCGGCCTTGGGCATGTGGCAGTTGATGCAATCGCCCTGGGGCGAACGCGGACAGGGCCGCTGGGCATGACAGCTTTGACACTTGCCGTTGAAGAACTCGCTGGCGCGAGCTGGCTCCTCATGCGGGTTGTGGCAGGTGGTGCAGCTGAGCTTGTCGCCGGTAGCCGTGCGGCAGGCCGCCAGCGCAAGCTTCTCAAAATGGCTGGTGACGCCAAGGCCACCCGAATCTGCCTCCCCCGCGCCAATGAACACGGCGGAAGAGTCGGCCAACTTGCGCCCTGGCTGATAGGCGGGTGCGTCTGCTCGCGCCACACGGGCGACGCCGGTGAGATGGCATTGCGCGCAAACGCTATCGCGTTCCGCGGGGGCAAGTTTGGCGGGGTTCAGAATGGCGGCCTTGCCGCGCGTGCGCAGGTGTGCGGCGGCATCGCCGTGGCAACGCTCGCAGCCAATACCGGGCGTGATGGCAAGGGTCGTGGCGTTGAATGACGTGGTGTGGCAATTGAGGCAGGATGGCTCGACGACGCGCGTCAGGTCAAGAGCAGGGCGACGATCAAAGCCCGGTGAAAGCTGCCAGTGAGCCGCCTGGGTGTACCAGGAAACCGGCGCCTGAAACAGGCGGTTGCCGGAGCGAAAGAGATAGCTGTGGCCCACGCGGCCCGAGCCAATGAACCATTCAAGCTGTCGCGCCCCGGCCAGGTCTTCGCCTTTGCGATAGCGCAACTCAAACTGCGATGTGACCTCAAACGTGGTCTGGGTGGTGGGGTCGACAAACGCCGGGGCGGGCCGATGGGCGGGCGTTGTCACCCTGCCACTGGTGCGAGCCATGGCGGTCTTTTGATAGCTGGCGACAATGGCGGCGTGGCAGGGCTGGCAGGGGTGGCCACCCGCCTGGGCCCACAAGAGCAACAGCAACGCACCCGTCATCGGTTTACCTTAACCGGAGCACCTTCGAGCCTGCATCGAGCAGAATCTGCACGCCGAGGCAAAGCAGGATGAACGCCCCCATGCGCAACATGACGATGTTGCCGGTGCGACCGATGACTTTGCTCAGGTGTGGCGCCGAACGATAGCAGAGGTAGACGAGGTAGGAGACGACGAACAATCCGGCGAGAGTGGCGAGCGAGCGCTCATCGATCTGCACGCCTTCACTGAAAAGACCCGCTCCGAGCGTAAGCGCCACCGAGATTGAGCCCGGGCCGCAGGTGAGAGGAAACGTGAGCGGATAGAAAGCCTTGCTCGAGATCAGTTCTTCGGTAGGCTCGCCGATGTTCTCAGCCTTGGCCTCGGGATCACTGTTCAGCAACCGCCAACCAGAGGCCGCCACGAGCAAGCCCCCGCCAATGCGCACGGCATCAAGTGAAAGCCCGAAGAAGGCGAGGATGAGCGAGCCAAGAAAGCTGGCCGACAGCAACAGGATGAACGAGTAAAGCCCGATGCGGCGTGCCACGCTCAGGCGCGCGGACTGCGGCCACCCTTCGGTCATCCCAAGATAAATGGGCGTGAGCCCCAGCGGATTGATGATGGGCAACAGCGTGAACATCACCAGGAACAACTGCTTGCCAAGCGACCCGATCTCAAGCGGCATTCGCCTCAGTATAACGAGCAGCCCATGCGAGCATAGAAATTGCCGTGGCCACCAAGACCAATGCCATGCGATTGCTCGACCAGATGGGCATCGCCTATGAAGCTCGCGACTACGAAGTAGATGAGGAAGACCTGAGCGCCGAAACAGTGGCGCGCAAGATCGGGCTGCCCGAAGAGCAGGTATTCAAGACGCTGGTGGCGCGAGGCGACACGAATGGCCTGGCCTTTGCGGTGATCGGCGCCAATATGGAGCTGGATCTGAAGGCGCTGGCCCGGGCGCGCGGTGACCGCAAGATCGATACCGTGCCGCTCAAGGAAGTGCTGCCGCTCACGGGCTACATCCGCGGCGGGGTGACGGCGATTGGGGCGAAGAAGGATTACCCGGTGGTGATCGACGAGCTGGCGCAACTGTTTGAGGTGATCAGCATTTCGGCCGGGCAGCGCGGCACGCAATTGCTGCTCAACCCGCTCGATTACGCCCGCGCGGTGGAGGCGATTTTTGCCCCGATCGCCCGGTTCAAGTAATCTCCCGAAACGAAAGGGACGTAACGCCGTCTGTTAACATGAGGTTGCGGAGAAAAACCGACATATGAACCGCCGTTTTCAATTTCTATTTGTTTCTTCGTCGCTCGCGGCTGTTGTTCTGCTGCTGGTCGGCGTCAAGCTGGGCCGCAGCGCCAACAACAACGAAGATCCTTACAAGCACTTTGGTGTGTTCAGTGAGGTGATCACGCGCATCAAGAGCGACTACGTCGAAGAGCCCGACATGAAGAATGTCACGCTCGGGGCGTTGAACGGCTTGCTCGAGTCGATCGACCCCTTCGCCAGCTACCTCAACGCTGACCAGTACAAGCAGTATCAGGCCATCAAGGGCACCACGAAGGCAAATGTGGGGCTGGTGTTGAGCCGTCGCTTTGGCTATGTAAGCGTGGTGGATTCGATCCCCGGCATGCCGGCGGCCAAGGCAGGTCTGCGTACCGGCGACATCCTTGAGACGATCAAGGGCATCTCGACGCGCGACATGCCGCTCGCCTTCGCCGAGATGCTGCTGATGGGTGATGAGAATTCGACCATTGACATTCAGGTGTTGCGCGCCGCCAAGCCCGAGCCCGAGAAGCTGACGCTGACGCGTGTGAAGGTGGCTTATCCGCAGCCCGTGTTGACGTTTGGCGCCGATGGCGTGGCGACGTTCGCCATCCCGTCGCTGGCCGGCAACATGAAGGACGCCGTCCGCAAGGGGCTTGAGAGCGCCAATGCCAAGGGCGTGAAGAAGATGATTGTTGATCTGCGCGGTTGTGCGACCGGCGTGCCGGATGATGGTGTGACGCTGGCTGAGTGGTTTCTGGCCAGTGGCGCCATTGGCTCTGTAAAGGGCCAGCGCACGGATAATGTGAACTTTGCCGCCGACGCCGCCAAGCAGTTGTGGAAGAACGATGTGGTCCTGATCGTCAACCGCGGCACGGCCAACGCGGCTGAAGTATTCGCTGCGGCACTCCTCGACAACAAGCGGGCCCAGGTGGTGGGCGAGCGCACCTATGGTAGCGCCGCGCAACAGCGGGCGCTTTCGCTCGACGATGGTGGCGCGGTGATTCTGAGCGTGGGCAAGTTCTACGCGCCGAATGGCAAGGCGATCCAGGATACCGGCGTGGTGCCGAATGTGCCGCTGGCTGATACGATGCTGGCCGCCGACCAGGACCCGGATGGTGACGGTATTCCCAACGACACGACCGACAAGCCCAAGGAAGACGCGCTGATGAAGAAGGCGCTCGAGTTGGTGGGCACGACGGCCAAGCCCTGATCGGCATGTCAAAATAGAGATATGCCAATCTACGAATACCGCTGTCTCGATTGCGGTAAGACCTTTGAAGCCATTCAAAAGTTCAGTGATGAGCCATACACCACCTGCGGGCAATCAACTGTTGACTGCGATAAGGGCGGGAGTGGCAATGTGGAGAGACTGCTAGGTTCTCCAGCGTTCCACTTCAAGGGAAGTGGGTTCTACATCACGGATTACAACAAGAGTTCTTCGTCGAAAGGGTCATCGAGCACTACCAAGAGCGACACCTCGACCAGCACTCCAGCCAGCACACCCTCGACCACCAAGTCGGACAGCTAGAATCAGGCTTCAACTGAAATCAAAAGGCCGGACGCCTCTCAAAAGGCATCCGGCCTTTGTGCGTTAGCGGGCGAGACCGCTACGGCGCAATAGCGCCAGCGGATCTGGCTCGCGGCCCATAAAGTCGCGGAACAACTGCTGGGCGGGCTTGGCGTTGCCCTGCTCCAGCACCGTTTTGCGGAACTGGTTGCCTACCTCACGGCTGATCACCCCGGCGGTCTTGAAGCGCGTGAACGCATCAGCGTCGAGCACCTCGGCCCACTTGTAGGAGTAGTAGCCGGCCGCATAGCCACCAGCAAAGACGTGGGAGAAGTTGCAGATCGGGCAGGCCTCAGGCTCAAGCGGTGCGGGCGTGAAGCGCTGGGCAATACGGCGGGCGTAATCGACCGGCGTGCCGTAGTCGGAGTTCACGCGGAAGGCCGTGTGGAGCTGGATATCCATCGTGCCAAGGCTCAACTGGCGCATCTGGGCCGAAGCGGCGAGAAACGTGCGCGCCTTCGTCATCTTGTCAAACAACGGATCTGGAAGCCGCGCGCCCGTCTGATAGTGGACGGCGAAGGAATCGAGCACCGGCTTTTCCCAAATGAAGTTCTCCATGATTTGCGAGGGCAGCTCGACGAAGTCCCAGGGGACGCTGGTCTGATTGAGCATGCGGAGATCGCCTTCACGGAAGGCGAGATGCAGCAGATGACCGAACTCGTGGAAGACCGTGCTCACCTCGGCATGCGTGAGCAGAGCATGGCCGGCGGCGTTGGGCGGAGTGATGTTGGAGACGATGGTGCCGATGTGGGGCACGCGCTTGCCGCCCTCACTCGAGCCAACGTAGAAGCTGTTCTGCCAGGCGCCGCTGCGCTTGGACTCGCGGGGGAAGAAGTCGGCATAGAAGGTGGCGAGTTCCCTGCCCCCGGCATCGGTAATGCGGAAGGCGCGCACTTGCGGGTTCCATACGGGCATCCCCTTCAGCTCGGTGACATCAACGCCGTAGAGCTGTTTGGTAAGGCCGAAGAGGCCTTCGAGAACGCGGTTGAGCTCGAAGTAGGGACGTAGTTCATTCTGGTCGAACTGGAACTCCTTCTGGCGCAGCTTCTGGCTGTAGAAGCCGACATCCCAGGTGCGCAGGTCAGCCGCACTGGCGCCCTCGAGCGAGCGCCGGAAGGCTACAAGTTGGGCGTTCTCCCGATCGAAGGCCGCCCGGCTCTTGGCCTCGAGATCGGCAAGAAACTTCTGGACGCCCTCGCCGGACTGGGCCATGCGCAGCTCGGTCTGATAATCGGCGAAGTTCTTGTAGCCGAGCAGTTGGGCCAGCTCGGCGCGAGCTGTCAAGATCTGCTCGACGACGGGACGATTGTCATAAGGCGGGGCGGCGGCAATGGTGCTCTGGGCGCGGGCGATCTTCTCGCGCAGGGCCGCATTCTCGGCGTAGAGCATGACCGGCTGTGCACTGGGAGCCTGAAGCGTAAAGCGATAGCCCTGCTTGCCCTTTGTGCGCGCACTGAGCTGGGCCGCCTGTTTGGCGTTATCCGGCAGGCCCTTGAGCTCGGCCTCGTCCGTAACGATCAGCTCAAAGGCATTGGCGCTGTCGAGCGCATTCTGGGCGAACTGGGTGGAGAGCTGGGAGAGGCGCTGGCGGAGCTCGAGCACACGCTTGCGCTTGTCCTCAACAAGCGTGACGCCGGAACGGCGATAGTCGTCGAGGATGATGCCAAGCATGCGCTGCCGTGAGCCAGTGAGCTGTTTGGCTTCGCTGGTGGCGGCATAGGCCTTGACGCGCTCGTAGATAGCCGGATCGAGAGCCAGCGCGGATTGGAATCGAGTGACAAGTGGTTGGGCCTGATTGAACGCCTTGCGCAGTTCAGGAGAGTTGTTGACGGATTGCAGGTGGGTGACCATGCCCCAGGCCAGACCGAGATCTTCGGTAATGCGATAGCGGGCGTCGATCGTGTTGGCCCAGGTGGGTGCGGAGCGATCGGCGACGAGCGCGGCCCGACGCTGTTCGGCCACCTTGAGATGTTCCTCAATGGCGGGGACAACGTGTTCGGGGCGGATCTGATCCCAGGGGACGGGGGTGCTGAATTTGAGCAGCGGGTTGGCGAAGGCAGTGGCCGCAAACAGGGCGAGAGGGAGGAAACGGACCATGCACCATTAGATGCAGAAATGGTGGCCAAAGGCGAGGATTCTGTTACAGACTGACGGACGGCGAGGGCGTCAGGGACGGACCACGCAGCCCCAAACTCGCACATTGGGCATAAGCGCGATAGAGCGATTCGAAGACGTCGTCCCAGGTCTGCACAAAGCGTGAATTGAGCGCCCCGGCGCGGAGGCGCTTTTGCATCTCGACATTACGCGCGATCGAGACAGCGGCGGCGACAAACTTGGCGTCGCTTGAGGCGACCACGCCCGAGACGCCATCATCCACAAGAAACTTGGGGCCGCCACCGCTGGTTACCACGCAGGGAGCGCCACAGGCGAGCGACTCAAGAATGACGTTGCCGAACGTGTCGGTCCAGCTGGGGAACAGGAAGATATCCATATTGGCGTAGGCTTCGGCAAGGGCCTCGCCACGCAGGACACCGGGCAGTTCGACAGACTTCATGTTCTGCCCCAACCACTCGCGCTCGCTGCCATCACCCACGATGAGGAATTTGTAGTTGCTGACGCCTTCGGCGATCAGCATCTCCTCGATCCGCGCGAGCAGGCGGACGTTCTTTTCCGGCCGCAGGCGACCACAGAAGCCGAAGACCAGCTTGTCGTCGCGACGAGTGCGGCGGGTGGGATTGAACAACGCGCGATCGACACCGCGATGCATCAGCAGGCAGGGGCGAGAGGTCTTGGCCTCAAGCATCGTCTTGAGCTCGTCGTTGGGAGCCATGAGGAGCTTGGCAAACCGGTAGTAGAAGCAGAGCAGGTCGAGCGACTTGGCTTCGGCAAAGCGCTCGATGCGTTGACGCATGGCATCGCTGGTGGCCCAGCCGACCATGCTGCCGAGGCGAGTGCCGGCGTACTCATGCAGGTTGGTGTGCCAACTGGCAAGAATCGGCACACGGAGCTGGTCGGCGGCCGTGGCGCCGAGCAGGCCAACGTCGCTCGGGCCGGTGATGTGGATGACATCGGGCTGAAAGTCTTTGAGCGTAGCCATGACGCGCGACCAGTGGCGCGCGAACAGCAGGTCGAAGCTCATGTTGTTGTCGAGCGGAATGCCGGCAAAGGAGCGGGCGAGATTGAGCTCGAGGTGATTGCCGGTGCGGATGAGTTCGGTGGTGGGACCCGCGTGGATGCTGAGAAAGGGCAGGTCGCGGCGGCGCGCGAAGGCGTCGAGATTCCGGCTGGTGTGAGCCACACCATTGATCTCATGGAAGGAATCTGTAAAGAACGCTACGCGCATTGATGCCTCTATTCTAAGTTCCCAGCGCCATACGCAACACCGCGCGAATATGACGGGACTCGACCAGCCTCATCGCCAGCACAAACTGCCCCACGATATCGGGGCCGCTACCTTTCCAGACGTCTGAGAGGCGGCGAATGGTTGCATCGGGACAAAGATAGAAGATGCGATCCGACCAGCGACGGCGATCAGCAGCGAGAGATTCATGGGTTCGCAAGACGTCTGACATTACCTGGAGCACGCGTAGCCGGAGGGGCTCGTCATACTGCGGCATGAAGACGTTGTGGGTTGGGGCGCCATCGCGGACTTCGGCGGCGAACTCGGCGAAGCTGGCGGCACCCGTGAGGTTGAGAATCGCGTTGGGCTCGCAGCCGTGGCGATCGCCACCCGCAAGCAGGGGCAATCCGCACTCGCTCGCCAGGCGGGCAACGGCAGCGTTCTCCTCGGCCGAGCGGAGGCCATTGAGCTCAAGAGCATGGATGTAGCGACCGTAGCGACGGAGAAAGAGGGAGAGTAATTCTTGATGGCGGGCCGCACCAATGCGTGCCTCGTCCCAAAGCGGATGATTGAGAACGATGAGGGTAGCCGGGTCGCAATCCAGTTCATCCAGCATGGCATCGATGCTGTCGGGCGTTGGATTGGCGGTAACGCGCGCCATCTCGGCTTCGAGCATGCGAGCGCGAGCGGGTTGGAGATTGTGAACGCCAACATGGAAGAAGCTTTCGGCAATGGGGACGGTCCACTCGGACGAGATGGGCGCACCGGCACATTCCTCAAACATTTCGAGAGCAAAGCCGGCATCGACATTGTCGTGATCACTCAGGCTGACGAGAGCGCGACGGCCAAGGCGCTGGCGGATCTGATCGGCTTCGAGATCAAAGGCGGATTTGGGTTCGAGCGGCGGGGTCCACCAGACACGGCCGTAATCAAACTCGAGGCCGTGATGCTTGAAGTACTGCTTTTCGAGGTGACGGATGCGAGCGCCGAGGTACGGCACATCGGCCACATAGCGCGGGATAAAGCTCATCGTCTCGCGCGAGCGACTGGTATGGGAATGAAGGGATACGGCGCAGTCGAGGTCATCCGGCAAGGCCTGCTGCGCGGCACGGTACAGGAAAGAACGGCTCAAGCACTGCGATTGTGACGCGTGTGATTTACAGCCGGATATGGAGTGGATGAAATTCTGGTGAAAACAATTTCAACAGAAATTGTTTTGGGGTCTAGTAGCCTTCATCCTCTTCGTCAGAGGCGAAGAAGACGGGCTCTTTACCCGCAGCCTCAAGGCGCATGTCGAGCGCGATGCCAACCGAGGTGGCTTCGTCGCTGTTGAGCCCGCCGGCTTCCTTCTCGATACGAGTGTAGAGGCTCTTGACGCGGCTGGCCGAGATATCCGACGGCACGGCCATGGCGTAGGCAAAGATGGCGTCCTTGCGGAGATCTTCGTCGAGCATGAGGTCGCGCAGCTTGCCGATGGCGGTGACGTCACTGCAAACACCGGCGCCGCGAACGGCCTGCCGGCGGACGGCGAGATCAGGATCATCAAGCAGGGCGCCAAATTGGTTGATGTAGGTCGCCTCACGCGAGCGCCACATGGCGTGGACGGCGTCGGGTCGCGCGGCCGGATCCTTGAGGAAGAGTTCGATAAAGGAGCGGATCTCGGCCGGGGCAATGCTGTCGGGCAGCAGGGTGATCAGGCTTGAGGCACGGATCGGCGTGGGCGTCGCTTCATCGCGCAGCGTCTTTTCGGCCAGGGCGCGGACATCCTCGATCTGGTTGAGCCGGGCGAGAGCGCGGTAGGTGGCGGACCGGACAGCGATCGTGTCGTCGCTCAGAGCGAGAGCGATTAGCGGAGCGACGGCGGATTCGGGAAGTTCGAGATCTTCGAGAACATCGAGGGCCGCGAGGCGCACGATTTCGTCTTCGTGCATCGTGGCGAAGTCGACGATCTCGTCGTCTTCGAGCACTTCAAATTCAGGGCCGGCGAACTCGGGGTAATCCGAGAGAAAGTCGAACTCGGGGTCAGGCGATTCCTGAGGGGCAAAGCGGAGTTGTTCGAGAGCAAAGTCGATCTCGCGATTCTTGCCCACCTGCTCGGAGAGCTTGACGAGATGCGGGATCCCGGCGGGATCGCCATAGAGGCCCAGCAGCATGGCGCCGTCTTCCATGTCGAACTCAAGACGCTCGAGAAGAATGGTGAAGATGCGCTCGTCGCGGGTCTGCAGGCCGGCCAGCAGGAAAGCAACTTCGCCGGCGGTGTCTTCTTCGAGTTCGCGGTAGAGAGAAACCAGTGCGTCCACAGCGCTGAGGCCAGAGGCGCGGGTAATGGCCAGCATGCTCTCGGGGATCTCGGTGAAGCCTTCGCGCAGGATCGAAACCACGTAGTCAATCGCGCTTTCCTTGCCAGGCAACGAGGCAAGGATGTTCAGCAAGTCGGCGTCGATCTGGAGGCGCGCCGAATCAGGCGTGGCCTTGCCGTAAGCGACCATCGCGGCGATGGTTTCCTCCGGGCGACTGACGAATGCGGCAACCAGGCGCTGGTCGAAACCGACGCGTCCTAGACCAGCCTCCTCTACCAGTTTGCTGATGGGGGTCGAGAGATATTGGGAAGGCTGGACGATCATTTAGTAGGTTGCGCGGCCGCCACTCGCGTCGTAGGTCTGGGCGGTGACAAATGAGGAGTCGGGGCTGGCCAGGAAGTGCACAACGGCGGCGATTTCTTCCGGCTCGCCGGTGCGACGCATCGGGATGCGCTGCGTCATGTAATCGACCTGCTCGGGGGTGAGCTGTTCGAGAATCTTGGTGCGGACGACGGCGGGAGTGACGCAATTGGCGGTGATGCCGTCGAGGGCGAGTTCTTTACCGAGCGACTTGGTGAAGCCAATCAGGCCGGCCTTGGTGGCCGAGTAGGCGCTCATGTTGGGATTGCCTTCTTTGCCGGCAATCGAGGCGATGTTCACGATACGGCCGTACTTGCGCTCACGCATGAAGGGCGCAACGGCGCGGCAAAGATAGAAGGGACCGTTGAGGTTGACGGCCACACACCAGGCCCAGTCCTCATCGGTTTGCTGCCACACCGGAGCGGCTTTGCCCGCCACACCGGCGTTGTTGACCAGAATGTCGATGCGCCCGGTGCGGGCGACGACATCGGCGGCCAGCTTGTTGCAGCTCTCGCTCGAGGTAACGTCGAGCGAGAGCGCAAACGAGTTGTTCGGCAAGGAGGCAGCCACGGCCTCACCAGCAGCGAGATTGAGGTCAGCCACCACGACGGTGGCTCCGGAATTGGCCAGACGGCGGGCGATTACCTCGCCAATGCCTGCGGCCGCTCCGGTGACAATCGCGGTCTGTCCGGTGAGATCGAAGTATGCCATTTGAGCTTTCCTAGCTTTCCTTGACGATGTTGACGGTGATTTCGGTCGTGACGCCCTTGTACAGGTGGAGCGAGACCTTGTGTTCGCCGAGCTTCTTCAGCGGTTCTTCAAGATGAATCTTCTTCTTGTCGATCGTGAAGTTCTGCTTGGCGAGACCGGTTTCGATGTCGCTCGAGGTGACCGAACCGAACAGGTGATCTTCTTCACCCGCCTTGCGAGCGAACTCGAGCGTGACGCCCGAGAGCAGCTTGGCGAGTTCTTCAGCATCCGCCTTGAACTTGGCTTCCTTGCGGAGCCAGCTCTGGCGTTCCTGCTCGACAATCTTCTTGTTGGCTTCGGTGGCGAAGACGGCGAGACGACGGGGCAGCAGGAAGTTACGGGCGTAACCATCCTTCACCTTGACGATCTGGCCGCGGCTACCGAGCTTGTCGATATCTTCGCGGAGAATGACTTCCATTTACTTCTCTCCTTCCCGCGTCGCAAACGGCAGCAACGCGATGTTGCGGGCGCGCTTGATGGCAACCGCCAGGCGGCGCTGGAACTGGGTGCTGGTGCCGGTCAAACGGCGGGGCACAATCTTGCCACGTTCCGAGATGTACTGCTTGAGAAGGTTGATGTCCTTGTAGTCGATGTAGTCAATCTTCTCGACCGAAAAACGGCAAACCTTCTTGCGACGGAAATACTGCTTTTTGTTGACGATGTTCGCCTTGTCACCACCGGTGGGGCGCATCGAGGCCGCGATGGGGCGGCCGCCTCTTCCTTCAGCCATGGTTCTGGTTCTCCTTTATCGCTTCCACAGGTTATTCAGCGGCCGGAGCGGGAGCTTCGGCGGCGGGGGCATCGGCGTTGTCACCCGGCTTGCCCGGCGCGGGAACGGCGGGTTCAGCAGGCAGGGCGGGCGCGGCGGCGCCAGGAGCAGGAGCGGCCGGCGTAACCACCTGGGGCTTGCGGGCAGCGCGCTTTTCACGGCGCTTCTTGCGCTTCTCGACCCACTTCATTTCTTCGTCGAGACGAACCGTCAGGTACTTGATCACCAGGTCGTTGACGCGCAGACGGCGTTCGATTTCCTTGATCGTCGCGCCATTGGCTTCAAAGCGCAGCAGAATGTAATAGCCTTCCAGATAGCGGCCCACCTGGTAGGCGAGCTTGCGGGTGCCCCACTTTTCGGACACCTGCAGATTTCCACCATCCTTGACGATCAGCTGCGTGAGACTTTCAATCAGCGGATCGACCAACTCGTCGGTCGAGTCGGGTTTTACGATAAACAGTTCTTCGTAAAGTCTGAGACTCATTGTTCCTCTTCTTTTGAGCCTTGGGCGCGACGGTTGAACCTCGTCATGGCCTTTTCGGCGCCTTCGGCAAGTATGGTCTCGATGCTCAACGATGCCTCGTCAAGCCAGAGATCCAGGTCGGCACGCATGCTCTTGGGAATAACCGCGAGCACATAATGCCTGGCTTTTTCGCCCAATACAATAGGCCCGCTGCCTTGCGGAGAGCCCGGATTGATAC
>CAZBTA010000046.1:0-26808 GCA_964494515.1 uncultured Bryobacter sp.
AACACCGAGTTCTTACTTGCGTCGCTCATGAAGTAAGTTACTCACGCAAGCACAGCAAACTCAGCTGGCAGTCCCCGGCATATAAACGCTTCAGACTGTTTGCTTTGTGGTTCGACCACACCCCAGGACTCCGTTAGTTCGGTCGACTGCAGGCCTGTGGATTTCGCAAAGTGTTGAAAAGATGGAGCGGGAGACCGGGATCGAACCGGCGACGTTCAGCTTGGGAAGCTGACATTCTACCGCTGAATTACTCCCGCTCAGCTTCTTTCACAATCTAGCACATTTCGCTACACTGGACGCTCAGGTTGCATGAAGACCGAGGAGATCGTTTTCCGCGAACCGCTTTGGCCTGCAGCCCTCGCCGTCATCGCCGCCACACTGCTCAACCTGCTGCTTCCGCCCTCCCTTTCAGCAAACGTCGGCCCCTATGGCGCGGGTCTTGTCATCCTGCTTACACTCGGCAAGTTCGTCTACACTCCGGCGCGCGTCTGGCTGGGCCATGCGACCGCCGCCATCACCACCTCGCAGCTCATCTACGCCCTGGTGACGCTGGTGCGCGACCTCGTCTTCAAGCGCGGCCAGGCCTCAGACCTGCTGGTTGCCGCGATCGTGGTGTGGAGCATGAACGTGCTCGTCTTTGCCTCCTGGTACTGGCGGCTCGACACCGGCGGACCCCACCACCGCGCCCGTCGCGATGAGTATGGCGAGGGCGGCGCATTTCTGTTTCCGCAGGCCTCGCTCACCCCGGAAGCCCGCAAGGCGCTGGGCCAGACCAACTGGCAGCCCCACTTTATCGACTATCTGTTTCTCGCCTTCAACGCGAGCACCGCGTTCTCGCCCACCGACGTGCCCGTGCTCTCGCGCTGGGCCAAGGTGCTGATGATGGCGCAATCGTCAATCTCGCTCACCACGCTCGCCATGGTGGCCGCGCGTGCGGTGAACATCCTCTAGCCGCCGATCAGCATCAGGTAGAGGTCCATCACATTCGTGCCCGTTGGCCCGGTCACGAGCAGATCCTTGAGCGGCTGAAAGTAGTGATAGGAATCATTGCGCACGAGAAAGTCGTGGGCATCAAAGTCGAACGCCTCGGCCCGCGCCACCGTATCGCCCGTGGCATAAGCGCCCGCGGCATCTGTGGGCCCATCGGTGCCATCCGTTCCCGCGGCCAGAAACACCACATCGCGCAACCCGGCAATGCCAATCGCCGCGGCCAGCGCCATCTCCTGATTGCGACCGCCAAGGCCATGCGCGCCGCCCAGATGCACCGTCGTCTCACCACCCGCCAGCACGGCCAGCGGCGCCCGCGCCGGGTGGCCCGACTGGCGCACCTCGCGCGCGATCGCGGCAAACATCTTGGCCGCCTCGCTCGCCTCGCCATCGAGCGTCGTCGACAGCAGCAACGGCCGGTAACCCAACTCACGAGCCCGCCGCCGCGCGGCCTCAACGCTCAACCGGTTTGACCCCACCATCACGTTCTTCACCCGCGCAAAGATGCGGTCGCCAGGCTTTGGAGTCTCCGGGATGCGCAGGTTCACACCCTGCTCGAGATGATGGCGCACCGCCGCCGGGATCTTGTCCGTCAGGTCGTGCTTGTAGAGGATCTCCCAGGCATCGGAGAACGTAGTGGTGTCAGGTACCGTCGGCCCGCTGCCAATCACATCCAGCGGGTCACCAATCACGTCAGACAGGATCAGCGTCTCGAGCCTGGCCGGATACACCTCATGCGCAAGCTGGCCGCCCTTGATCGAGCTGAGATGCTTGCGCACGCAATTCAGCTCATGAATCGTCGCGCCACAGGACAGCAGCAGCTGCGTTGTGATCTGTTTCTCTTCAAGCGAGATGCCCGCCACCGGCGCCGGCAGCAGCGCCGAGGCGCCACCCGAGATGAGACAGATCACCAGATCGTCGGGCCCGGCGGCGCGACAGAGCTCGATGATCTCACTGGCGGCAAACATGCCGGCTTCATCCGGCACCGGATGCGCGGCCTCAAGACACTTTACGCGCTTGAGCTTCTGCGCATGGCCGTACTTGGTGACAATGACGCCCGCGCGGATCTGCTTGCCATAAGCCTTCTCGACGGCGCGCGCCATGGCGGCGGCGGCTTTGCCCGCGCCCACCACATAGAGGTTCTTGACGCTGGCCGGCAGCGGCTTCAGGTGCGCCAGCGTGGCCTTATAGGGATCAGCGGCCTCGAGGGCGGCATTGAAGATCTCAAGCGCCTCGCGGCGCATGCGTTTCTCAGTCGAGGAGCCCGAGCGCGAGGATCGCATCCATCGCCTCCTTGGGATTGTCGCTATCAAAGGGGATCGTGTAATCGGCCTTCGCGTAGAGCGGACGCCGCAATTCGAACAGCTCGCGGAACTTCTCCGGATCGCGCGCTAGTGGCCGGTGTGAGGCGCGCGACACACGCGCTTCAATGCGCGCAAACGGCACATCGAGCCAGATGGTGACGCCCGAATCTTCAAGCTTCTCGCGATTGCCCGGCCAGGCGAAGGCGCCGCCCCCCAGCGATGCCACCGTCGCACGCCCACGGTACGTCTCGCGAATCACCGCCTGCATCGCCTCGGTCTCAATCTTGCGGAATGCCTCTTCGCCTTGCGTCTCAAAGATGTTGGCGATGGTCTGCTGCTGCTCCTGTTCAATGCGCTGATCGAGATCGAGAAACCGCCACCCGATCTCTTCGGCCAGCATTGCGCCTACAGTCGACTTGCCACACCCCATAAAGCCCACGAGGTAAATCCCCGGGGAACGCTTGAGCTTGAGAATCAATTCGCCGCTTTCTCCAAATTGCGATTGTATCGAGCAAACTGCCAGTCAATGAGCCGCGGGAACAGGAAATACGCAAGATTCAGCAGCTTTCCCGACCCCGGCGTCACCACCGTCCGCGCATCGCGCTCGATGCCCTTCACAATATCGGATGCACAACGCTCGGGCGTGATGGCAAATTGGCGTGTTTGCTGCAGCACGGCGGGCGGCTTGCCCACGACGACATTCGCCTGAAAGGGCGTCTTCACGTAACCGGGGC
The DNA here is from genome assembly GCA_964494515.1 of uncultured Bryobacter sp. Taxonomy (GTDB): domain Bacteria; phylum Acidobacteriota; class Terriglobia; order Bryobacterales; family Bryobacteraceae; genus Bryobacter. The sequence continues at coordinate 3,026 of CAZBTA010000046.1, forward strand.
ACACGGCCATTGTCTTTACTCCCGTGCCATCCAGTTCCATGCCCAGCCCATGCGTAAAGCTCAACAGCGCCGCCTTGGTGGTCGAATACATCGTAAACCAGGGCAACGGCACCTGGGCCGCAATCGAGGCGATGTTCACGATCATGCCCTGGCGCCGGGCCACCATGGCGGGCAGCACACGCCGACTCAAATGCACGGGGGCGTTGAGGTTGAGCTCGTAGAGGTAGTTCCAGATCTCGTCGCTGATCTTCATCGTTGGCACGTAGGCGCCGGCGCCGGCATTGTTGACGAGGATATCCACCTCGCCCAGATGCGCGATCGCTTCAGCCAGCGCGCGTTCCCGCTCGGCGGGGATGCTGAGGTCGGCCGCGATCCAGTGCGCGCCCGCCAGCTCGTAGGTATGCGTCTTGCGTGAGATCAGCACGAGCCGCGCCCCACGCTCCTGCATCAGCCGCGCGAGACTGGCGCCAATACCCGTCGAGGCGCCCGTAATGATGGTTTTCGATCCACTGACCTGCACAAACGTCAATAATAGTACTTATGCCCCAAGACGCACTGCCCCTGTTTCCTCTCGGGGTGGTCTTATTTCCCGGAGCAGAACTCCCCCTCCACATTTTCGAAGAGCGCTACAAGGAAATGATCGGGGACGTAATGCGCGACAATGCCGAGTTTGGCGTGATCTTCGCAAGCGAGAAGGGCATGGCGAATATCGGCTGCACGGCTGTCGTCGAGCAGGTGCTCAAGCACTATCCTGATGGCCGCATGGACATCCTCTGCCGCGGCCGCAAGCGCTTTGAGGTGCTGATGCTCGATCAGGAACGCAGCTACCTGCGCGCGAGCGTGGTGGTGATCCCGGATGAGGATTCCGGCGAGGCCAGCGACCTCATCCGCCAGCGGGTGCTGAGCGGCTGGGTCAAGCTCATGATGATGGAACACGGCGGCATGGTCGAAGACATGCCCTCGGACACGCGGCCCTTTCTCAGCTTCTACGTCGCGCGGCTCATTCCCGACGTCGAGTTCCGCCAGCAACTGCTCACCCTTCCCGGCGAAAGAGAACGCATGGAAGCGCTGGCCAACTATCTGCCGCAATTCATCGAGCGCGAGAAGCTCGTGCGCCATGTGCGCCGGGTTGCCCCGCTCAACGGCCACTCCACCCACACCACGGAAGTCTAATGCCGCTTCAGGATCCGCAGACCATCTTCATCGACGCCGACGACACGCTGTGGGAAAACAACATTTACTTTGAGCAGGCGTGGGAGGACTTTCTCGCCTTTCTCAACCACTCCAGCCTCAGCCCCACCGAGACGCGCGACATCTTTGACGAAATCGAGATCGCCAATATCAAGATCCACGGCTACGGCGCCGCCAACTTCGCCCGCAACATGGTGCAGTGCTACCAGCATCTGGTCGAACGCGACATTGCCCCGGGCGACCTCGAGCGTGTCATGAGCTTTGCCGACCGCATCCTCCACCAGCCGATCGAGATGCTGCCTGGCGTGGAGGAAACGCTTGAGTACCTCGTGCACCGCAATCACGACCTCATCCTGTTCACCAAGGGCAACCCCGAAGAGCAGCGCCACAAGATCGACCGCAGCCCGGTGGGCCGCTACTTCCGCGAGTTTGAGATTGTGCGCGAGAAGGACGCCGCCGCCTACGGCCAGCTCATCACCCGCTACCAGCTCAATCCGACGATCACCTGGATGGTGGGCAATTCCCCCAAGAGCGACATCAATCCCGCCCTCGCCGCCGGCATGAACGCCGTCTTCGTCCCCCATGCCCGCACCTGGGCGCTGGAAAACACTGCTTTACGCGAACCGGGACCCGGGCTATTGCACATCGTCGAAAATTTTGGCGATTTGAGAAAATTTTTCTAAAGCGGTTCAATACCGCGACGATACGAAAGCTATGGAATTACAATCCATCGGTCTGGCAGGCCTGGAGAAAGCCCAGGAAAAGCTCGCTGCTGTCGCCAAGCGACTCGCGAGCGCTGGCGCTTCCAGTTCCGTCACCGCGGCCTCGTCTGGCGACACTCTCGATTTAAGCGCCGAGATGGTTGCCCTCCTTGAGTCCAAAGCCGCCTCAGAGGCAAATCTCAAGCTGGTTGAAACCGCGAACGAACTATCCTCAAAGACCATCGACATCCTCGGTTAATTTGCGCCTCCACGCAAACCAAGACGAAAGGCGCCTCGCGATCCAATCGCTGAGGCGCCTTTTGTTTTCTGTCTGACTGGTTGCTTACTTGAGCGGCTTCACACGGATGTTCGTGTAGTAGATCGTCGAACCCGGATCATGCGCCTGCAGGGCGAACGTGCCGAGGTCGATCTTGCGGCCAGGGTTGCCCTTGGGGCCCTGCCAGTCGGCCGGCTGTTCCCAATCGCTTACCTTCTTGCCATCGACAAACACGGTGACGTGGTTGCCCTTGACGACGATGTGCTCGGTAAACCAGACGTTGTCCTGGAACGGCTCCTTGTTGTCCTGCACGTTGTACAGTCCACCGGTCTTCTTCCAGTCGCCATGCGAGTTGTTGACCTGCACTTCAAAACCCTTCTCGGGCCAACCGGTTTCCTGATACGCCGTGTGGAAGTAGATGCCGCCGTTCGACTTCTCCTTCGTCATCACGTCCACCTTCAGCTCAAAGTTCTTGAAGCTCGGCTGCTTACCCTTGAACGGGCCGGTGTAGTAGAGGTGGCTGCGCTTGCCATTGGCGACAATCGAACCGTCCTTCACCTGGAAGGCATCTTCGTTTTCCTTGGCCTTGGTCCAGCCGGTGAGATCTTTGCCATTGAAGATCGCCGTGAAGCCCTTCTCCGGCTTCGCATCGGGGCCGGCGGCAAACATGAGGCTACCGGCAAGACTGAGCATTAACGCAAATCGCATGACATCAATGTATCAAGCTCGCGGGCCCAACGGGCGCTGCATCAGTACGGTATCGAGCCAGCGGCCAAACTTTTTGCCCACCCCGCGCAAAGTGCCCACCATGGCGAACCCGTGGGCCGCATGCAGCCGGATGGACGCCTCATTGGCGCTATCGCCAATCACCGCGATCATCTCGCGCAACCCCAGCGCCTCACACTCGGCAATCAGCCGCCCCAGCAGCAGTTTGCCAATGCCCCGCCCCGCCTGGTCGTGGCGGACATAGACGGAGTTTTCCACCGTCGCCGCATATGCCGGCCGCGGTCGGTAAGGCCCCGCATACGCATAGCCCACCACCACCCCGTCCACCTCGGCCACCAGATAAGGCAGCCCCTTCGCCGTAACCCCTTCAAAACGAATGCGCATCTCGTCCACGGTTGGCGCTTCGAGCTCGAAGCTGGCCGTCCCCGTCAGGACGTGATGCGCATAGATTTCCTGTATGGCGGAAAGGTCCGCCGGCTTGGCTGGGCGGACTTTAGCGGAGCAATCCACTCGAGCGCGTCGCCAGGTCGAGCAACCAGCCCGGGAACACACCCAGACCAATCGTCGCCGCCGCAGAGAGGAACAGAACAGCCTGCAATCCCGGCGCCGGGGCGGCCAGTTCCGGAGCGTTTTCCGGGACCGGTTCCATGTACATCGCCTTGATCACACGCAGATAGTAGAACGCGGCCACCGCGCTCGTCAGCAGGCCCAGCGCGGCCAGCCAATACATCTCGGAATCGATCGCCGACTTGAAGATGTAGAACTTGCCAAAGAAGCCCGCCGTCAGCGGCAAGCCGATCAGCGAAGAGATAAACACCGCCATCAACGCCGCCGTCACCGGCTGGCGCTTGGCAAGGCCGTTATAGTCGTCAAGCGAGGTTTCCTCACGCAGCGACAGCACGGCAAAAGCGCCGAAGTTCATCACCGAATAAGCAGCCAGATAGAACAACACCGCGCTCACGCCGAGCGTCGAGTGTGCCGCCACCGCCACCAGCACATAGCCGGCATTGGCGATCGACGAATAACCCAGAATGCGCTTGATGTCCGTCTGCCACAGCGCCGCGAGATTGCCGACGATCATCGTCAGCAGCGCCACCGTGGTCAACAGCGGCAACCAGCGATCCGACATCGGCTCAAACGCCGTAAAGAACACCCGCAACAGCGTGGCAAAGGCAGCCGCTTTCGGCGCCGCGCTGAGGAATGCGCCCACCGGAGTCGCCGCGCCCTGGTAGACGTCCGGAGCCCAGCTCTGGAACGGGAAGGCCGACACCTTGAAGCACAAACCGGCGAGGATCAAAGCCGCCGCCGCGCTTGTCAGCATCTTGTCCGGGGCGATGTCGCTGTTGCCCAGAACGGCGGCGATCTCGTTGAGATTCGTCGACCCGGTCAGGCCAAACGTCCACGAGATGCCATACAGCAGAAAGCCCGTCGCAAAGCTGCCGAGCAGGAAGTACTTGAGCGCCGACTCGTTCGCCCGGCGATCATCGCGCAGGTAACCCGCCAGCACATAGGAGGCAATCGAGGAGATCTCGATGCCGATAAACACCATGATCAGTTCATTGGAGGCGGCCATCAACGACTGGCCCACCAGCGAGAGCAACAGCAGCGAATAGAACTCGCCGCCCTCGGCCTGACGCTGCCGCAGAAACGGGCTCGCCGTCAGCACCGCCATCGCGCCCACGCCCAGCACCAGCAGCCGGAAGTACGTCGAGAACGAATCCACCACCACCATGTTGCGGAAGGCCGGGCCCGGGTCGGCCGAAGCCACCACGCTCGCCGCCGCCGCAATGGCCAGCCCGATCAGCGCCATCACCGGCATCCCGGGACGCTCGCCATGTTCGTCGTAGCGCGACTCCCACAGCATCAGGATCACCGCCCAGATGGACAGGATCGTTTCCGGCAGCAGACGCAGGATCTCGCTTGCCGTCAGATTCAGGTTAATTCCCATGGATCGTCTCCACTACCGGGGCCGCCACTCGAAATTCGACATTCATTTTGCTCTGTTCGAGAATCTTCTGGTTTACCGCGCTCTGCACGCCGATAAAGCTCGTGCTGCTGATACCCATCCAGATCATCAACAGGATCAGCGGCGTGATCGCCAGCGTCTCCTGTGCGCTCAGGTCAGCCGTTTCCCCGGCCGGCACTGGCCCGAGGAACGTGCGCTGGTACATCCACAACAGGTACACCGCCGACAGGATCACGCCCACCGCCGCTCCGGCCGCATAGCCAAAGCCGGCATAAGCCGCACCCTGCAGAATCAGGTATTCACCCACAAAGTTGTTGAGCGACGGCAGACCACTGCTCGCCAGCGCCGCAATCAGGAACGTGGTCGCAAGCCACGGCGTCTTCGACGCCAGCCCGCCAAAGTCGGCGATCTCGCTCGAGCCCTTGCGGGATTCAAGCACACTCGCCAGCACAAACAACCCGCCGGTCGTCACCGCGTGGCACACCATCTGGTAGGCCGCGCCGTCGAGGCCGTTGATGTGGAACGAGAAGATGCCCAACACAATAAAGCCAAGGTGGCTCAGCGAGCTGAAGGCCAGCAGCCGCTTCACATTCGGCTGCACAATCGCCACCAGCGCGCCATAGATGATCGCGATGATCGCGAGGCCATTGATCCAGCCGGCGCATTCGCGCGCCGCATTCGGAAACAGCGGCAGACAGAAGCGCAGCATGCCGTAGGTGCCCAACTTACCCATCAGACCCGCCATCACAATCGTCAGCGGCGAGGGCGCCGTGGCATAAGCGTCAGCCTGCCAGGCATGGAAGGGGAACAACGGCGTCTTCACCGCAAAGGCAAAGAAGAACGCAAGGAACAGCGGCAACTGCTCGGCCGGCGACAGCCGGAACGAACCCGCCTGCACCTGCAGCAGAATGTTCTGGTAATCGAACGTGCCCGACTTGAGGAACAGATAAGCGATCGCCGCCAGCATCAGCACCGAGCCGGCAAACGTGTAGATGAAGAACTTGATCGTCGCCGCGTTCGAAGTCGTCTTGCCGGAATCCTTGCCATACTGCCCCATCAGGAACAGCGTCGGCACCAGCGTCAACTCGAAGAACACGAAGAACAGAAACAGGTCCTGCGCCGAGAACACCCCGACGATACCCGTCTCAAGCAGCAACAACCAGGCCAGAAACTGCCCGTCGCGGTTGGAGCTCATCACCACGGCAATCAGCGTCAGCAGCGCCGTCACGGCAATCAGCCAGATCGAAAGACCATCCACACCGATCGAGAAGTGAATCGGCGGATACGGAATCCAGTTCACCGACATCGCCTGCGACAGGCGCGTCGGATTCTGCATCACTTCGGGCGCAATGCCGAGGCTCGCCAGCAACGATACGCCAGAGGCGGCCAGCGCCGCCGTGTAGGCCGACTTCTGCGCCCCGCGCAGCACCGTCAGGCACAGCAGAAAACCAACAAAGGGGAGGAACAGCGCAATCAGCAGAAACATTACTTGCCACCTCCACTCGCCACCATCACACCCAGAAAGACGATCGCCCCCAGCAGCGTGTAAACGGCGTAGCTGCGGATGTTGCCGCTCTGCAGCAAGCGCAGAACACTGCCCACGCCGCGCGTCGTCGCCACAGTGGCGCTCACGCCACCCTGCACCACGACGTCTTCAACACCATTCAGCAACACCGCGCGCGAGCCCTGCTCGAGCGGATGCACAATCGCGGCATCGTAGGCTTCGTCCACATAGAACTTGTTCGCAATCGCGCGGTAGATGCCGCCAAGGCTCTTGGCATAACCATCCGCCGAACCCGGGTTCAGCACATAGACGTAGTAAGCGACAAAGATGCCACCCAGCGCCACGGCCAGCGAAACACCGATCAGCATGGCGTCATGCGGATGCTCATGCTCGGGGAACAGCGGCGCCAGCCAGTCCGTCACCGGCAGGTAGCCACCACCAACGCTCAGCAACGCCAGAACAACCAGCGGCATGTACATGATCGCGGGCGACTCATGCGGATGCGCCTTGCCGCGATACGTGCCAAAGAAGCACAGGAAGATCGCGCGGAACACATAGAACGCCGTCAGGCCCGCCGTCGCCACGCCCACCCAGAACATCCAGGGAGCATGCGCATGTGCCGCCAGCAGAATCGCGTCCTTGGAGTGGAAGCCCGCAAAGGGCCACACCCCCGCAATCGCCACCGCCGCCGTCATCAGCGTCCAGTAAGTGATCGGGATCTTCGAGCGCAGGCCGCCCATGTTCGCCAGATCCTGCTCGCCATGCAGCGCATGGATCACCGAGCCGGCGCCAAGGAACAACAGCGCCTTGAAAAACGCGTGCGTCACGACATGGAAGATGCCGGCCGAGAACGCGCCCACGCCCAGGCCAAGGAACATATAGCCCAGCTGCGAAACCGTCGAATACGCAAAAACCTTCTTGATATCGTTCTGCGCCGTGCCGATCAGCGCGGCTACCACGGCAGTCACCAGACCGATGATCGCCACGGTTTCCATCGCAATCGGCGCCTTCAGAAACACGCTGCTCGACCGGGCCACGACATAAACACCAGCCGTCACCATCGTCGCGGCGTGGATCAGCGCGGACACCGGCGTCGGGCCCGCCATCGCGTCCGGCAGCCAGACATACAGCGGCACCTGTGCGGACTTGCCGCAAGCGCCCACAATCAGCAGCAGCGACACCAGCGTCAGCACACCACCCGATGTTTCCACCGGCAACTTCTTGGCCGCCTCGAACACGGTCGTCATGTCGAGCGAACCAAAGTTCACCACCATCAGCAGCATCGCGAGCGAGAAGCCAAAGTCACCCACACGGTTGACCACAAACGCCTTCTTCGCCGCATCGCCGGCATACTTCTCGAGGAAGTAAAACCCGATCAGCAGGTAGGAACACAAGCCCACGCCTTCCCAGCCAACAAACAGCAGCAGGAAGTTCTGCGCCAGCACCAGAATCAGCATGAAGAACATGAACAGATTCAGGTAGCTGAAAAACCGCCAGAACCCCTCTTCATGATCCATATAGCCCACGGCGTAAACGTGAATCAGCGTGCCGACACCGGTCACCACCAGCAGCATCACCGACGATAGCCGGTCCACCGACAGGTCAAAGCCGACCTTCAGGTCGCCCGAAGCAATCCAGGTAAAGTACCGTTCCACATGCACCGTTTCGAGCTGTCCCAGCTCGCTCAGCGCCCGCACCACCCACAAAAACGACAATCCCACCGAGGCGATCGCAATCGAGCCGATCACCCCTTTCGACAAACGGCGCCCCAGCGTGCCGTTGATCAGGGCCCCCAGCAGGGGGAAGAAAAGAATCAGCCAGAGATGAAGGTCAGGTTGTTTCGGCATTAGTTTTTCAGCGAGCTGACCTCGTCAATCGAAAGCGTGTGGCGGTTCTTGAAAACCGTCAGGATGATGGCCAGGCCCACCGCTGCTTCAGCGGCCGCCACCACCATCACAAAGAACGTGTAGATCTGTCCATCCACCAGTCGCAACTGGTGCGAGAAGGCCACAAAGCTCAGGTTCACCGCGTTCAGCATCAGTTCGATGGACATGAACACCGTGATGATATTGCGGCGGAACACAAATCCCGCCACGCCGAGCGTGAACAGAATGGCACTCAAAATCAGATACCAGGACATCGGTACCGCATTCAGTTGTGGCATTAGTCGATCTCCTTGCGGGCCAGCACAATCGCGCCCAGAATCGCAATCAGCACCAGAACGCTGGTGACTTCAAACGGCAGCAGATAATGGCTGAACAGGCTGCGCCCAATTTCCTTGGCGCCCGTGTTGAACGCGCCAAACGTAACCATTCCCATCGAGGGCGCCATCTTCTGCATCAGATAAGCAACGAGGCCGAGAAACACCGTGAGCAGTGGAATCCCCAACAGGCGCGACAGATTCGATTTGTTCACCGCCGTCTCCTCACCCGTGTTGAGCAACATGATGACGAAGACAAACAGCACCATGATGGCGCCCGCGTATACGATCAACTGCACCGCGGCGATAAACTCCGCCCCCAGCAACAGATAGATCACCGCCAGCGAACCCATCACACCCACCAGCGACAGCGCGCTCGCAATCGGGTGCTTCTGCACCACCAGCGACACACCACATGCCACCGCGATCACGGCAAAGATCAGGAAGAGTATCAGATCCATTGGCTTAACCCTTCGGCCCCTGCAGTGCAACGGCGAACGCGGTGATCAGCATGTTCAGCACGGCGACAGGGAATAGGAACTTCCAGGTGAAGTTCATCAGTTGGTCGTAGCGGAAGCGCGGCAGCGTGCCACGCACCCAGATAAACGTGAACATCAGGAAACCCGCCTTCGACACAAACCAGAAGATCGGGATCAGAAACGGCTTGAGCATCGGCACGAGAAACGCGATCGCGATCACACCAAAGATACCCGCGCCCACCGGCATCGCCAGGCGATCCCACTTGCGGCCCGCCGGCGGCTGCACCACACCGTGGAAGAACAACATGCCCGCCACGCCCAGCAGCAGCAGCACCGGGATAAAGTCACTGCCATATTCGGCCGGGAAGATCGGATGCCACCCGCCGAGAAACAGCGTCGTCGCCATGCAGCAAACCGTCACCATGTTCGCGTATTCGGCCATGAAGAACGAAGCAAACCCCATCGAGCTGTACTCGGTGTGGAAGCCCGCCACCAGTTCGTTTTCCGCTTCCGGCAAGTCGAACGGCACGCGGTTGGTTTCGGCAAATCCGGCAATCAGAAAGATCACAAAGCTGAACAGCTGCGGAAACGGCATCTGGAACACCGTCCACTTCGGGATCACCCCGAGGTAGAAGCCCGCCTGCTCGTTCACGATCGAGCGCAGCGAAAGCTCGTTCAGGATCAGCAGCGGCGAGGCCAGCGCGATTGCCATCGGCAATTCGTAGCTGATCATCTGCGCCGAGCTGCGCAATCCACCCATCAGCGAATACTTGTTGTTCGACGCCCAGCCCGCCAGCGCAATGCCGTACACACCGGCGCTTGAGATGGCGAGGATGAACAGTACACCGATATTGAGGTCCGCCAGGCCCATGTCCGTACGGATGCCAAAGGCTTCCACCGTCGGCCCAAAGGGAATCACGCAGATCGAAATCAGCGCGAAGAATACTGCCAGAAACGGCGCCAGCAGATAAAAGAACAGATTGACGTGCGAAGGAATGAACCCTTCCTTCATCAACAGCTTCAGCGTGTCAGCCAGCGGCTGCAACAACCCGTGCGGGCCCACACGGTAAGGTCCAAGTCGGCTCTGGATATGCGCCAGCACTTTGCGCTCAATCCATTGCAGGTACGCCAGTGTTGTCATAAACACCGCCGTCACTATGCCCATCTTGAGGAGGCTGATCAGAAAGAAGTTCATCGTTTGTAAAGTGCGCCCGGGAACTCAGGAACGCTCGTCAGAAGTTTTGAATACCGTCCCAGTTCGCCGGAAGTGAACAACGTGTCGCCGGCGGAGCGAATCTCATCGACGCGGACATCTACCGCCACCCTGCCGTTTACTGGCGTGGTCATCGCCGCGCCACCGGTCACCAGGATGGGTAAAGGAACATTATATCCGCGCACCGATTTATGAATCTCTTTAAATACAGCATCGTGCGTCCAGACGCCAATCTCGGCCGCAAGGCCCATTTCCTTGGCGATCAGGCCGAAGATTTCAAGGTCGCCCTTGGCGCCCATCGTCTTCACGGCGGCCTTCAGCCGCTGCACCTGCCCCGTCACGTTCGTCACCGTACCGTTCTTCTCGTAAGCCGACGCTGACGGGAACACCACATCCGCCCGTTCGCTCGTCTCATCAAGGAACATCGTCTGCGTCACCACAAACGCCTTCTTGCTGGCGAGCGTCTTGCCGCGCAGCGGATTGGCGCCGGCCACCCACAGCACGTCCAGCTCTTCACTGGCCAGCATCTGGCTCAGCGACATGCCAGGCGTCGGGTCCACCGCATAACCGGGCAACAGCTCCGGCGTCGCGCCCATGTCGAGCGCCCCGCGAGAGTTGGAGTAATCCACCAGGCACACATACTTCACCGGGATACCCAGCCCCGCGGCCCAGGCCACGAGGTCGCGCACGCGCTGCCCCTTGATCGCATCGCCAAACAGGATCACGAGTTCCTTCTCGCCCTTGAGCTTTTCTTCAAGCCCCTTCAGCGCGTCAAACTCCGTGCCCTCGGCCGCAATCACACTGGCCGCCGAATACTTCGCCTCACGCACCGGCCCCGGCGTCACCGTGTAGATGTTCGCCTTGTGATGCCGTACGTCGGCGCGCAACTGGAAGGCGAGCAGCGGATGCTGCTGCGACAGATCACTGCCGATCACCAGCGCCGCCTTCGTGTTGTAAAGATCATCCACCGTCGCGAGCGCATCCATGTTGCCGCTCACGGCGTCGAGCAGCGTCACAAAGTCGCCACTGCGCACATGGTCGATGTTCGAGGTCTTCAGCCCCGCCCGCGCAAACTTCTGCAGGTAGAACAATTCTTCGTTCGTCAGGTGCACACCGGCCACCACGCCAAACTTGCCACCCGCCGCGGCCACGCTCTTGTACTTCTCGCTCACAAACCCGAGCGCCTTCGACCACGACACCGCCTCGAGCTTGCCATTGATGCGAATCATCGGCGAGGTCACGCGCTCTTCGTGCTGCGTGAAGTCAAACCCGTAGCGGCCCTTCACACACAGGAACTCGCCATTGATGCCCGAGCGATCACGGTTGTTGCCGCGCATGATCTCGTCATTGCGCACGCCGAGCGTCGTCTTGCAGCCGTTAGAGCAGTGCGTGCACACCGTGCCCACATGCTGCATTTCCCACGGCCGCGTCTTGTAGCGGTAGATGTTTGAGGTCAGCGCGCCCACCGGGCAGATGTCGATACAGGCGCCACACTCGTCACAGTCGAGATGGTCCACCATGTTCGGCGCAATCTCGGCCACCACGCCGCGATTCGTAATGCCCAGCGCGCCCACGCCCATGCCTTCATTACAGGCGCGAACGCAGCGGTAGCAAAGAATGCAGCGCGCCGGATCATAGAACACCACCGGCGACCACTGCCGCTCCGGCTCATGGTTCTTGATCTCCGTGTAGCGCGATTCGCCAGCGCCATAGCGGAACACCATGTCCTGCAACTCGCACTCCCCGCCCTTGTCGCATACCGGACAATCGAGCGGGTGGTTCGTCAGCAGGAACTCGAGCGTGCCCTTGCGAGCCTTGTGGATTTGCTCGGTCTCGCTGCGCACGATCATGCCTTCCATCACAGGCAGCGTGCAGGCCGTCTGCAGTTTCGGCATCTTCTCCACTTCCACCAGGCACATGCGGCAGGCGGCTTGCAGAGAATAGCCTTCGTAGTAGCAGAAGGCCGGAATTTCAATACCCGCGCGCTTGCAGGCATCAATCAGCAACGTCCCCGGCGGCGCCGACAGTTGTCGGCCGTCCACCGTGAAGTTGACCAAAGTCGGAGGAGCTGCGGTGGGAGTGGACATAGATTCCTTATCCGATCGCGATTAACTGGTCCGGCGAGGTCACCGGCACAACCGTGTCTCGCAGACGGGCTTCAAATTCATCACGGAACTTCTCGACGAACCCGATCGTCGGCATCGCCGCCGCGTCGCCCAGCGGGCAGAACGTACGGCCCAGCATGTTCTTGGCAAGCTCGTGGATCAAGTCAATGTCCGCGCGCCGGCCCGTTCCTTCATCCATGCGGGTCAAAATCTTGCGCAACCACGTTGTGCCCTCGCGGCACGGGATGCACCAGCCACACGATTCATGCGCGTAAAACCGCATCGTGCGCAGCGCCACTTTGACGATGTCCGTGTCTTCGTCCATCACCATCATGCCGCCCGATCCCGCCATCGTCTTCATGCGGGCGTAGTTGTCATAGTCCATCGGGAAGTCGCATTCATCCGCCTTCAGCACCGGCGAAGACGATCCACCCGGGATCACCGCCTTCAGCTTCTTGCCATTGCGAATGCCACCGCAGACTTCATAAATCATCTTCTGCATCGGGAAGCCCAGCGGCACTTCATACACGCCCGGCTTGTTCACATGGCCCGACACGCACAACAGGCGCGTGCCGCCATTCTTCGGCGTGCCCAGATCGGCATACGCCTGCCCGCCCATCAGCAGAATCGCCGGCACCGAGCTGAACGTCTCAACGTTGTTCAACACCGTCGGCGAAGCATACAGCCCCGCCACGGCCGGAAACGGCGGACGGATGCGCGGCACCCCGCGCTTGCCCTCAAGCGACTCAAGCAACGCCGACTCCTCGCCACACTCATAGGCGCCAGCGCCCGTGTGCGTGTAGAGGTCAAAGTCGATGCCCGTGCCCTTGATGTTCTTGCCCAGCCAGCCATGCTTGTAGGCCTCGGCCAGCGCCTTGTCCATGATGTCGATCAGATACCGGTATTCACCACGGATGTAGATGTAGCCCTGCTTGCAGCCGATCGTGCGCGCCGCAATCAGGCAGCCCTCGATCAACTGGTGCGGATCGTTCTCGATCAGCAGCCGGTCCTTGCACGTGCCCGGTTCGGATTCGTCACCGTTCACCACCACGTACTTCGGTTTTGGATTGTCACGCGGGATAAAGCTCCACTTCATCCCCGTCGGAAAGCCCGCGCCGCCGCGGCCACGCAGACTCGAGATTTTCAGTTCCTCGATGATCTGCTCGGGCGTCATCTCCACGGCCTTCATGAAGGCCTGATAGCCCTGATGGGCCAGATAAGTGTCGATCGAAGCCGAGTTCGGCAAGCCGAAGCGCTTCGAAATCACCTTTACTTCTGCCGGATGCGGTTCGTTGAACATTGGCGTGACCTCCTGCCTACTGAACCTTCTTCTGGATGCTGTCGAGCAGCTGATCCAGCTTTTCAACCGTCATGTGATGGTGATATTCGTATCCGTCCACCACACACGGCGCCCACGAGCAAGCCCCGGCGCATTCCACTTCTTCGAGTGAAATCAGCCCATCGGCCGTAATCCCTTTATGTCCGATCCCCAGCCGTTTTTTCGCGTGCTCCCACAATTCCTCGCCACCCAGCAGCATGCAGGCGATGTTCGTGCAAACCTGCACGTGGTGCTTACCCATCTGCTGCTTGTTCAGCATCGAGTAATAACCCACCACTTCTTCCACCTGCAACGGCGTCACTTCACACCGTTTGGCCACCTCGGCAATCATTTCCTGCGTCACCTGCCCCGTCTCATCCTGGGCATACATGAGCATCGGAATCACCGCCGAACGTTTGCGTCCCGCCGGGTAACGATTCCAGATCTCATTCAACTTCGCTTCGGTCTTTTCCGAGAATGTCATGGTTAGCGGTCCGTATCTCCCAGCACGAAGTCCATCGATCCCATCGACGCGATCGTATCGGCGATCAGGCCACCCTCACACATCAGCCCCAGCCCCTGAATGTTGCCAAAGCTCGGTGTGCGCATGTGCACGCGGAACGGTTTGCTCGTCCCGTCGCTCACCACGTAGTAGCCCAATTCTCCGCGCGGCGATTCCACCACCTGATACACCTCGCCGGCCGGCACGCGAATGCCTTCCGTCACGATCTTGAAGTGGTAGATCAACGCTTCCATCTGGGTCTTCATTTTTTCGCGCTGCGGCAGCACCACCTTCGGTGCATCCGCCTGATAGGCGCCTTCCGGCATGCCTTCAAGCGCCTGTGCCATGATCCGTACGCTCTGGCGCATCTCGTCCATGCGCACGCGATAGCGGGCGTAAACGTCGTTTTCCGTCCGCACCGGCACGTCAAATTCAAAGTTCTGGTAGCCCGAATACGGCTCGTCCTTGCGCGCATCCCACGGGATGCCGGCCGCGCGGATCATCGGCCCCGTCAGGCCCATCGCCAGCATGTCTTCCACCGGCACAATCCCCACGCCAATCGTGCGGTTCTTCCAGATCGGATTGTTGTCGAGCAACGACTCGTACTCATCGATCTTGGCCGGGAACATGTCGATAAACTTCTTCACCGCATCAAGCCCGCCCCGCGGATGATCGAGCGCCAGCCCGCCAATGCGGAAGTAGCTCGTCATCAGCCGCTGCCCGCTGAACATCTCAAAGATCTTCAGCAGTTCTTCGCGGTCACGCGTCGCATAAAAGAACATCGACATCGCGCCCAGGTCGAGCGCATGCGTGCCCAGCCACACCAGATGCGAATTGATGCGCGTCAGCTCCGTCAGCATCACGCGCGTCCATACCGCCCGCGGCGGCACTTCAATCCCCAGCAGCTTTTCCACCGCCAGGCAGTAGCAAAGGTTGTTCGACAGGTTCGACAGGTAGTCCACGCGGTCCGTCAGCGGCACCACCTGGCTGTAGGTCAACACCTCACACTGTTTCTCGATTCCCGTATGCAGAAACCCGATTTCCGGGTCCGCCTTCACCACCGTCTCGCCATCGAGCTCCAGCATCACGCGCAACACGCCGTGCGTCGACGGGTGCTGCGGGCCCATGCTCAACGTCATCCGGCGCGTCGAGCCAGCTTCCGAGTTCACTTCCGTGCTGTATGTCAACGAATCGCTCATCAGTTGCCCCCGCTGTAGTCGTACTTGTGACCGTGAATCGGAAAATCTTTCCGCAACGGATGTCCCACCCAGCCTTCCGGCATCATGATCCGGCGCAGATCCGGATGATTCGTAAAGGTCACCCCAAACAGGTCAAACACCTCACGCTCATACCAGTTCGCGCCCGGCCATACCGGCACCACGCTGTCCACCACCGGTGCTTCCCCACCCAGGCGCACCTTCAGCCGCAAACGTCGTTTCTCTTTCACGCTATGCAGCAAATACACAATCTCAAACCGCGGCTCCTGCGGATACCAGTCGAGCGCCGTCACGCTCGACACCCGGTTAAAGCTGTGTTCGTCCCGCAAAAACTCGCAAACCGGGACAATGCTCCCGGCCGCGACGTACAAGATCACCTGCTCATGCTCCAGCGAACCGGCTTCAATCGCCGCTCCGAAGCGCTCCACCAGCGCCTGTACCAGAGCATCTTCCTGCAGTTGTTCCGAAATCATATGTGGCTAGCTATCCTTCGCCTTTCGGGCCGGAGGCTGTATCGTCCAATCGAGTGCCCCCTTCTTCCAGATGAAATAAAAGCCGCTCAGCACCAAAACCATGAACAGCACCATCTCGACAAATCCCGCCATACCCAATTCGCGGTACACAACGGCCCACGGATAAAGGAAAACGGCTTCAATGTCGAACAGAATGAACAGCATCGCCACCAGATAGAACTTCACCGAAAAGCGCTCACGCGCCGTTCCCACCGGCTTCATGCCGGATTCGTAGGGTGAGTCTTTGGCCGCGTTTCGGGAGCGTTTCCCGAAGAATAAACCGGCGCCCAGCAGTCCTGCGGCAACGGCGGCGGCAAAGACAATCTGCACCAGTACCGGGAAGTACAACTCGTAGTAATTGGTTGGCATGGGTTGAGAGAGCGGATGAAGCGGGCTCTATTCAATATACTGTTCGTATTGGAGGGCGGTCAAACGCCCGTCTTTTCCCCTAAGGATCACCTCACTTGCTCGCTGTCGAAATCAATGGCCAACCCAGGGAAATCCCTGACCAGCTCAACATCCGCACCCTCCTCGCCCACCTCGGCGTCGATCCCCAACGCGTCGCCGTCGAACTCAACCGCGAGATCATCCGAAAAACGCAGTGGGATACCACTCTCATTGAAAATGGTGCAAAAATCGAAATAGTGATGTTCGTTGGCGGGGGAGCACGTTGAAAGTCCTCCTCCACTTTCTGCTTGCTTCCCTCGCCTTCGCACAAACCAGACAGATCGCCATCACCATCGACGATCTCCCCCGCGGCGGCGATCAGCCCGGCCCCCGCTCCCTCGCTCGCGATCTCGCCTTCACCCGCAAATTCACCGCCGCCCTCGGCGCCACCCCCGTCACCGTCTTCATCAACGCCAGCCAGTCCCGCGCCTATACCGACGCTGGCCTCCAGGCCCTCCTCGCCCTCTGGCGCAGCCAGGGCGCCGAGCTCGGCAATCACACCTTCTCCCACCCCGACCTCAACTCCATCCCCCTCGCCGAATATCAGGCCGACATCCTCCGCGGCGAACCCGCCATCCGCCTCGCCCGCGGCGGCACCCCCTCCACCTACTTTCGCCATCCCTTCCTCCGCACCGGCGCTACCCCCGAGATTAAAGACTCCCTCGCAAAGTTCCTCACCGAACACCACTACACCCCCGCCCCCGTCACGGTAGATGCCTCCGACTGGATGTTCGCCCGCGCCTATACCACCCACCGTGATCCCTCCTACGTCCTCAAGGAATACCTCCGCCACACCGCCCTCTGCCTCGAGTACTACGAACAACGCGCCCTCGCCGTCTTCGGCCGCCCCATCCCTCACGTCCTCCTCATCCACGCCAATCAGCTCAACGCCGACGCCATGCCCCAATTGCTAGCTTTTTTCGCCTCTCGCGGTTACCAGATCGTCCCCCTCGCCACCGCCCTCGCCGATCCCGCCTACCAGACCCCTGATCCTTACGTGGGTAAAGGGGGCTATACCTGGCTAACCCGCTGGGGCATCGGCAAAGACCTTAAGCCTGCCCCCGAGCCGGATGAACCCCTCTGGCTCACTGAGCACTATCGCCTCTCCCGCTAGTCGCCATATCCCCCTAACTCATTGAGCTCTAAGTTCTTTTTCCCCTTAAAGAATCCCGCCTGATCCGGCGATTCATGCCTAGATGGAACCGCTGGAAGTCTACTGGCTCAACAATGCGGCGCAGGATACCTGGGGTCATGCGATTGACCTTTTGCATCGCCAGGGCACGCAGTGCCTCGTGGCTGCCGTGCATGACCGTGACGAAGCGCTTTCGCTTCTCGCTCGCGCCCACTCCGCCGCCCCGGGCACCCCGATCGTGCTCACCATTGACGATTACCGCCCCAGCCTCGCCGCCGAACTGCGGCAAGCTGGCGCCTTTGACGCCGTGCCCGCCGACACCCCCCGCCCGGAGCTTGACGCACTGATTGCCCAGGCCCGCTCGCTGGCCGCTCTCACGCCCCGCCCTCTCCCCCGCGTCGATGCTCGCCCCTGGCGCCGCTCACTGGTTGGCCATTGTCAGGCCATCGAGAGCCTTGCCGATGCGATCTCTCTCATTGCCGAGCGCCGCTCCACGGTCCTCATCACCGGCGAGACCGGCACCGGCAAAGAAGTCGTCGCCCGCGCCATCCACGAGGCCAGCGGACGCACCGGGCAGATGATCTCGCTCAACTGCACCGCTCTGCCAGAATCGCTGCTCGAGGCCGAGCTCTTCGGCCACACCAAAGGCGCCTTCACCGGTGCCCAGTCCGCCCGTGCCGGCCGCTTTGAGGCCGCCCACCGCGGCACGATCTTTCTCGACGAGATCGGCGACATGCCTCTCGAGCTGCAGGCCAAGCTGTTGCGCGTCCTGCAGGAACGCGAGATCCAGCGCCTTGGCTCGAGCGAAACCATCCCCGTCGACGTCCGCGTCATCGCCGCCACCAATGCCGACCTGCTCAGCAAGGTCGAGGATGGCCGCTTCCGCGAAGATCTTTACTTCCGCCTCAACGTCGTGCCCATCCACTTGCCGCCTCTGCGCGAGCGCACCGGCGATCTACCCCTGCTCGCCAGCCACTTCATCACTCGCATTTGCGACGTCGAGGGCCTGCCGCCCAAGACGCTCACCGCGGCCGCCCTGCGTCGCCTTGAAGAGCACCACTGGCCCGGCAACGTCCGCGAGCTGGAGAATACGATCGAGCGCGCCATTGCGCTCTCCGGCCGGCGCATGGAATTGCTCCCCGCCGATTTTCTGCTGCCCAACATTCAGAAGAAACAACCCACGCCCGCCCTTGGCGATCTCTCCGCGCTCACCATCCCCGATTCCGGCATCGACTTTGAAGAAATCATCGCCGGCATCGAGCGCAACATGATCGAACAGGCCCTCCGCCGCACCAATGGCAACAAGAGCGCCGCCGCCGAGCTCCTTCGCCTCAAACGCACCACCCTCGGCGCCAAAATGCGCACCCTCGGCACCGCCGAGCCCCACCTCATCCGCGCTCTTACGGCTTAGTGCACTGCCGGGGCCGCGTGCCCCGGTAGTAGCTGCCCCCGCTCCACCAGCAGATTCCCGCGCTTGTCATGCAGCGCGCTGATCCGCATCACCTCGCTCACCAGCCAGTGCTCAAACCCCGCCCACACCTGCCTCACCTTCAGCCCCTCCCTGCCCTCATAACAAACCACTCCCCCTGTCGCCCGATCCACACACACCACCGATCCATCCCCCTCATACCGCCCCACGGCCACCATCCCCTGCTCGCGCCGCTCGGGCGCCAGCTCCCGGTTCGCATCCCCGATTGAGAACGGCAACGCCACCAACACATTCCGCATGTCTTCCTCGAGGTTCTCCTCCACACAGCCAAACACCACCAGCGCCCCCACAAACAACCGCGCCCCGTTGCACACCGCAAAGAATTCCTTCACTTCCCCCGGCAACCCCAACTCCCGATCCACCGCCTCCACCACCCCGGCGCGCGCCGGCCGAAACACAATCCCCACATAAGCCAGCGGCGCCACCGCCGGCACATTCGTCCGAAACCGCGCCACCGGCGTTTCCCAATCCGCTACGGCTTCAAATCTCTCAAGCAACCCCAGCAAATCAACGGGCATCCGGCCACCAGTCGAGGTGATCCCCGACATCCAGAAACTCCGCCTTCAGGAGCAAATCATGCGGATCCACCGCCACCACATCCAGTTGCTCGCGCAACTTCGCGAGACTCCCCTCACTCAGCTTCAATGCCGCAAACCGCACCCGCTCAATCTCCAACTCCGAAGCATCCTTGTAGCCCGGCATCTTTGTCCCAAACTGCCGGAGCAAAATCTCCTCAGCCTGCTTGCGCAGCTCCGGTACAAACACCATCTCCAGCCGCTGCCGCGTCCCATCCGTCAGCCCCGCCTCGTCCTTCACCCCGCGTATGGCCTGATAGCAGAAATAGCTGAACACCAGCGCCGCCGTCACCTCCAACGTCCCCAGCACCGGCCGGCCAAAGATTAGCTGCGACGCCCCACCGATCAGAAACATCAGCGCAATCGCCGCCAGCGAGGCCGGGCTGCGCTGAATCGTCTCCCAAAGGCTCATTGTCTTGCCATCCATCGTCGGTTCTACCCTTTCATACCACGGCATATCCCACCGCTACATTTCTGCAATCGGCTGATCGATCTGGATTCTTGAGATCGCAACTACTGACGGAGGGAACATGAAACAAAAACTACTCATCCTGATGGTGGCCGCATTCGCCACCCTGAACGCCGAAACACTCTTGAATCAGCCCATTGGCGGCAGCAATGTCCGCACATCCGCCACCAACACCACTGACTCCGATGGCTTCATCACCTGGGATCGCTTTAGCCTCACCCAAAGCGCTCTCATCAACCAGATCACCTTCGTCGGCGGCTTTTACGACGCCAACAACGCCGCGGCCGCGCCGGCCCCCGATTTCGACACCTTCGAGATCCGTCTCGCCGCCGATAACGCCAACACTCCCGGCTCCATCCTCGCCACTTACTCATTGCTGGCCTCGGATGTAAGCTTCCAGTTTCTCGGCGGTGCCACCGCGGGCGGCTTTGCGCTCAACGTCAACCGTTACACCGCCAACCTCGCCAACGCCATGTCCCTGATGGCCAACCAGACCTACTGGCTCACCATCTACTCAAAGAACGACAACCTCAACACCCCCTTCGTCTGGTGGCCCGGCTCCGGTGGCGACAGCGTCTCAAAGCAGTTCTACGTGCCCACGAACGGCTCGGCCTTCTATGGCGATCGCGCCATGACGCTCGAAGGCTCCGCCGTACCCGAACCCGCCAGCATGGCCCTGATCGGCGCCGGCCTTGTCGCCGTCATCGCCATCCGTCGCCGCAACCACAACTAACTCACTTACCCACGCCGGGGCCGCCAGGCCCCGGCTCTACTTACTGCCCACTCCCGAATCCACCCGAAACAGATCACTTACCGACCGGTCCAGCTGCGTAAAGTAAATCTCGCTACCATCCAGCCGCGCCGCCATCTGCCCTTCCCACAACACCGGGTTCCGCTCGAGCGTATGCACCACTCGCTCATTCCCCCCGCCAAACTCGCGATACCGGATCTGCGCCTTCTCCCCACCGCGCAACTGCAACCAGTACACCCCCCGCTGATCCAGCGCCCACGCCCCCCACAACGATTCCGGCAGATCCAGCACCAATTCTTCTTCGCCCCCGCTCACCTTACGCCGCCACAGCCCCCGCCACGGCTCACGCTTGCTGTAATACAACCACTGGCCATCGGCGGTTTCTTCCGCCAGAAATCCCCCCGCCTGCGTCACTTGCACCGCCTGCCCCTGTCCTTCCGCCGGCATCTTCCACAATTGCCACTTCCCCGTCCGGTCGCTGGCAAAGTACAGCCACTTGCCATCCCGGCTCCAGTTCGGCACCACTTCGTTCCATTCACTGCCCGCCACCAGCTGCGGCTCCCCGCCCTCGGCCCCCGTCACATACACATCCGCGTTGCCGCGCATCCGCGAATCAAACGCCAGCATCCCCGTCTTCGCACTCCACTTCGGGCTCCCCGTCACGGGCCCCTGCGCATTCGTCAGCTTCCGCGCATTCGCCCCATCGTTGCTCATCACCCAGATCTCGCTCGTTCCCGATCTCGCACTCCGCATCGCCAGCCACTTGCCATCCGCCGACAGGCTCGGTGAACTCTCGAGCGTCCCCGACGGCGACACAGCCACGGCTTCCCCACTCGCCACCCGCAGCCGGTAAACATTCAAATCATCCACCATCACCGCGTAAACCAGCCTTCCCGTCATCGCCGCCACCGTCGGGTCCCCCGCCAGCAACTGCGTTCCGTTCAATCGGGTAAACCGCGGCGGCTCCCCCATCTCAATCTTCCACAACGCCCGAATCGTCTTGCCCCGCGGCAGCGCCGCAATCACGCTCTTGCCGTCCGGCAACACCGCAAATCGCATGATGTGCCGGCTCTCGTTGGTCACCTGTCGCGGCGCTCCCACCGGCTCATATTCTCCGTTCAGCTCCTGTACAAACAGCTCCTCCACCCCGGCCTCCCGCGCTCGCGCAAACCACAGCCACTTCCCATCTCGCGATACCGCCGGCATCCCGTCATACAGATACCCCTCGCCCGGGCGCGTCAGCGTTTTCCGGTTCCCCTGCCGGTCCAGCTTTACCAGCCCCGTCGCCGGTCGGCCCTCCACCACATCACGCACCACCAGTTCCCGATCCCCCGGCAACCACGCCATCCTCTCCCGCCGCGGCAGCATGCCCCATTGCTCCGCCTCGCCGCCCTCCACCGGCTGCACCATCACCGCATACTGGTTCGGCCCTTCCTCCCGCAGGTACGCGATCCGCCTCATGTCCCAGCTGAACACCGGTACGCTATCCGCCCCACCCGTCCCCGCCATCTGCCGCGGCAATTCCTCATCCAGCTTCCGCACGTAAATCCCCGATTGCTTCCCCTGATACCGGTAGACCAGCATCTTGCCATCGGCCGACAGATTCGGCTCCATCGCCTGCCCCACGCTATCCGTCACCAGATGCGACTCCACCACCAGCGGCGCCTCCCCGCCCCGCCACGTCCATGCCACTGTCCCCAATGCCACTACCAACACCAGCCCAACCGCCGCCCACCATCCCCGCCACGGCTTCGCTTCCGCCACCACTTCCCCCACTTCGCCCACCTGCACCACGCTCAGCTGATAGGTACCCTTCGGGATCTCAAGCCGCATCGATTCACCCGCGCCCGTCCCCGCATAGTATTCCTGCAACTTCCCCCGCAGCCGCCTCACCTCCGACCGCACCACGCCATCCACCTTCGGGTCATACCCCGGCTCCCGCCCAAACACCGCCACCCCGATCACCGTCTCCTTCGGCGCCTCGGTCTGCTCACCCAAAAACTGCAACAGATTCCGCATCCGCCCTGCGGCGGCAAACTCCGGCGCCCCCAGCACACGTTCCAGCAGCGCCTGCTTCGCCTGCGGATCCAACTCCATATGTTTCATAGTGTTAGCCGGGGTGCAACACCCCCGTCTCCACCCCATTCTACTTCCATCCCGCTCCTTCCCCACGTCACCCTTGCTCTCATGCGGTCCAAACTTTTGCGCAATCTTCTTTGTGTCTTATCCCTGGCGCTGGCCATGCCCGCCGCCACCATCGACATCACCGGCACGCTCCCCGGCGAGGACCAACGCTACACTCTCGACTTCACCGTCGGCTCCTCCGGGCTCTTCGTTGCCGAAACCTTCAACAACCCCATCAACGGCTTTATGCCCGTCCTCTCCCTCTTCCGCGATCTCGAGCTCTTCGGGCTCGGCTTCGGCATGCCAGGTGAAGCGGTCATCGATCTCGTCATCCCGGCTGGCAACTACCGCCTCGTCCTCACCGTCTTCGACAACCTCCCCAACGGCCCCACCTACGACGACGGCTTCACCCGCGACGGCCAGGGCGCCTTTACCCAATCCGCCTACTTTGGCGATGGCCCCTGGTATTCCCCCTTCGATGGTGCCCGCTCCGGCGATTTCGCCCTCCGCCTCACCGGCGACGTCACCGTACCCGAACCCTCCACCCTCGCCCTTACGGCCGTTGCCTTGATCTTCGCCCTCAAAAGGAAGCTCTCATGAAACTCATCACTCTCGCGCTGGTTCTCTCAGCCACCCTCACCGCCCAGGACCTGAAGCTGATTGCCGATACCCATACCCGCGCCTCCTCACCGGACACGCCCTTAGGCTCTCTTCCCCAACTCGCGGTAGACGCCAACTCCACGGCCTACCTCGAGTTCGATAGCGACCTGATCGATTCCACCAGGCGCTCCTCCGACCTCCGCCGCGCCACTCTGCGCCTGTTCGTCAACCGCATCGTTGCGAAAGGTGCGATCTCCATATACCCATGGTGCCGCGAGGTCCCCG